>JAJCYM010000016.1 GCA_029262895.1 Roseivirga sp.
GCAGGTATGCCTTTGTCTCTGTAGAGGGCATTGGTGATGACCCAGGCATGATGGATGTCTTTGACCTCCAAACCCTTAAGCTGGTAAGCACTGCTCATCTTGGAAAGCAAGCCGGAGGCATAGCTTTTTGGAAGATTGAGAAGTAATACCGAGGCATTAAAAATTTTGTTAAAATCATTTCCTAAAAGCAAAAGCAAATACTACTTTTGTATTCGCAAATCACACTGGTCCATGGTGTAACTGGCAACACGTCTGTTTTTGGTACAGAAGAGTCTAGGTTCGAGCCCTAGTGGACCAACAAAAGCTTCACAGAAATGTGGAGCTTTTTCTTTTATCAAGTTTTTGTTCCTTCTCAAGACCGGCCAACCTACTATAACCGTCATTCAGAGGGACACCGACAATTGTCGGTGCGACCGAAGAATCCGCCAGTTCTTGACGGAAACAGTCCCGAACCGCCAGATTGCCATGCCTAAATCTTTGCTATCGCAAGATTGGTCCTCGCAATGACAACTAAGAAAGGCAATCGGTTTGCTGATAACAACCTGTCTGCCGATAGCCAGGCACCAACAAAAGCCTGGCAGAGTTTAGATTTTATTCAAAAAAACAGGTCCAAAATAACTTAACTTTAGACGATTTGAATCACATTGAATAAAATCACAATCATGAGCAAAGAGTCCATAGCAGCATCCAGAACCTTATTGAATACCAAAGACTTCGGAATACTATCAACCTTGTCTGTTAAGTTGGGTGGATTTCCATTTGGTTCTGTGGTTCCCTATTGCCTCGATGGTCAAGGTATGGTAGTAATACTTATTTCTACTATAGCACAGCATACAAAGAATATTGCTCAGGATGATCGTTGCTCAATAACAATTATTAGTGAAGCCGATGACGTTCAAGCAAATGGAAGACTCTGTATCATTGGTCATATGGAAGGCCTCCTTGAAAATGAAACAGACGTCAAAGAAAGGTATTATCGGCATTTCCCAAAATCCAGGGCATATAGTAATACCCATAATTTCTCCTTTTATCGCCTTCGCCCAGTATCAGTAAGATATATTGGAGGTTTTGGTGCTATCCATTGGATCGAGCCTTCCCTTTTCCTGATTGATAACCCCTTCCAGGGACAAGAAGAAGATAGGGTAATCAATCATATGAATGAAGATCATCATGACTCCTTGGTAAGTTATTGCAAGGTGTACAAAAAAATGGCCATCTCCTCTGATGACACCATCTGCATGGTAGGTATTGATGCCTTGGGATTTGATGTTTTTGCAAATGAGAAAAAAGTCCGATTTGATTTTGAACTGCCTGTGCAAAATACCCAAGAAGCAAGGGCAACATTGGTAGCGTTATCCAAAGGAGCCAGATAAAAGAGCGCGCGCGTTTACAACGCCTGTCCTTTTACTATTCCAGCTTGTTGGTGACAACACCAACAAAGGCGAAAAACCGTCATTCTGAGGGAAGCATGACCGAAGAATATGCCAGTTCTAGACAAGAGAAGTCCAGAACAGACGGATTCTTCATCTCCGCTCTGCCTTACAGGCGAGCTCTGATTCAGAATGACAGCTAAGCTGGTAGCCATTGTCTGTGTCCCCACAGACAATTTTTAAAATAGAGGTTAGTAGATGTACTCCTGTTCGCTTGTGGAGACACAAACGAAAGCGTCCAAACCATCATTGTTCGATTAATTCAAAACCAATTCTGGCAATCGACCAGTATCTTCTTATCTTGAAGAAAAACGAACCTATAAAAATAGATTATCATGGGAAAGGGCCAAGACTCAAAAAAGGCTGTCAAAAAGGAAGCAGCACTAACTCCTAAGGAGAAAAAAGCAGCAAAAAGGCTTAAGAAAAGTAAGGGTTAGCCCATTGGTTTTTTGAGCCATTGTCTGTGTCCTCACAGACAGCGGCTACCATCACAGTACCTGTCTTTGCGAGAAATGATCCTTGCGATAGCAAAGGTTCATGACGTGGCAATCTGTCAGTTCAATACTTCGGCAGTCCAGAACTGACGGATTCTTCATTACGCTGCGCTACATTCAGAATGACAGGTTAGTTTATGTCCTCACAAACAACCTAACTCTTCCCTTTCAATTCAGCATTCTTCTTTACCCTAAAATAGGCCCAAACCGCAATACCAATTATGAAAATGGAAATAAACTGGGAATGGGAAAGCACACCATCAATAATGTAACCCCGAGCTTCGTCACCCCTGAAGATTTCTATTATCCCCCGACCCGTAGCATATAAAATGATATATAAGAACCAAAGCTGACCATCAAACTGGACGTGCTTTTTGAGCTTTAATAAAACCACAAGGATCAGGAAAATCAGCGTCCCCGAATACAATTGCGTTGGATGCAAGGGGGTGTCTATAGGCGCTTTTGATAATTCATGGGTGAAGGTAACCCCTAAGGCAGAATCTGTTGGGATGCCATAACAACAACCAGCAAAAAAGCAGCCCATTCTGCCCATACCATGGATAATACAAGCCACAATAGCCATTCGATCCATTCCAGCCCATAATGGTATACCCGCATGTCTGAAGTACAACATCATGGTGGGAATAGCGAAGATCAAGGAGCCATAAAAGACAAAGCCGGTAGACAAGTCCTTCTTTAGATTTTCAAAGGATTGGAAGTAAAATCCCGGGTCTTCCAGGTAAAAAAATATTTTTCCGCCTACTACTGCTGCTACAATAAGCAAAAGCGTGAGGTTCTGCACTTTATCCAAAGGCACACTCAGATCCTTTTTGAATACCCGGACTCCATAGATGAATCCGAGCAGCGCGCCCATCATAATCATAAACCCGTAGGTGCGGATAGTAAAGTCTCCGATGGAAAATAGTTCGGGATGCATATTAAATTGTTACCGGTCGGACCGGTCTAAAATTCTGTAATTCGAGATACCGAACCTGTCAGGTTGTGACTAATAGCGTATCGAGGTTTTCTTTTCTTGAACTACGACAGTCTAATTAACTTAAACCTGACAGGTTTCTGCTAGTTATTCACTTCCTTTAGCAGTTCGTGAATAGCTCTTTCCAATTGCTCATCAATGCCCTTATCAATTTTACCAGGCATGTTTTTAACTCTGATATCTGGTTCGGTCTGTAGGTTTTCCATCCACTTGCCATCAATATTTTTGGCGCTAACGGCTACAACCCCATAAGAACCACCATTCGGCAATCCTTCCCCTCCAGACCAACTGCATGTACCAGGCACCGGCATTCCAACAGTTTTTCCTATTTTCAGATCAGTGTATCCTTGAGCAAAGCAATGGCCATCACTATAATTAGACTCATTAAACATGGTAAGTGTGGGCTTTGTCCAACGAGAGGTTGGCTCCCCGCCTACTACCTTCGCCTCCGTAGCATAGGTGATAAAGGGCACTCCTGTGAAGAACATGGCCAGATCCGAGACCAAGTCTCCTCCGCCATTAAAGCGGGTGTCGACAATCACTCCTTTCCGATCCTGAAGCTTGCCCATCATGTCTTCGTAGATACTTCGATAAGGGCCATCACCCATACCCGGTATATGGACATAGCCAAGTTGTCCATTACTTTTCTCTTCTACTTCCTTCTCGTTCATTTTCACCCATCTGTTGTAAAGTAGTCCTCTTTCGGCACCGAGAGATATTGGCTTCACTGTAATCTGTTGTCTTTCTTTTTTATTATTTGGATCAAATATATCAAGGAGCATAAACTTGCCTGCCTTACGATTCAAGAAAGTAGCGATATCCCTGTCGGAAGTTATGGTCACCCCATCGATTTTCTCGATGATCATTCCAGCCTTCACATTCATATTGGCTTTATCGAGCGGTCCTCCCTTTAAAACTTCAGTAATCAGGATGCCATCTCCACGGTGTTTATAATCGATGAAAATGCCAAGGGAAGCTGTAGCATCTGCATTTGGAATACTACTCCGAAACCTGCCTCCAGCATGTGACACATTAAGCTCCCCGATCATTTCACTTAACATTTCTGCAAACTCATAACCATTACCCAAGTGTCCTATAAATTTTTCATACTCCACCTTCATTTTGTCCCAATTTATTCCATGAAAAGATGACTCATAAAAAACATTATCAATGCGAGTCCAAACGTGATTGAACATGGCTTCCATTTCCTTTTGAGTATCTAATTGCATTTCGCCAGCAATGCTGATGTTATCTCTTTTTCCATTCTCTGGATTGATCTTGGAAATACGTCCTCCGCTCAGCAAATACAGGTTCTTTTGCTCCTTATCCCATCTCAGGCTGCCAAATCCTGCATTCAGGGTGATCGCCATCTTGGTGGCTCTGGTTCTCAGATTTGTCGTCCAGAGGTTCATGCCTCTTTCGAAGCGTGCGAGGTAGTAGAGTTTTTCACCATCTTTTGAAAGCACCGCATCTCCCAAGCTACTGGAGTGAATTGTAAAGCGAGCGGTACGCTCTTTCATATCTTCCCAATCAAATTCAAGCTTTTTGCTCTCCTCTTTTTTCTCTTCCTTCTTTTCGTCTTTCTTATCTTCTTCTTTCTTTTTGTCCTTTTCCTTGGTCAATTTTTCAGTCTCCTTCAAGAGATCATAGTCCTCTTTGCTCAGTTTGTACTTGTCCCAGGAATCTTTTGAGAAGAACATGCTATACACATCATTCTGACTTTGGCCACTTGTCGCGTAGCTTTTCAATCCATTTCTGTTACTAAACCATAGCATTTGTTTACCTCCATTGACCCACTTTGGGGAACCATCGGAATACCCACTTTCCGTTAGGTTGTGTCTTTGAGTACCGTCAGCTGACATAAGCAGCACCTCTGCATTACTCAATGTCTTTCCCCAACCAATCAGTAACCACTCACTGTCAGGACTCCATTTATAGTATTTATCACCATCTCGCATATGGTAAAGATCATCCGGAGTTAATAGGGTAACAGTGTTTTTCGATTCCAAATCCATCACTTTCAATGTCCTTCTGTCTTCCATAAAGGCCATTTTCTTACCATCCGGTGAAAATTCGGGTAGATAGTTATCTAACTCGTTACTCACCAATGCTTCTTCTTCCAATAAGGTCGAAGCATAGAAAAAAGGCTCTTCGTCTCTGACTTTCCTGGTTTGGAAAATATGCCATCTTCCTCCTCTTTCACTAGAGTAGACCACGTTCTTACCATCTGCAGTCCATTTTACAAAACGCTCATTTTCCGGAGTATTAGTTATCCTCTTAGTGAGCGCTCCATCAACCGAAGTCACAAAAACTTCGCCTCTCGCGATAAAGGCTATTTCCTTTCCGTTTGGAGAAATGTCCATTTCCTGAACTCCTCCATTAATAGTGATATAACTATCAGGGTTTGAAGAGGCCTGTGTTCGGATATTAATTGACAGCTTAGTTGGTTGCTGACCTTCACGCATTGTATATACCTGTCCATCCTGACTAAAGCTCAACAATCCGCTACCCTGAGAAAGATGACGCACAGGGTGCAGCTTGAAACTGGTCACTTGCTGAGTTTGCGATGGGTTGTCCAATGAAAGCTTAAATACGTTGGCATTGCCACCTTGCTCACTCAGGTAGTAGACACTTTTCTCATCTTGACTAAATACCGGCTCACGATCTTCCCCATTAAAGGTGGTGATCATGGTATGGCTATCGGAACGCATATTATACAACCAGATATCTCGGGTGATGCTGGAAGTATGATGCTTTCTATATTCATTTTCTCCACCCTTTTTATCATGGTAGATCATTTGTCTTCCATTTTTACTCACTTTGACATACTCCGCGGGAATAGTCCATACCTGATCTACCCTTCCTCCGGCAATGGGCACCTGGTATAGCTCTGGTTGCGAACCTGTCGGGTATTGTCGATGTTCGGCAATATCATTTCTCATACCTCCAAAAATCACATACCTATCATCAGAAGAGAATGAATACGGACTTTCATTGCCGCTATGAAAGGTCAGGCGGGTAGCCTCTCCTCCCATCGGGTTCATAGTGAAAACATCGAAGTTGCCATAGCGATCCGATGCGAATGCAATCGTCTCACCATCCTTACTCCACACCGGCATAAAATCGTGAGCCTGATGGAATGTCAACTGAGTGGCATCACCTCCCTGAGAAGATACTTTGTATAGATCCCCTTTATAGGTAAAAACAATATGCTGTCCGTTAGGAGAAATGGAAGGCCATCGTACCCATTTCGGGTTGACTTGTGCTAAGGCAGTTGCTCCAATAAACAGGAATAGAAATGTAGTGGTGAGTCTTTTCATGGATTGGCTTATTTGAATTAAAGCCTGAATCTACAAAAAAGCTATCTTTGATTATAGCCAATCAAAAAAGGCACTCGAGAATTCGATTATCTATTCAAGAAATTAGTCTTGGATTGCTTCTTAATCAGGGTCTTAGTCGACTCGATTGCCACAGCTATGGCAAAAGAGCTGAAAACATCTAATTAACCTTGGTAAATGTGATAGTGGCCTCACGCCTGCCTACTCCACAATCTTCATCTGCCGAAAGATTCATCGTTATGGAATTACCATCATTGCTGATTGTTCCTCCTCCAGTAAAAATAGACCCGTTGCCAGGATTTTGTCCTCCACAAGCGACTCTGGACTCATCTAATATCAGGCTTTGAAGTATTGTCCCACTAATTGTAAAGCTGATTAGCGTGGGGGCTCCACAACATGCCACAAAATTATGCCTCCAAAAGAAAATGCCTTCCATAACACCGTCCCGACCTTCTACTATAAACGAGACATTGGGGCTGTCCCCTATATTGTCTGACCATTCACCTTCGAATTTCAATTCAACCAATTCGCTTTCTTCGTTTGGTGGATTCCCAGTATCTTCTTCTCCACATCCCGAGAAGATGAATATCATTAGTGAGACAACTAGTAGTGATTTTGTCCTTTTAATTGAGCTTGACATAGTTCAGTTTTTAGGTTTTACCTGTTCGAATATTGCATTTACAGACAATCGCCTCACGAAGATCAAAAAATGGTCTGCACTATAACTTAAAACAATGCAAAAGATACATACTGGATTAATAGCCAATAAAAACCAGCTGCGTTGATCGGTAGTCTAATAGACAAAAAAATAAGCCATTTTTATCTCTAGAAAGGCTTATTTTTTTGTGATGTTTTTATCCTCTTACTCCAACATCTTCAATTCTTTTTCCAGCGCCCCATCATTAGCAAGCACTTCACGAAGCCAAATTCTGCAGCTAGAGAAATCATCAAACATATGGCGTTCGGATACCATTTCAGGAACGATTTTCATACTCTTCAATATCCCACCTACCTGATCGTTAGCTCCGCAAAGCACCACCACAACTTCTTGCTGATGCAACTGTTCAACGGCTGCCTCCAGGGCATAAACTCCAGACTGATCCATAAATGGCACCTTCTCCATTCGAATGATCAGGATATGAATGTCGGGCAAATCCGAAACCATGGATCTAAAATCACTAACAAATCCAAAGAACATTGGCCCATTCAGATGCTTAAAAACGACCTTTTCTCGAATTTCTGGTGCCACCACCAATTCGTCTTCCCAAAGCTCTCGATCATCTTCAGTTCTTGTCATATTATTGGTAATGACCTGAGTAGCTGAAATATCGCTCATGCGCTTAAGGAAAACAATAGCAGCCAATACCAATCCAACGGCCACAGCATACACGAGCTGCCAGAATACGGTGAGTAGCAATACGCTTAGCAGAATAATTTTCTCAGATAACTCCATTCTGCGCAGGGCTTTCAATCCCTTATAGTCCATCACTCCAATTCCCACGGTGATTAATATTCCTGCTAACACCGCTGCCGGAATCAAAGAGGCGGTTGGCCCTAATAAAATCAGGATGACAAAGAGTAAAATACCCGCTACCATTCCTGAGAGTTTGGTTTTGCCTCCGGCTTGAATATTCACAACTGTTCTAATGGTAGCTCCTGCACCTGGTAAACCACCGAACATGGCTGCAATTCCATTTCCAATACCTTGACCTACGAGCTCTTTGTTTGGCTCGTGTTGAGTTTTGGTAATGTTGTCTGCCACTACCGAAGTAAGCAATGAATCTATCGCTCCAAGGAGGGCCAGCAAAACGGCCGAGATCAGAAAGGGTGCTAATTTCCCAAAGCTAAATCCCGAAAACATTTCAAAGTGGAAGACGGGTAGTCCCACTGGAATTTCTTTGATTTTGACATAGTCCAATCCCAGTAGGTAGGCGCCTCCAGCAACTACAACAAGGGCGACCAATGTGCTGGGTATTGCTTTGGTTATCCTCTTAAATCCATAAATAATAGCTATAGTTATTGCCGCCAGTAGCAATTCTATATAATTAATGTTGCTTATGCTTTCTTTCAGATAAGACAATGAACCGAATACCCCTCTAGAGTCATTAGTGGCAAGTACTTGCGCTTCGGTTTTAATATCCTCTTCGCTTACCTGCTGCGCCCTATCGATCGTTTCTCTAAAATCTTCAAGCACCATGATGCCATCTTCAGCTTCCTCTTTCAATATTCTTTCCAGAATGAGCTCTTCGGCCTGAGGCAAAAAACTCTCCACAACCTCTTCATCCTGACCGGCATAATATCCCAAAGCCGGGGGTATTTGGGTGATAAGTATTATTACGCCAATGCCCGTCATAAATCCGGACACCACGGTATATGGAATATATTTTATATAAGAACCAAGTTTCAAGAAGCCCAATACAATTTGTATTAGACCGGCCAGTAGAAACACCATTAGAATAACCGCCAGGGCCTCTTCCAGTTTACCTTCATAGGTTTGGATTAAGCTGGCAATCACTACCATACTTAAGGCAGTCATTGGTGCGGTAGGACCACTAATTTGTGTTGGTGTACCTCCAAACATGGCGGCAAAAAACGCTATAAAGGCGGCACCATAAAGTCCGGCAGCAGCACCCAAACCGGATTGTTCACCGAAAGCCAGGGCTAATGGTAGGGCCACAATACCAGCGGTAATCCCTCCTAATGCATCATTTTTGAAAAAGCGAAAGTCAAAGAAGTTCTTCACAGATTTTAGTTTAATTCAGTTAGCACTCTGAAGAGTACTGACCTAATGTTGATAAATAAATTGTAAGGGTGAGTAGTTTTTTGAGTTCTGAATTTGTGTAGGCGAACCAGAACTGAATGTGATATTACGAATGTTTAAATTCAGGAGGTGGCGTAATCACATCCATACTTTGGATCAAATACCACATATTACTCTTCAAGGCGTATTTGGACCTAAGTTTTGCAACTATGAGTAGATCATTATGAAATGGCAAAACCAATTCCTCAATGCTCTTTTCATCTTTACCTTCCTCGGATTCACTGCTTTTGCGTTCCTCGCCTTCTTTGCTCTTTTGAAAAAGTGCGTATCCATCTTCATCGCCAGAAATCATACATACAGCGGAAGTTATAGGCGCGGCCATTAAGATTAGGATCAGTACAAAGATGATGGTCCTACTCATAAAATTTTCACTTCTTGACAAAGTAATGGAGTTCAAGGTTCAATTAAATAAAGCCTAGTGATGAATTACTCAGGTACAAAACTATTCGAATTTAGCAATCCTCAAAACACCATCTATATAAAGCATAGAAAAGAAGTCGAAAAGATGGATATCTGGCCAATACGGGTACGCTGAAATTGGGTGAACTATACTTGCTTCTGAGTAGCCTGTTCCGAAATGTTAATCTAAGGATAAATCACCACGCTTGAAGGACTCATCCTTGCACTTCTGAATTTCCATCTGTGATGAATTTATCAACCACTATCTTCTGGAACAGAGCACAACATTTTAATGACTATTCAAATAATTATTATCATTTATTTCAATAATTATTGAGTATCGATGGGTTACCTTTTTCCGAAAACCCCATAAAGAGTAAAAAATAGCTTTATGGAAACAAGTATCACTCATTCAAAAACCAAGGGGGTTTGCCCCCCTTCGGATCGGAAATACAACAAGAGCGATTGTTGCTTAAAACCGGAAACACCTCCCAAACAACCGGATCCCGGCATGTACAGCCAACAACAGAATTTTCTGGCCGGACAGCCCATGACATGGGACAGTCCCGACATTACTACCAACCTCACCGGAGGGGTAGATGAGGATGTTGTAGTCACTGTGCGCAATTATTCCAGTGATTCCGCTGCAGTCGGGGTTTATGTGAAGGTGGCCTACAGTCAATTTGGTATCGGCTTTCCCCGACAGACACTTAACATTCTCCAAACCAACCTGAACAAGCAGGGCCTTGCGGGAGCCGAGGCAGAAATAAAATTTCCACTCCCTCAGAGTGTTAAAGATGAATGGAGCAACATCAGCACCTTTGTCACGATTGAACATCCGCATGATCGCGATGACATCAATAATCTCGGAGAGCAAAGTTGGTCATCGGCTGGGAGTAAGGCCGGGAGTACACATCAATTCCAATTCCCAATTTACAATTCACTCTCAGCGGCCGAAACGTTTAGCCTACAGGTTCTCGAATCTGATTGGTCGCCTGGCCTGAGTACAAATGCTATCAATCTGATTCCCGGCCAATCAGCCAATATCACTTTGAGCCTATCCCCTCCTGCTGGCACCAATGAAACCAAACGTTTCAATGTAGTTGCTCTCAGAAGTAATGGCCAACTCTATGGTGGTGTTTTCCATCGCTTGTCTGTTTCTGTTTGAATAATTCAACCCTAAATCAAAAAAAATGAATGTATTAGGAATAAAAACCAATTGTCAGATGATGTATGCCTACAACGGCTGTTTTGCCGGTTTCATGGCCGGATTCATCTTATTCGGCCAGATTTATCTGGCACCCGGAAGTACCGATCTTCTATTGATGGCCCTTGGGGTCAGTCTGTTCTCACTTATACTGACTAGTGCCTTTTTTGGCATCTTTTTCAGGTATGGCTTCGGCAAGATTTTCAACTCACTCTTTTTGGGAGCCATGCTCACCAGCCTGCTTACTATGTATTTGGCTATGCTCATCAACAGCGATGTGGCGCAGCCAATAGTTATGATCCTGATAGGGATGATTCTGGGCTCTGTCATCGGCAGGCTGTTTTGTAAGAATTGTGAAAACTTCGATTAACCCAAAAACTTAGAAATCATGGACTATTTAAAATGTGGAAGTTTAGGGGCAGTTGTTGATACGCGCTGGGAGAAAATTCTGGCCTTTTTCGGCATCGTTGGTGGTGTTATCAGTGGAATAGCAGCAGGAGTAAAAGCCGCTCAGGAAGGGGTAAGCATCTTTGGAAAGGCAATCCAGTTTTTGGGTATTACTACCACCTGGGGCTTTGTGATTGTAGGTATTGCGGTAGCGATACTCATAGTTTCAATCTTTATCTACCTGTGGAGTGAAAAGTGCAACGCAGACCCTGCGGGTGACTCTCGTTGCCTTTCAGGCGTGGTAGAGGCAATCAACGGAGACGACCTTGGTGTGTTTCCATTTGCAGCCGACCATCCCAGTGTAGATGTAGTAATTAAAAGTAAGTATTGGCCAATAATAGAGGCTAATGATCAGGCCAAAAAGGTTTTTTGTTCTGATGCGGGTAGCCCAATTCTGAAGGTTTTCTACAAATCTTCAAAAGTTTGTGGGGCTGCAGTGGGCGCCATAGTAGGTTCGGCAGTTGGTGGTGCCGCAGGTGTGATTGCAGGAGCTGTGGCTGCTGCAGCAATTGGTTGCGCAACGGTGTGGCTGTGCCTGCTGGCATTGCTTGTACTGATCGTCATTGTCGCGGCATTAGCCATCGCAGGTGCCTGGGGTGGTTCGGCCATTGGAGCGGCCGCTGCTGACGATGCCGCCATTAACAATACTGATGGACGTAGCATAGCCATAGGTGACTTGGTGAAAGTAACGGGCCCTACTGCCATTTATTCAAAGTTTGAGGGTGCAGTAGTGCAGTATTGGAACGTGACCACCGAGATGTTAGGTACGGCTACAACTAACCCATCGTTCAGCCATGAGGTACCCGATGCCGCAATTCCTGACAATTTAGATTGCTAACAATTAATAAAACCTGGAACCCGGTTTACAGCGGGTTTCAGGCTTTTTTCAATTCCAAGATTGTGAGTTCAGGATAAATCCCGATTCTTCCCGGGAAACCAAGAAAGCCAAAGCCACGATTAACATACAAATACTGATTTTCTTCCTGATACAAGTCGGCCCATTGCTTATACATCCATTGTGAAGGGCTCCATCTGAAGTTTCCAATCTCAACTCCCAATTGCATACCGTGGGTATGGCCCGCGAACATCATATCGATATCAGGGTAATTAGGTCTGACCTGTGCATCCCAATGGCTGGGATCATGAGAAAGTAGCAACTTAACGTCACCTTCGGCATGCCTGTTTGCCTCTTCCAGTTTGCCATATTTAGCAAACCTTCCTGCTCCCCAGTTCTCCACACCCAAAATAGCCAGCTTGTCTCCGTTTTGTTCTAGTGAGGTGTTTTCATTCAAAAGAAGGTTCCAGCCCAGACGTTTATGAACCCCCACCATATCCTGAAGGTTCTTTGTTTTAGCTGTTTGACTGGACCATTGCATATAATCTCCATAGTCATGATTCCCTAATGTTGAATAGACACCTAGATCGGCCTTGATTTTTGAGAAGATATCAAAATACTCTTTTACCTCTTTGGTTTGGTTGTTCACCAAGTCACCGGTAAAAAAAATCAAATCCGGCTTTTCATTGAGGAGTAGGTCTATCCCACCTTTAACAGCTTTTTTATCAAAAAAACTTCCACTATGAATATCCGAGATTTGCCCGATCTTAATCCCATCAAAAGCCCTTGGCAGGTTGGGTAAATATACTTTCCTTCGTCTGATGCGATAATCATAGGCACCTGAAACAATACCAAAGCTCATGGTAGCGATGGGCAAGGTTGCGACTATTACTGCACTACGCGCCAAAAATTGAGACCTCGGAATTCTTTCGCCTGACAGTTTTTGCCTTTCACTTCTCGCTTTCTTTTTCCCAAAAAACCACTTGATCACCCGTCTGAAATCATCAGTCAAAACAAACAGAACAATCACGAGTTTGGCCAGGTAAGCCATGAAAATAGCTGAGGCCATAAAACTAAAAGGTACGGTGCCGTATTGTGTAAATCTCAGATAGATTACAAGGCCAATGAGGGCAATGGCCTGTGTGAGATAAATGCCATTTACCCATTTACTAAAGGGGGCTTTACTCTTGGTAATAAGGGTATTGATTGCCTGATAGGCGTAGAAATCGATCCAAATCAGGACCACGATGATGAGCAAAAATTGTATAGTACTTACCGGCATCTCATATTATTCAACCTTCAGCAACTCAAAAGAGTTCGAATACCGTATTGATCGCGCCAGAAGGGCTTCCATTTACAATCAAGTTGGCATAAAATAGGAGCTCCCGACCATTGCCGGGAGCTCACCAAATCAACCTTAACTATGAACCGGCTCCCGTGACGCGAGAACCAGTTATCACCACATCTTCTTGTGTTACAAACATCAGGCCAAAACTTCTTTGGCGTCTCCTGAAGGTTGCGGAATATCAATAACTTGTATTTTACCACGCCATTTGGCAATGCGGTACATTGCCTTATCAGCGAGTAGATACATGGTTGGTACAATGATCAAGGTCAGGAACGTGGCAAAGGTCAAACCAAATATGATTGTCCAAGACATTGGGCCCCAGAAGATCACATTATCTCCTCCCACGTAGAAATCTGCATTGTAGGTTGCAAAAGTGCCTATAAAATCAATATTCAAACCTACGGCTAAAGGCACCAACCCAAGAATGGTTGTAATGGCTGTAAG
This sequence comes from Roseivirga sp., assembly GCA_029262895.1. Lineage (GTDB taxonomy): Bacteria > Bacteroidota > Bacteroidia > Cytophagales > Cyclobacteriaceae > Roseivirga. The sequence goes on from JAJCYM010000016.1 coordinate 13,758, forward strand.
CAATACTGGTCTCAACCTGGTCTTGCCTGCAACTATTATAGACTTGATTACCTCATCCATTGGCAATCTTGCATCCTCTTCCATACCCAACTCTCTTCTTCTTCTTTTTCTCGTCAATTCAATAAAGTCAATCAATACAATAGCATTGTTTACAACAATACCAGCCAGAGCGATAATACCTATCATGGTCATGATCACGATAAACTTCATATCGAAAATCACAAGTCCCATAAACACACCAATGGTGCTTAACAGTACTGAGAACATAATGATAAAGGGTGCTGTCACCTTGTTGAATTGAGAAACAATGATCAGGAAGATTAAGAACACTGCAATGGCCAAAGCTTTGGAAAGAAATGCCATGTTTTCAGCCATCTCTTCTTGCTCTCCGGTGAAAGCATAGCTGTAGCCTACAGGCATATCATAATCAGCCATCAGCGCCTTCAATCCATCGTTGATTTGTGTTGGATTGAATCCGGCCAAAACATTGGAGCTTAACGTCACTACTCTCTCCATGTCCTTTCTTTTGATTGAACCATAAGTAGAACTATATCTCACATCCGCTACTGATGAAATAGGCACCTGTACTAAATTTCCAGAGTTCTGGTTTCTAAAGGTAATCTGCTTGTTCATCAGCGCATCAATGTTATACCTATACTCCTGATTTAACCTGAGATTGATCTCATAGTCATCTTCTCCCTCCTTATATTTAGAAATCTCCTTACCAAAAAGTGCCGTTCTGATTTCATTGGCAATGGAGTTGGTGGATAGTCCAAACCTTCTGGCCTTTTCTCTATCAATGTCTACTATGAGCTCAGGCTTGCCTAATTCCAAGGTGCTTTTTAGTTTTTCAATTCCCTGAATTCCAGAGGCAGCAATTCTTTGCTGGACATCTTCTGTGATCTCCACCAGTACCTCAAGATCATCTCCTGAAATCTCCAAATTCACTGGCTTACCAGCTGGAGGCCCTGCAGCATCTTTGTCCACCGTTAAAGTAAGGCCAGGTTCCAAAACCACTTTTTCGCGAATCACTTCCATGATTTCACTGGTTTTCAAATCACCTCTCAGTTTATTCTCAATGAAGTTTACTGTGATTCTGGCCTTGTGTGGCTCTTCAGATTGACCAACTGCCGAAGGATCATTCGGGTCAGCGGCTCCTTGACTTACATTTGTGCTAACTGATTCCACAATTCGATCATAAGGCTTAATGATATCAATCACCTGTGCCTCAATTTGTTTTGAAAACTCGTTGGTAACTTCAATGTCTGTTCCAACCGGAAATTCCACGAAAACGTTTACATATTTAGGCTGATTTTCAGGGAAGAAAATGGTTTCTGGCTGCTTAGCGGCAAAAATACCCAGTGAAATTATCAAAAGAAGAAATGCCCCTCCTAAATAGAGCAAAGGTCTCCTTACTGCGCTTCTAAGCACGCGTTCATAAATACCTTCTAGCCACGGAAGGAAAGTAGCTTGAAATCTCCTTGATGAAGGCCCCAGAATGTAGATATTCAATAGGGTGATAAAGCCTATCAACATCAGCAAATTTCCTAGCATGATGATATTGGCTCCAAAGGCAACACCTGCTCCAGCTACAATGGCGATTATTGATCTTATCAATACCTTTTTATGATTGATCTCCCTTTTTCCATCTACAGTCATAAATGAGGCAATAAACACAGGGTTGATAACCAAGGCAACAAAGAGAGATGATCCCAAAGTGATCATCAGAGTCAATGGTAGGTAGAGCATAAACTCACCCATCATACCTGGCCAAAATGCCAAGGGAAGGAAGGCTGCCAGTGTAGTGGCTGTGGACGAAATAATAGGAAAGGCAACCTCACCTACACCTCGTCTTGTCGCGGCCATTGGGCTTAAGCCTTGTTCCATCAAACGGTAGACATTCTCAACAACCACAATTCCATTATCCACCAACATACCCAAGGCCATAATCAAAGCGAAGAGTGTCATGGTGTTAATAGTGATTCCCGCCATTCCAAGTATCATCAATGCCATAAACATTGACAATGGAATAGCCATACCCACAAACAGGGAGTTTCTTGTTCCCAGGAAGAACAGTAAAACTGTTACTACCAGAACGACACCAAATATGATGTTGTTACCTAAGCTACTAACCTGCTCACGCGTATCCTTAGACTGATCATTTGTAATGGTCACAGTAACTGATTCAGGAAGCTGACCACTCGCCTTGCTCTCACCAATGAGTGCCATGATTTTATCGGTGGCGATCAAAAGATTTTGCCCGCTTCTTTTCATTACATCAATCTTAACCACTGGGTCAAGATCCAACCTCGCATAGTTCTGCTTGTCTTTGTAGTCGAATTCTACAGTGGCTACATCTTTTAAGTAAACAATGTTTCCATCCTCGTTACTGATAACAATTTCTTCCATCTGTGACGGATCATCAAATTCACCTAACACACGCACATTTCTTCTAAGACCATCGGCAACTACATTGCCCCCGGAAAGCGTTATATTTTCGGCAGCAATCGCATTTTCGATGTCATTGAAAGTCACTTTTCTGGCTTCCAATTTGAAAGGATCCACCTTAATTTTGACTTCCTTTTCGTCTACTCCTCTAATTTCAACCTTGGAGACTTCCTGGAACTTTTCGATTTCATCTTCCAGGAATTCTGCATAATCATTCAACTCATCCAGGGTTTTTGTTGGATCAGTCAGGTTGATATTCAGGATTGGGAAGTTCTCAGAGAAGCTAAATTTGATCACATTCGGGTCTTGCCTCAAGTCAGATGGTAATTCTGACTTAGCCTTATCAATTGCGTCTTTAACATCCAACACTGCCTGATTCACATTTGTGCCAACATTGAACTCAACCACTATGGAAGAAAAATCCTGTACAGAGGTGGATTGTATGTTATCAACGTCTTCAATGGTGTTGATTTCCTTTTCAATTTCTCTGGTAATCAGGTTTTCGATATCTACTGGTGAATTGCCCGGGTGAAACGTACTCACATACACTGTTGGCATCTCCACTTCTGGAAAAGCCTCTTTAGGTAGGGTGATGTATGAATAAATTCCAGCGGCAATAATGAGCGCGGTAATCACATAGACCGTGATCTTATTCCTAAGCGAAAAGGAGGTTAAACCAAACTCCTTATCGATTACATATTTTTCATTATTCTCTTGTGCCATAGTTATGGTATATGAGGTTGATATTAATTCTGAATATTCAAGGCGGTTCCATCACCGACCGCTCTATTGCCTTTATCCACAATAGATTCGCCACCACTAAGGCCAGCAATTACCTGTGTCTTGTTATCATAGGAAAGCCCTAATTCTACATGGACTTTCTTAGCCTTATTGTTATCTATCAAGTAGATAAAGTTTCCGTTGATGTCTTCCTGGATAATCCTGGAAGGAATTACAATTGCATCGTTTGCTTTATAGTCAGTCAGATTCAAAGTAGCCACCAGATTCGTCTTCATGAAGGCTTCTACCCTCGGCAGCTTCACTTCTATTGTAAATGTTCTGCTGCCTTCGTTAATCACCTTCCCTATGCTGGAAATCGAAGAGTCAAAAGATTCATCAAGTGATGGAATGGTCACTGAAACTGCATCGCCCTTTTTAAAATCGCCAATAAAGGTTTCCGAAACTTCCGCAGTGATATACATGTCGGCATTACTCACTAAAAAAGCAATCGGATTACCTGGCTGGATTATCTCACCACTTTTCACTGGAACGTTTTCAATAGTACCGGTAAGTGGTGACTTGATTTTTGTTTTAGCCAGTTGGGTGTTCAAAGTCTCCAATTGGTTTTCCAAAGACTCCTTGTCATTTTTGGCGGTCAAGTAGTCAATTTCCGTCCCTATATTTTTCTTCCAAAGCCTATCTCTCTTTTCATAAACCGTGGTAGCAAATTCTAATTTTGTATTCACCTCGTCAATGGATTTTTCGATGCTTTCGGAATCTATAACAGCGATGATCTGCCCCTTCCTTACTTGCTGACCTTCTTTCACATTGAGCTCTTTCAATTGCCCCATAACTTCTGAGCTGATGTTGATGTTTGTTCTGGACATCACAGCACCGCGAACCTGAATCTGGTGATGAAATTCAGACTTGTCAGCAGCTATTGAAGTGACCATAACGGCAGTCTCAGTCGTCTTCATGAAATCCGGATCTTCAATTCTGATTTCCTTTTCCAAAGTAGCAATCTGTGCTTTCAACTCAGCCATTTGAGCTTTGGCCTCTGTGAGTTCAGCTTTTTTGGCTTCCACTCCTTCAGGTTGTTGACCACATGCCACTACTAGTAGTGCAGTGATAAAAAGTGCGATAATTGATTGAGTTTTCATAATTCTGGTATAATTAAAAGTCTTGTTAGTCATTGTTATTGATGTAATTTTCCGAGGGCCAAATCCAAATCAACTTTAGAAATGACTGCATTGTAAAGGGCTTCCAAATAATTTGTTTCGGCCTCTTTATAGTCCTTTTCAGCATTGAGTACCTCGAGGTTTGAACCTACCCCTTCTCTATATTTTTCAGTGGTAATATCTCTTACTTCCCTGGCCAAATCAATATTAGCTTGTTGCACAGTCAATTTTTGAAGATTGACATCTAAACTGTTTTTAGCATCGATAACTTCAAAATTGATATTGTTGGCCAGCAACTTGTAGTTGTTATCCAAAGTCTGTAACTGAATCTTCTTTCGCTGTATCGTGTACTTTTTTCTAAAGCCATCAAAAACAGGTATGCTCACATTTATGCCAATATTGGAGTTGGTGAACCACTCGTTGCTCCACAAATTGCTAAAGCTGTCATTACCATTGTTTCTACCCCATGCCGCATTGAATTTTACTTTTGGAATGTAACCCGACTTGACATTTTTCAAATCCAGCTCAGCCAAGCGCTTATTAAAATTCATCTGCTGTATTTCAATTCGGTTTTGAATGCTGAAATTGTTGATCTCATTCTGATCATAGGTGAAATCAATACTTTCCAATGGGTCTGTTAAGGTGATGCTTTGAGACACCGGCATACCCATAGACAATTTTAAGATATTCAGGCTACCTGAAACAGCACTCAAAACTCCCGCCTTCTCGGCAACCAGATTGTTCAACTGTACTTGAAGGCGGCTGACATCAATTTTCTCGGCAAATCCGTTCTCATATAGTGCACGAGTTTCGTTCAGGGTGCTTTCAAGATTGGCATAGTTGGCATCTATCAGTGCAATTCTGGATTCATTGACCAGCACTAAATAGTAAGCCTTTGTTACAATCCCCACAACATCTACCTCGGCCTTTACCTTGTCTCTATCCACCAGATCTCTCAAGGTCTTAGCCGCTTTTAGACCAATGAAAAATGAGCCATCCCAAATCATCTGTGAGGCTGTTACCCCAAGGCTACCCTGGTGTTGTACACCAAAACGAATAGCTTGTACAGCATCAGCTGGTGCTGTTGGGTCAAAAACGTTGGCCGGCACAATGTTCACTGGAATTTGGGTATTATTAGTATAACCAAAACTGGCATCCAACTGAGGTAAACCATCAGCCCTGGTTTCCAGTACCTGGGCATCAGCATCTTTCTTAGTTAATTCAGCATTGAGTACACTCTCGTTGTTGAGCAGCGCATATTCAATAGCCTGTTGAAGCGTATAACCCTGCTGTGCCTTCACTGTAAATCCTAACAGTGAAAAGAGTAAGAGTAATAATGAAGCACTAATTCTGCGTTTCATGTTGTTGTTTGTTAGTTGTGTATTGATTAAAAAGTTTATGGCCTTCTATTGTAAAAAGCCCATGTATAAAATGATCGAATAATTGTAGCTGGACATCCGCCAGACTGTATTTATCTCTCGGGTATAAGTTGTTCATGAAAAAAGACTGGACTTGTTCGATCCGCATTAGTGAAATCAAATCCGGATCAATTTCAGCTCTGAAATAACCTTCCTTCTGCCCCCTTACGATTACATCCCTGATGGATTCTTTCATCACATCATTTTTGAAATCCATATAAAGCTTCCAGGCTTCCGGATAAAACTTCTGCAGTTCATTCATAATGTTGATCTTCATTTCCTGCATGCTCTCTCTCAGGCACTGGGAAACAATGAGCAATTCATGTACTGTATTGTCGCTTTCTTCAATAACACCCTCAAATCGCGTCTCTTCAATATCCAGATGCAAACGTGTTATGGTATTCACCAACTCTCGTTTATCCTTGAAAAACTGGTAAATCGTTTTCTTCGAAATACTCAGGTGTTTGGCGATGTCATCCATGGTCACAGTCCGGATACCGAACTGCATGAATAACTCGCTGGTTGCTTCTATGATCTTCTCTCTTACCGTCACTTCTTCTTCATTTCGGATCAAAACTATGGAAACCCTAATGTTTTTCAAAGTTTCCGTCCGGGTTATTGACGCATTTAGGGTATATTTTGTTGTCCGAAAGTGAAAATTCTTCAAAATGTACAAGTGAAAAGTCCTGTTTCGTACCAAAGAATATTTTGAATTTTGAACTTGTAAAACCATAATGATTCGACATTTTAGGGCAATGCATATGAAATGATTTGATGTCTGAGAACAAGCATGGTTTTATTGAATTTTCGCAGGCATCTTTGAAATATACCAGATGGCCGGGAGGTGAACGTGCACTTTTGTGCTTTCATGGCTTCGGGCAGGACCGTCAAGTTTTCGAATCACTTCAAGAAGCTGTAAAGGATAGGTTTACGGTTTATAGCTTTGATATATTTTTCCATGGTGAAAGCGAATGGCATCGAAAGCAAGAGTCTTTCCGCCCACCCGATTGGTTCGAATTCACCGAACGTTTTTTTGAGAAAGAATCTATAGATCGTTTTGAAGTCCTCGGATTCAGCATGGGTGCAAAATTCGCGATGACAACTGCTGAGCTTTATCCTGATCGTATCGATCATATTCACCTTTTGGCTCCGGATGGTATTAAGACTCATTTCTCCTACCGTTTTTCTACTTATCCATACTTGATTAGGAAACTGTTTAAAACTCAGATCAAAAATCCCTTACTCTTCAAAACGTTGGTCGGGTTTTCAAGAGCATTGAGGTTGACAGACAACTATAATTTGCGATTTGCGCTGTCACAAATGGAAACAGAGAACAAAAGGGCCCAGGTCTATTACAGCTGGGTGGCTTTCAGGCATTTCACGCCCAACCATAAAAAGTTGGCCAACCTGGTCAACGAAACTCCGATACAACTGACCTTTTACCTTGGTAAGTACGATAAGGTGATTAACCAGAAAGAAATCACTCCCTTGGTCAAGCTTCTAGCAGAACCCGAAATCATTACCCTTGAATCAGGCCACAGCAAGCTTATTGAAGCTGTAATAAAAGTTCTATAGAAAAGATTCAATGACGATAAAAAGTCTTGCTCACTATCTTCCAACCACTGCCAATTTTATACAATGCCAGGTTATCAGTAAACAGAGTTTTACCATTTCGGATTAGTTTGAGTTCGACTGTGGCATTAGTGCCAGTAATAGAAACACGAACAAACTCACCAGTGGCTTTTGGTCTATTAGGGTCAGGGTTAGGCTGTCTCTTTCTTCCAGCTTCAATTCGCTCTATCCAGCCATCACGTGTCACCTCGTTCACCTTGTCCCCCGCTTGTACCATCATTTTAAATGCTTGATGGAAGCCGTCCCTAATGTCTTCAATGGGTCCCCCATTGTGAATCCCTCCGACATATGCTTTAGTGATTACCTCTTTGATTTGCGCCTCATCAGTTTGTGCGTGACCCGCATAAGTCATAAAAAGTAGAAGGCATGATAAATAAAAAATCTTTCTCATAGTGTTGGTTTTGATTCTAGTAAACGACAGAACCAAGTCGATGTTTCTAAGGCATAAGCTTATCAGATATACAACTTGAAAAATCGGATGAACAATAGTTGATCAAAGAGAAATATCATACATAACGTGGCAGAAACTAACCTAGTCTATTGCATGAGGTTATGGCTACATGTGATGGTTAAGGATCAAAAATTTTGGTGATCTTGCCCCCACTTAAGGTATAGTCATACAGCACAATCTTGACGGGTTGTCCAAATTCAAACCCAAGCAGTTGTGACGTAATCATGACCAATTCCATCTCCTCCTCAGATTCCCAATAATCAGAATTAAAAGGAATGGTGAGAAGAAAATGGTCATCACTCTTTTCAAACTTCACTTCACCCAAACTCTGATAATCAAAATAACCCATGTCATAGAGCCGAGTGGAAACCAACTGAAGTTTGGACTCTGTATCATCCTGCTTATTATAATAAATGCGATTCTTATCGAATCGCAGATAATCACCAGTAAATTCAGAAGTGGGAAGGAACAAGTCAAGTCCAAAAAATAATACTAAAGTCAACACTAAACCGAGTGATGTCACTCCAGCAACGGCCCAGTTCGAGCCTCTAATAGCACCCTCAACAAAAGCTTGAATAACCTCTTTCGTTAAGTAAGTTCGATATAGAAGGTATACTATGCCAGAGTAGAAAGCTGCGAATAAAAAACTTGGTATCCTGCTAAGAACACTCTCTGGCTGAAGAAACATCGAGGTGAAAAGAAGGAGGGTAAAAATAATAGAAGTGGCTAGTGTCATATATGCCAACTTCTCCTTTCCAACACGAACAAAATTCTTAAAAAATAAAATACCTATTGGGACAGGCCCTCCCAAAAAAGCAGCCAACATAATTTGTTTTTCGGTAAATATCTTTTTGGATCTGGCCTCAGGAATTTCCATTAATCTAACCTTTTAGAAAATCTAAATTGCTGATAAAAATGGGGTTTACAAAGCAGGCGATTCGATCTGGCATTTTTGAAGTTCAATTCGTTTTCATGAGCACATTTAACCTAGATAATGTAATACAAACTGAACATTAATCTTATTTTTTTCAGAATCGATCTTCAAGAGGCAATTATCAATTGCTAGATTTTTTAAATAATTTCTTAAACGAAATCCTATTCTATATGCTTCATTATTTTCATAAATTGAAAATTCATACTTTTTTAGACAAAACACTTAAACCCAAAACATGAACACAAAACCCACCATTAAAATTGTTAATAATCGGGCCGCACTATCCAACCCCAATGCCCATAATGAACTGGACCTGTACATCCTTCTAACAGCAGATTCAAACTCTGGCCTGGTAGCCACAGGACTTACTGTTGGTACTGCATCAAAGCTATCAGATTTCACGGCTATGGAAATTCAATTTGACACTATAGTGAGTGCAAGACTCTATATAGGCTATGGACCTTTAGCCAGTTCTCCCGTGCCTGATGGTGAGCGCTACTATGGCTGGATAGAGTTCTCCAAAACAGCTACTGACACTGTGGTTTGGATCAACTTATCCAATGTAGACATGACAGGACTCCCTCTCACACTCCAGGGGACTACTGATGAGGGTAAGAGCTTTTCATTGGGCTACAAAGATGCGATGACAGGAACCGGAGGAATTCTCAAATCTTTGGAAGCCACTATGGTAAGCGGTAATACGGATGCCATTCTTGCCTGCACCAGTGGGCAAACCAAGATACTGGCTCCCAATATCAAACCAGACAGTTATACTTCCTTCGAAGCATACATTGAGTATTTGTCCAAGGCAGAGGCTAAATTGAGCATCCATTCAGATACTCCAAAAAGTGCTCCCTCTCAAACTTTTACCGGCAGTTTTAAAAATGTATTTAAAGCAAGCTCGAAAGGCACGGATGTTATTATTAGCATGACCAACTCAAGCGGCACGGTCTTTTCAGTGGAAAAGCAATATTTTACCTCTGAAATAATTTATAGATGTGATGGAGGAAAACTGAGCTATGGTGGAGTTTCTTACCCTCAAAACAGAACACCGGCCAATGACTCAGGCAGTACAGAAGATGAACGAACAATCACCAATTCTACCTTCAGGAACATCCTGATTGGTATGAACGAAGGTTATTTCACTGATACAGGCACAAATAATAGTGTTAATTTCCCAAGCCTCACCCCTTTTGCAAATGGTTATGGCAATGCCTACGCCCAAGTGCTTCATGAAACATCGAATTCCTATGGTTTTCCATATGCAGACTCGAACTTGAAGGTGCTTATTACTGCATCGCCAACGGAAACCTTGACACTTGGCATTCAAGAGGACAACGTAGCAGCCGACTACGATTCCGATCCACCAAACAGTTCTAAACAACCCCAATTCGGAGATTTTCAATTCGGCATAGGCGCAGGCAGTTCAGCACTGGGCTCTATTACCATTGGTACCTGGAAATATATGGCTGATACCGGAGGTGCTTATGGAGGTTTCCTTCCAACACTTAACGAATGGACAAAGATGTACTTTCATGGAGCTGGAACAGACAAATACATTTGGATCAAAACGGATGGAACAGGACAGGTCGAAGCAGGCAGTTGTTTTAACCCAGCTCCAACATGGGTAAAGGGCACACTTAGCTGGGGAGGTTCAATGTCCTGGGTAGCAGGAGCGAGCTCACCGGCCAAGCCAACGTAACAGACTCGAGTGAAAAGGCAACTGTAACAAGTCATCCGGTCACTTTGAGTGACCGGATGACTACAACTCTTTCCAAAAACGGCAATAGAAAGAAGTCATCTGGTGACTTTAGGTCAATGGATAACTAAAACTGTCAGCAAAAGGTAATTATCTGGCTCAAAATGGTTGAAACCATTAGTTCCTAATCGCATCATTAGCCCAGGGTTTAAACCCTGGGCTAAGAGGCAGCCACTCGCAAAATCGTTTTAACGATTTAGAGAATTGACAGGGTACACATAAGGTTCGAGGCCTAGAATTATCTTCAATAGTTACCGGAAGATGCTTCGTAACTTAGCAAAAGCAAGGTTTGCATACAAAGACAGTTTTCCCATTCTGAGGCACGAAGAATCTTACGAAACACTTGACCTAAATAGCAGTTTCTTATCTTTTCTAAGACAGCATCAGTGATAAGTCATCCGGTCACTTGGAGTGACCGGATGACTTAAGCACAAACTCACTCCAATTTGGGCAAGACATTTGTATTTAATAGCAGTCTCTTGGTTTTGAAACGGAAATCAATTTTATCACTATCTTTTGTGCAAATCCTTAATCATGAAAAAGCATCTTTATTTGGCACTTGCCTGTTTTTTAATGCTAGCTGCCTGTGGACCGACCGAGTCTGAAAAAACTACCGAAACAAAACCTGAATTGGAACACTATCAATCTGAGGAAATGGCAAAGTTGGGCCTACCTTTTTCCGATGCAGTTATCGTCAATGACATCATATATCTTTCAGGACAAATCGGCAACCTTCCCGGAACACTGGACCTTGCCCCCGGTGGATTAAAGGCGGAATCGAAGCAGGCTATTGAGAACATGAAGACCATTCTTGAGGCCAATGGGTCATCGCTAAATGACGTAATTAAGGTCACCGTATTTATGGACGACATCAGCGAATGGGGAGACTTTAATGCCGAGTATATCAAATACTTCACCGCAGATAAGAAGCCAGCAAGAAGTGCCTTCGGGACTACCGGTTTGGCATTGGGAGCTAAGCTGGAAATTGAATGCATTGCTGTTAGAAAAAGGTGACATCCGGAAGTTGATAGGTCAAATCCTCATCGCTAACCACCGAATTCTCATCGGTCGATTTTCTATCTTATAGTTTTTGGTTATTGATATTGAATCAAAAACTCAAAATAATGCGAATTCTATCGTTGCTGTTATTAACACTATGCTGTAGCCAGGTCATGGCTCAGCAAACGGTTATCTCAACTGGCCATATCCCTATAGGTATCCAGGTAAAAAAGACGGATGCCGTCAAAGAAGATCCATATGAACCAAATGAGCCCGGTATTAAAGTGGGAGAATTATACGATATATCCTTGCTGTGTGACGGTTTCGATTCGGAGGGCCTTCCAATAAAACTCGTAATCCCCTACGGAGCTGAAATCACTATTTTTTCGCCAAAAATCAAAAAAGAAAACGCCAATGAATACGGTCTTCGTAATGCAGGGGGAGTTAAAGTTCCTAATAACTTCGACTACCAATATCTTGGAGATAGTGTTGCACTTTTCGAGCCTCGAATTATTTCGAAAAGATCAAGGCTTATTTTTATAGAGCACTTGGAAAAACCTTGGATCATAAGACCAACAATCACCCCATCAGCTCCCAAAAACCTTTCATTTCAATTCAAAATTGATATCCCCCCACTCCGTCTCAATGATCTTTACCTGTTTAGTGAGATGGAGGAATTCACTAAGGCACTTACTCAGAACAAGAGAAACTTGCCAAATAAAAGCAGGGACTATAGTTCATGGTTAGAGAAGAATTACATCGACAGCCTCGATGTAAATGGATCACCTGTCAACCCTGTTTTCCCTCATCAGGAAACTGGTTTTTTTATGAGAATATCCAACATTTCTGAGGGGGGAAATATTTTCCTGGCAGGGGCTGGTGAATACAAAAAAATAGACAAGGAATCTGAAGTAATCCTGGGCGTGGCAGTAATAGGCCATTTAAAACCAGGCAACTACAGGCTAATTATTGAGGAATCTGAAAAAACATATGGTGAAAAATCAGTTCAATTGCCTTTTACAATTCGCAGCTCTTTTTGGCAAAGCGGTGGGTATTGGATAGTCATTTTGATACCTTTATTCATTGTCATATTCTTCCTTTATCGATTTTATGCAAGGCGAAAAATCAAGAAGATTGATCTTTTACAAAGGCTATCAGAAGCTGAGCTCAAAGCCATACGGGCGCAGCTCAACCCCCACTTTCTCTTTAATGCCTTGAACGCAATCCAAAACCTGGTCAACAAGGGAGATACGGAAATCGCAAATGACTATATCGTCAAGTTGTCAAAGCTGTTGCGCTTGGTGCTATCCCAATCTGATGATGCATTCCACTCCCTTTTAAGTGAGATTGAAATCAGCAAGCTTTATTTGGAACTTGAGAAAATGCGTACCCCGTTTTCCTTCACTATCCATATTGAAGAAAATGTAGATGAAAACATGTTGATACCGAGTATGATCCTCCAGCCATACCTTGAAAATGCTGTTGTGCATGGAGTTGTAAAGAATTCAGCCGATAAAATCAATGTCAGCATTTGCTATCATGAAGAATCGTGTATCCTGGAGATAGAAGACAATGGTAAAAACTCAGGTGAGCAAATAAAAGCTGGGAAAGGCATGAACCTGGGAAAGGAGCGATTAGACATAATCAAGCATCAATATGGTAAGGGTGTCAATACTAATGTGCAAACCAGATTTCTTCCAGAGGGTGGCTATCGTGTTTCAATAACTATCCCAAAAGATCTTTAGCATGAGTCGGTTCAAGGCGGTGATCGTGGATGATGAAATAAACAATCGTGAAAACCTTCTTGGCTTATTATCCAAAAACTGTCCCAATATCACTGTCGTTGGGCTTGCTTCTTCCGCCCGAGAAGCCATACAACTCATCCATGATACGCAACCAGATGTGGTTTTTCTAGATATAGAAATGCCAGGGGGCAACGGCTTCGACATGCTGGAAGAGTTAAAGCCCGTCTCATTCAAGGTGATTTTTATTACCGCATTTGATTCTTATGCACTAAACGCCATCAAATTCAGTGCGCTGGACTATATTCTAAAACCCATTGATAGGCTTGAACTCATTGAAGCGGTTAATAAAATTGACCAAAATGAGCGAGTTGGGCAAAATCAACTCTCTAACCTCAATTCTTTTTTAAAAGGAGAAAACAAGCGAATCACCTTAAACCTATTGGATGAAATCCGATTGGTCGATCTTGATCAAATTGTAAGAATCCAGGCAGACAGCAATTATTGTGAATTTCATCTTCAAAATGGTGAGCATATTATAGTGTCTAAACACCTTGGCTACTATTACGATTTACTCAAAAGTCAGGGCTTCCTAAGAGTTCATCAATCCCACCTTATTAACCAAAACCATATCAAGACATTTGTAAAAAGAGAAGGCGGTTATTTGGTTCTTTCTAACAGTGACCAAGTCCCAGTTTCGAGAACCCAAAAGGAAAATGTAATCAACTTTTTTTCAAACACTTGACCCTTTTTCGCAAGTTCAAACAAATCAAATAATACCAATTGTCATATTGGAGGTGGCTTTTAATGGGGTAATGACTAATATTAATAAGTCAATTACTCACTAGTCAAATACATCATGAAAAAGGTCCTTACAATTTTATTGGTATGCATTGGTTTTTACTCCCATGCTCAAAAAGAAAATTTTAACCTCGACTTCGAAAAGATAGCGGGAGAAACCCATACTGGTTGGAGAAGTTTTGGAAGTCCAGACTACAAGGTTTCGGTCGACTCCAACGTAGCACAAAGCGGCAAGACATCGGCCATCATTGAATACCATGGAGATGCCGTGAACTTCAAGGCCATGTCCGTGGTCATTCCCGCTAAATATGCCGGCAGCCTAATCAAGCTCACCGGGTATATTAAGACAGAGAATGTAACTGATGGATATGCAGGACTATGGATGCGTATTGATCCTTCTATAGCCTTTGACAACATGGGCAATCGTGGCATTACCGGCACTACCGACTGGGCTAAATACGAAATCGAATTGGCGCTTCAGCCCAGTGCAACCGGCTTTGTTGTGGGTGGCATACTTTCTGGGAAAGGAAAGATGTGGGTAGATAACCTGACTGTGACCATTGATGGGAAATCACTTGATGAAGCACCGCTCAGACCGCTTCCGCCAACACCCCTAGCTCAAAAAGACACTGAGTTCAATAATGGGTCTAACATTGTTATCTCAGAGCTGAATGATGAATCAATTGACAAGTTGGAACTGATGGGACGTATTTGGGGGTTCCTTAAATATCATCATCCTGCCATAGGCACGGGAGATTATAACTGGGATTTTGAGTTGTTCAGAATACTACCTGATTATTTAAAAGCAGATGCCGGAGACATCAGCGGATTAGTTTCCAACTGGCTGGATAAATTCGGTACGGTAGAAGAATGTAGCAGCTGCCAGGAAGTTTCCGATGAGGCTTTTTCCAAGCTGGACATGGCTTGGCTTGATAGGAGTGACCTTTCCGCAGCATTAAAGCAAAGGCTTCGCTTTATTCAACAAAACAGGCATCAGGGAGAGCATTACTACATTGGACTTGCCAGGGGTGTGAGAAACCCTGAGTTTAAAAACGAAAGTGCTTATGCCAATATGCCTTATCCTGATGATGGATTCAGGCTTCTTACCATCTACAGGTATTGGAATATGATTCAATACTTTTTCCCATATAAACATTTAATGGACAAGGATTGGGAAGGCACATTGAAGGAATATATTCCACAGTTTCTCTCGGCAAAAAATGAACTGGAGTTTGAGATAGCCGCCATCAAAGCCATTGGTGACATTCAAGATACTCATGCCAATCTCTGGGGCGGCAATAACGCCATCCAGGAATGGAAAGGCAAAAACTACCCTCCAGTGCATGTGAGGTTCGTTGAAAATGAACTCGTCATTACTGACTTCTATAATGAAGAACACTATGAGAGTCTTGGACTACAAATCGGAGACGTGATTGCCTCGGTCAATGGCAACAAGGTTGAAGACATTGTGAATGACAGACTTCAACTCTACCCTGCCTCTAACTTGCCTACCAAGCTCAGAGACATCAGTCGTGATGTCCTCCGATCTAATGAGGAGTCACTTTCTATCGAAGTAGAAAGAGGAGAACGAAAACTTCAAAAAGAGCTACCCTTATTTGACAGGAAGGATCTAAAGATTTATGGCTGGTACAAACCAGAACCCGATGGAAAGAGCTTCAAAATGCTGAATGACGATATAGGTTATATCACCTTAAAAAACATTAAACCAGAAGACATTAGCGAGATTAAAAAGCAGTTTGCAAACACTAAAGGCATCGTCATCGATATTCGAAATTACCCATCTACCTTCGTGCCCTTTAGTCTGGGAGGGTTTTTCGTATCTGAGTTGACTCCCTTTGTGAAATTCACAAAAGGCAATGTGAACAACCCGGGGGAATTCACTTTTACAGAAACCATAAAAATCCCATCACAAGAGAGCACTTATAAGGGTAAGGTAATTGTTTTGGTTAATGAGCTTTCTCAAAGCCAGGCGGAGTATACGACCATGGCATTTCGAGCTGGCAACAATACTACCGTAATTGGCAGTACTACTGCGGGAGCAGACGGAAATGTATCGGCAATACCACTGCCAGGAGGAATGAGAACAATGATCTCAGGTATTGGAGTCTATTATCCTGATGGTACCGAAACGCAACGTGTCGGAATTATACCAGACATTAAAGTACTTCCAACGATTGTCGGAGTCAGAGAAGGGCGTGATGAACTTTTGGAAAAAGCCATTGAGGTAATTAACAGCACCAATGTTGGTAAGAGAAAACGCTAGAGAATTGGCTTTGGATAAACCTGATTCATTAGTCCCCGCCCTTGGTAATTATATCTATCAGCCAGCCAGAATGCTTGCCAACAGATACAAAGACCGGTTGCTGACCTTTCAGGCCTTGATATAACTCTGGAGTCACGGAGTACGAGCCATATTCCGTGACAACTCTATATCCCTTGGAACTTCCTGTGAAATTTTGCTTGTCAACAATTTTGGTGAGCACCACTAGCTTCATCGCTCCCAACTCGTCTTTTCGGAATTTTGTTCTGGCAGCCATTATCCCTTTCAAAAGACCGATTACGCCAAGCCATAATAGTACTGCGGGGATGTACATCACCCACCACAACAATCCACCAACTGTAAAGGCCACAGCGATAAAGCCGAAAAATACGGTATACCCTAAATTTCTCCTAATGACCCGGTTTCGATATTTTCTCAACAATAAAAGATCGCCACTTGACATTACGGTTTCCTTCTTTGGTAAATCTCTTATTTGAGCCTTTCGCGACTCCAGATAGGCCTTGACTGAACCGTACTCTTCTGTTGGAGTCGAATCCACCTCGGATAATGCTGTTACACTTAAGGAAGAACTGGATTTTGGAGCATAGTGGAGTTCAATTTCCTGACCAACATGAGCCTGATTATAATGTTTCAGATCAACATAGTATTTCTTATCCTCAAAAAATAGATAATACCGCGGACTGGAACTTGAGCTACTCCCTCTCCGCCCTCCTCTTCTGCCACCTCCTCGTGTGCCTCTTGAGCTGCTCGACTTATGTCTTCTCTTGTCAGTGACTATTCCTCTTATGACCAACTTCTGTCCACGGAAAAGGTCAGCGGCAAATCCCCATCCCATATAAATAATGATCCCAAAAAAGAAAAGCCCAAAGGCCCCAAAAACGTAGCTAGCCTCGTCAAACCCCGTGAAATTAGCATTGAGAAAAATCACGACAACAATCACAATGCTAATGACAAAAAACATGGCTATCGCCATCAGCTTATGCCTGAGTTTTTTAGCATCCTCAGCGGTCAGTTCAACTTCACTAATGGTAGCAGGCATCAATTAATGTTGAATTCCAAAACGATCATAAGAACTGACTATTTAAGTCTTCTGACTTTAACCATACTGGCCTGGGGCTCATAAAGTCCAAAGTAATTTCCATCCTCAATATCAAAACCATATAGGGTACCTCTTTGGGCTTCCTTAGATCCTCTGGAGGTGCCGGTAACACCTACACTTACCCCCATCGCTCGCAACATCCTCATATGCAACGAGCTATCGGCAAGGTGCTCTTCCTCCATTTCAATAGCGATAAATTCAACCTTATCACCGGCTTTTAAATCAGCCAGTGTGAGTGCTTCTTCTTTGGAAGAACAAGACACAATGAGCAGTAACAGAAGGGGTAAATGTTTAATGGTTTTCATAATTGGCTAGTATGATTTGACCTGTTTTCTATTTGCACTTGGCGTTATATCTATTTACCCCTCCATTGTAGCCAAGATCTATTGCCTTTTTCCAATTTTCACAGGCACTGGCGGTTTGTCTCATCATGTCATGGATGTTCCCCTTGTTTGAATAAGCCTTGGCATAAGTTGGGTCAAGTTCGGTGGCCCTGTTAATATGTATAAGACCCTTTTCCGGCCTCCTTGTTCTGGCATAGGCAACAGCCAAACTGTTATGAACCCCGGGTTGATCTTCCTTGATGGAAATTGACAATTCGTAATCTTCTATCGCCATCTCCAAAAAACCCATATTACTATGGGCTCCACCTCTGAAGAAGAGTGACTCAAAGTGTGAGTCGTTCAACTCCAGTACCTTGCTATAGTCGGCAACGGCATTTTTGTAGTTTTCGTAATCAGCACTGGCATTTTGCCTGGCAATCATAGCCACATGAAAACCAGCTCTATAGAAGTATGCCTTTTCCAGTGTGGAATCTAATGCTATGGCCTTGGTACAAAAAGCAACTGCTTCTGTAAAATTTCTTTCCTCGGATTTTTGCATCGCTGATTCCAGGTATGACTCATAGGTTTGACCTTTCAATGCTGAAACCGAAAGAAGAAATGAAATGAAGATCAAACCAATTTTATGCATGCTTATTCATTTTAGTTTTCACTGTTCATTGTTGGTAAAATGGCCGCTTTCAAAATTTTCCATTCCCTTGAATTAGCCCCTTCTTCATCCAATTCAACTACCAGCCTGCCAAGTTTTCCTCTTCTGAAAGACATGGTTATGGTGAGACTCACCTTTTCTGAAATTTTGATCCATTCATATGTAGTGAACCAGTCTTTTTTGGCGTTGGTTTTACTGTATTCAAAATCCGGGAAAATATCTTTGATCTGAGAAATCTTCATCCCCCGCTTGAAGCCTAGCGGCAAAGCCTCCTTAAACACGTTGCGGCTAAACTCTTTGTCAAACTTGAACTCAATTCCCTTCAACCATCTCCCAGTAGTTTTTTCGTTGTAGCCGTTTCTGGTCTCAAAGCCAATTGCCGAATAAGATGCCCCCCCTCCTAAAATTCGAAGCAAAGCATTGCCCTCATGTTGGCTAAATCTCTGCTTGAGAGGCTCTAACTCAATATTGTATTTATCAAGATAGTCTTCATCACTTAAGGCCAAATCAGGGTCTACTGGTGTGCACACTCCGATGTACTCCGGCTCTTCGATCTGGCTACGCTGGCCGGGTTCATAAATATCAAGCACTACCTCGTTGCTATTTTTCACCTGATAAACATGAAACATCACATGGCTATTATTGGATATAAAACGGGAGTTATCATCTGGGTGATAAAAGAAGTGGTTGAACCCATTGATCTCTCTGGAGCTGTAAGCAGACACCAAGCCCGCTGCGTAACTATCGTTACGATAGCCTGAATCCAAGACAATATTCATGTAAAACACAAGCTCATCAAAGAAGCTTTCTTTGTCCTTCTGGCGAGAAGGACACCAAACAGCTCGATATCCATTATTGGACAAGACTACCACCGAATCCACACCAAAAGCGTATCGTATGCTTTTACTCAGGACTTTAGGGTCCTGTCTTTCCGCTTCTGTAATACCTTCATCCTTAACCAGCATTTTAACTCCATCAGAAAATGATCCATAACTAAGCCGGATATTGGTTATCTTTTTTTCAGTAAGAGCCTCTTTGATTCCCATCTGCATAGGATGATTTAATTCCGTCAAGCGCCTTCTATAGCTACCAGAGCCATGGCGGTGGGTTTCTATTTTGAAATAGGTGAGTATTTTGTTTTCAAACCAAAAGGTGATGTCCAGGAACCTATAGCCCGGAAGATTCGTGATATAAGCTTCGTCTATCGTTTCAAATTC
>JAJCYM010000017.1 GCA_029262895.1 Roseivirga sp.
GTAGATGCAGGATAAGTGATGGTCAATTTTACCTTTTTGTCCGGGCCAATTACGAATACTGATCTTACAGTCAACTTATTGTCAGCATTGGGATGAATCATATCATACAATTGCGCAACATTTTTATCCTCATCTGCGATAATCGGGAAATTAACCGTTGTGTCCTGCGTTTCATTAATGTCCTTAACCCATCCGTGATGAGAGGCCAAACCATCCACGCTAAGCGCGGCTATCTTTACATTTCTTGAATCAAATTGTGATTTATATTTTGCTACCGTTCCTAGTTCGGTTGTGCAAACCGGTGTGTAATCTGCTGGGTGTGAGAATAAGATTCCCCAACCATCGCCCAGCCATTCGTGAAAATTGATTTCACCTTCCGTGCTCTGTGCGGTAAAATTAGGAGCTTCGTCCCCAAGTCTTAATGTGCTCATTATCTATACGTTTTTGTCGAAGGTTCCAAGTTAGTAAAACTTAGTATTGGCGTCTATTGATTCTGAAAATGATTGTTTTTTGCTCTCCAATAGATTGTCTTTGAGGTGACAGTTTTTTGAGCCTGGTTAGCTGAATTAATCTTTTAAGCGTCCATCCGTACAATTTGAGGCTAAACCTTTTGACAATTTTGCTATCTTATTTCCCTAAACTATAGACACTATGACAACATTTGTTAAATCATTGGCCCTGATTCTAACTGCGGGCCTATTCTCTTTTGGGATATCTGAAATGGCCTTGGACCAGCCTTCAGCAGATTCGATATTACTGCAAGATGAGGCAGGAATAACCTTTCCTGAAAATGTGAAGGCCATTGTTGATGCCAAGTGTATGGGGTGCCACAAACCTGATGCACGAAACGAAAAGGCACGTGAAAAACTACAGTGGGAGAAGGTTCCTAAAATGAATAAAGAAGAGCAGGAGCACCTGATTGCTGAACTGTTCGAAGTACTTGAAGAAGGAAAAATGCCTCCTAAAAAGGTTGTGGAGAGAAGACCTCAAATGAAACTTACCGATGAAGAAACCAAAACCCTATTGGCTTGGGCAGAGGTAGAAGAGAAAAGGTTAAAAGGGCAGTAAATTCTATGATTGAACCCGTGAAACTCAGAACATGAATCTTATAGATTCAAACCGTTGATTACATCGACCAACAACTCGATTTGTTCTTTAGAATGAGTAGGGAAACTCGCGATGCGAATCTGCCTATTTTTGTAAGGACCATATCCGGAACCAATAACAAAGCCTTTATCTAAAAGCGCATTAATCAAAACTTCTGAATTCTTTTCAGTATTGGCAACCACCACTGTTTTTGATCTCAATTTGGGGTCTTCCACAAAGTGACTTAAGTCGGGATGTTCTGTCACTAGATGTTGGAGCAATGCGCCTTTATAATTGGTTTCCCTTCTAATTACTTCAATTCCTTTTTCCAGCATATCGGCTGAGACCTTAGCCAGTAGGTAAATATTTAGCACATTGGCCGTATAACTAGGCTGATGCTTTTTGCTGTTTTCCAGGAGGTTCGGTAAGGCATGATAGGCACCGATTGAATGGCCAGCAGCCAGTTTCAATTCAGCTTTGTTTACGCATCGATCATTCACGATCCAGACACCCAGACCTGCGGGCAACCCAAAGCATTTTTGGACTGAAAAATAGGCCGAGTCTATTTGCGAGAAGTCAACGTCTATTGCCGGAAAGGCAGAAACGCCATCAATAGCGATCAGCGCATTTGGAAATTGCTTTCTAAGCTCATAAATCTGATCTGCAGGAAATGTGACTCCTGTGCTAGTCTCGTTTAATGTCAGTCCGATCAACTCAGTTTCAGCTGGAATCTTGCCAAAGTCTATCTTTGGAATGCTGCCATATTCACCGGCTATTTGAGTGGCATCAATGCCCCATTTTTTGGCAAAACTGTAAAAGCGATCTGAAAATGCACCGTAGGTCAAATGGGTGGATTGCTTGATGATGCAGTTCTGAATCAGCCTTTCCCATATTTCATTGGCTGAACTCAGGAAGAAGATGTGATAATCTTCAGGAATATTCATGAGAGCTTTTAGGTTCTCAGTAGCTTCTTTAAAATATCCCTGAGCTTGAGCAGCACGGTGGTTAATTTCCCCAACCTGCTCTTTGAGCGCTTGTTTTATATGACTCTCCACAGTGAAATAGAGTGCTGATGGGCCGGGAGTAAAGAAAATCTTCTTAGGCATTTGATTGTTCGACTCTTAAAATTTCCAGCTGTCGGTAATAATGTTTTCTGACAAAAAGGAAATAATAAGCTAGTGGGAACAAAAGTATGAGTCCGCAGACGAAAAACATCATGCCAATGCCCAAAGATTCTGCCAGATAACCTAAAACTATGGAACCGGCTCCAATGCCTAAGTCAATTGCCGAGAAAAAAGTGGCATTGGCTGCTCCCCGAGATTCTTCAGGCACAATGTTCAATGCCATAGTCTGGACGGTAGGCATAATAAGACCGTTTCCCATTCCAACCAAAACTCCGCTGATCATAAAGGGCCAGAAAGTGTCAACGTACCTTAGCATCAATAGCCCTGCAATGGTCACAGTCAGGCCTATAAATACGATTCTTGTCGGGCCTTTTCTATCCATAATTTTGCCTACTAAAAGCCGTACTACGGCCACACCAAGTGCAAAAAAGATAAAAAAGGCAGATGGATCCACTGTGAAAAAGAGCACTCGAATAGAAGGAATACCTACCTGTTCAGCAAATATCATGATAAAGGCAATAATCCCTGCGTAAGGGAAAGCCGCTGTGGCCATGACGATAGCAATGCGCGTTACGCGCTTATCGTACATTTTCTTAAGGTTGAGCTTCGTATCACCAGTTTTAATCTTGGGCACTTTAACAAATAAGGCCAAAGCCAGAGCGCCCAAGCCAAAACCAAACGAGATGTTGAACAGATTATTAAAATTGTCGTCACCCATGATTACATCCCCTAAATAGGGAGCAATCGCCATGGAAAATGTCATTGCAAGGCCGAAATAGCCTATGCCTTCCCCGCGCTTCTTCTCGGGTATAAGGTCAGCAGCTATGGTACTTCCTCCTGTAGTGATCATACCCCAGGCAAAACCATGAAATATTCTGACAACCAATAGAATTAGGAATGTGAAGGTAAAGTGGTAGAGACCCAATAGAATGGCGAAAAGCACCAGGGCCCACAAATACACTGTCCTTCTGCCAAACGCATCTAAGGCATAACCACAAAAAGGTCTTATTAAAAGGGCTGCAAGTGCATAGACGCCAATAATATAGCCAACTTGATTATTTGAAGCACCGAGTGCATTTACTGCATAAACCGGCAAAGTTGGCAGCAGAAAATAGAAAGCATTTGACATCAA
Source organism: Roseivirga sp. (assembly GCA_029262895.1). Classification (GTDB taxonomy): domain Bacteria; phylum Bacteroidota; class Bacteroidia; order Cytophagales; family Cyclobacteriaceae; genus Roseivirga. The sequence goes on from JAJCYM010000017.1 coordinate 3,343, forward strand.
AAAGTAAGAGATGAAATGCAGCACAAAATCGCGGGTGAGGATTCTATCGGAGGTACTCGAAAGGGTCAAATAGTCAGATTTTGTGTATAGCTGTAAAATTCAAAAATACGAAAGAAAATGGGAGCTATAAAAATCAAGCTTTCCATTCTATGGTGTTATTACTGAGACGACATGTGGGAAAATAAGGTAACAGAGCTAAAAAAGATGCTTGAAAAAGAACCTTTTTGTTTCCCTTAATCGTTGCTCTTAGTAAGTTTGTATATTCCTTAGGGAAGAAAATAATACCCATTAGGGCTTGGACAAGTTTTTGAACTTTACAAGTTAAACTAATATACCGGGTGAATCTCACCCAAAACAAGGCCTCATCCTGATGCTTGCCGTCAGGACCTCGTTCGAAAGATCAGGATAACAGTGGACTGTTGCGGGACAAGGGATAGCCCAAATCCTGTCAATAAAGGAGGTTCAAAATACCTTCGAGTTCTATGGGTTTTAAATAAAAAGCTCCGGCAACGGAGCTTTTTTTGTGAGCATGCCCTACCCCTCAGAGTCACTCACAGAGGACTCTGAGCAAAATCACCGAGAGATCCCTCAGAGTTTCCTACGAATAACTCAGAGGGACCTGGAAGAGCTTGCTTGCGGTATTTAGAACAGATGAGAAAAGAGATTAATTAGCCTTATAAGCCACCTTTCCGGCAACGATAGTCATGGCTACCTTGGTTTCCAATATCTCCATCTCCGGAACTGTCATAATATTTTTATCAAAAACGGTGAAATCAGCTGCCTTGCCGACTTCAATTGATCCTTTAAAGTCTTCTTCGAACTCCCCAAAAGCAGCATCTAGCGTAAATGAACGCAACGCTTCCGTTCTCGACATTTTTTGATCAGGCTCGAAACCACCCTCTGGTGTGCCTTCGAGCGTCTTGCGACTGACTGAGGCATAAAATGAAGGTATTGGATCAACGGGTTCGACAGGAGCATCAGTACCATTGATGATTTTGGCACCGGACTGTAGCAGTTTTTGCCAAACATAAGCCCCTTCAACAATGCGTTCTTCTCCTAGTCTGTCTATCGCCCAGGGCCTGTCTGAACTCATATGAATGGCCTGCATGGCCGCAATCACATTCATTTCGCCAAACCTTGGAATATCGTCTCTATGCAAATGCTGGGCATGCTCTATTCTAAACCGGTGATCAGTCGCAGCATCCGGATTCTTTTCAAATGCAGTTTCATATCTGTCCAGAATCTCCTGGTTGGCCCTATCACCAATAGCGTGAGAGCAGACCTGAAAGCCTTTTTCTAATGCCTTGTCTGAAACCGTGGTTACCGTTTCCATGGGCATGGTTTCATGGCCGGTGTGACCAGAGCGGTCGGTATAGTCTTCCAAAAGCCAGGCGCCCCTTGGACCAAGTGCACCATCGCAGTTAAGTTTGATCGATCGGACGGTTAGAAAGTGATCTTCGGTGTCAATCATTGGCCCCCTTTCATACCAC
>JAJCYM010000018.1 GCA_029262895.1 Roseivirga sp.
CTTCTTATTGGAGCGTCCAGGTAATCAAATGCATCCTTTTGGACATTAAAGCTAATGTCAGTTGCAATGGATGCAAGTGGCCAGGCTTCTTCCACAATGACCAAACGATTGGTTTTCTTTACAGATTCTATGATTGCGCCATAATCAATTGGTCTCACAGATCTCAGATTGATAACCTCTGCGCTAACTCCGTTTTTTGCCAACTCATCAGCTGCTTCGTGAACGATTTTCATCATTTTACCAAATGAAACAAGTGTCACATCTGAACCGCTTCTGGCAATATGAGCTTGTCCGATGGGGATTAAGTATTCACCATCAGGAATTTCACCTTTTTCGCCATACATCAGTTCAGATTCCATAAAGATCACTGGGTCGTTATCTCTTATGGAAGATTTTAAAAGTCCTTTGGCATCGTTACAATCTGAGGGTACCACTACCTTAAGACCAGGAGTATTAGCAAACCAGTTTTCAAAGTTTTGCGAGTGCTGTGAACTCAACATGCCAGCGTTTCCGGTTGGTCCCCTGAATACGATGGGCACCGAAAATTGTCCACCAGACATGGACATCATTTTGGCCGCTGAGTTGATCACCTGATCAATGGCCACCAGTGAGAAATTGAAGGTCATGAATTCAATGATTGGTCGCAGCCCATTCATGGCCGCACCAACGCCAATTCCAGCAAATCCCAGTTCCGCAATCGGGGTATCAATCACCCTTTCAGGGCCGAACTCGTCCAGCATTCCCTGGCTCACCTTATAGGCCCCATTATATTCCGCAACTTCTTCGCCCATGAGAAACACCTTTTCATCTCTTCTCATTTCCTCATTCATGGCCTCTCGCAGGGCTTCTCGAAACTGAACTTCTCTCATTGAATTCTTTTATTTGCGGGCGTAAAAATAAACATTAGAATCTCAATTCACAACCACTGAAAATTATAATGAACTTAAAATAAAAAGGCTCAAACCGTGAGGAATGAGCCTTTTTATTAAAATTTAAATCCCTTATCTCAAAATGTTTTGGAAGGCTGTAGAATTAGAGAATGCTCTAAATTCCAAGTCGGTTGAAGCCTTAGCCTTAAGTGAAGCATCTGCACCAATAGCATTTCTTAGATGCTCAACAACTTTGTTTTCGTTATTCAGTCTGGCAGCGGCAACAGCAGCACCGTAGTGAGCCATTACATAACCTCTGTCTGAGCTGATCACAGATTCGAAAGTAGTTTGTGCATTTCTGAAATCCTTTCTTAGCAATTGTGCCAAGCCTTTGTTGAACTGGTCTACAGAAGAATCAGAAGCTCCACCGAGAGAAGAGTTTGCTCTGTCATACAGCGCTAACATAATTTCGATTGCTCCTTTAGCACCATTAACTCCTCTTCTTGAATCGTTGCTTGGGCTCATGGTCAAAGCCTTACTTAGCTCTGCGTGTGCACCTCCAAGGTTGCCTTGCATGGCCATAGCCATGCCCATGTTGGCTTGCGCCTCTTTGTTAGCACGTTTTTGATTAGAAGTCTGGAAATGGTTCAAGGCTGTTGCAGCCATTTGTCCTCTTTGGCTTCCGCTAGCCTGCATGGCCAATTCCAAGTTCACTGCACCGAGGTTGTTGTGAATCACCCAGGTATCGTTCTTTTTGGCAGCGGCTTCCAGTATTGCTTTCCTTTCAGTCAATGAAGGGTTCTTAGCAGCTGCATAAGCCAACTCCTCAATTGAAAGCTCATTAGCAGATGTTCTTCCTTGAGCAATTTGTCTCGCCAGTGTGGCAATTTGTTCTGGAGATTTTTTAGGCTTTACCGTAAGCACTTCAGTCTTCGCTGTTCTAAGCGTAGGATAAACTTCATCAAACACCTGCTTATAGCTGCTCAACTTCTGAAGCTCTTTTTCTTTTTGCTCGAATGAACCTGCACCGTTTATGATGCTGTTCCACTCTGATTTTTGGCTGGAAGAAATTCCATTGAAACTAGCCAATGCTCCTTTAAGACCATTCCAGTCTCTGATTACTGGCTTTAGTATGAATCGGATTCCGCTGGCCATGTCTTGGTAGTCATACTGGTCCATTTGCTCTCTGTACCATGCTTCAATAGCTTCGGCTCTTTCCTGAGATACTTCCTCGTTAATCTGGTCTTTACCTTCAGGAGAATGTGTACCTGTGATGGTTACTGTTCTGGTTACATTTTTCTCAGCAATAAAGGCACCGAAGCTTGATCCTCTGTCACTACTTTTTTCAGTAGTCTTCAGTACAGATTTACCTTGATCGAAAAAGAAGTTCACATTTGTTGGGATGAGCTCTTCCTGATCATTGTAGCCGTGATCAGCATAAGTAGCGCTATATGAAGGCTGAACAAGTCTGGAGGTAGTAATTAGACCCAAAATGACTGGCTCTGTAAATTTGTCTGTAGTAAGTGATTTACCACTTGCATCTACAGATGCTTGTCCCTGAAAGGCCAAGTTGCCTCTTTCCATGCCTTCCTGAAATGGAAAGACATAGCTTTGAGAGATTCGAGGTTCTTCAGTAGTAGCATTTGGGTAGTCTGAACCTTTGAAGGTGAATGCCTCCAGGGCTCTCTCTTGTGTGCCGTACTGGTAAAAGGAGTTTAATTGGTAAGTATATCCATCTTTGAGCATTTTCAAAGGAAGATTGGCGGACATTTCAAATCTTACTGTATCAGCGTGTACCTCAAGTGGAGAGGGCTCAGCGGCAAGGTTTTGTTGTTTTGCCAATTCCACCATTTTCTTCAAGTTATTACAACCTGTGAAGGCGATCAAACTCAGCATCAAAAGCGGGTAAACAATTTTTTTAGTCAGGGTTTTCATAGGGATTTTGATTGTTTTCTGTACTGTTCAACTTTATGAAACAGGCTGCAATTTTAATAAAAAATTAGTAGATTCCGGCCTATAACAATAATAATTTATTAGTTAAATTTGTTATATTAATTGGCGAAATGGAAAGAATTCAAAGATTTTTCGAAAGTCAGGCGTTCGGGGTTTGTACCAAACTTGGAGAGAAATTGAATTTATCCGCTTCAAGTATTCGACTCTTTTTTATATACGCCTCCTTCCTCACTTTCGGATCCCCCGTGATCCTCTACCTTGCTCTGGCCTATGTGATCAACTTTAGAAAGCATTTACGGAGAAGAGAAAATCCGGTTTGGTATAACTAACTAAAAAGTTCAGAGAATTTCTTCTTACGCCTAACATAGTATTGCCAAATCACCATTTTCGGATACCTTGTTGGTATAGATTTTCCACGAATAATTCCCTTCCTCTTTTTTATGAATTGCAATGAGCTTGCCCAAAAGTGAAGGTGTGCTCTGAGTATTGCCAATCCGTGAACGGGGCCACTGACTATAGAAAATTGGATGGCTGCTATCCAATCCAGAACAATTCTTAAGGGCAACTTCCAAATCAGTTGAGAAGTCACTTCATTCTTTAAAAGTATTGACAGTCCATTACGGAAATTAAGGTAGGTCTTTCGGGCGTGAACATGTTCCAATGTGCCACCACCTACATGATAGACTTGACTTTGAGGGCAAACCATCACCTTATAGCCAGCATTCCAGAGTCGCCAGCAAAAATCAATTTCCTCCATATGCGCGAAGAAGTCCTCTTCTAATCCGCCTAACTCATAGTACACTTCTTTTTTTACAAAGAGACACGCTCCCGAAGCCCAGAAAACTTCCTGGTTACTGTCGTACTGCCCATTGTCTCGTTCGATAGTTTGGAAAAGACGCCCGCGGCAAAACGGGTAACCCAGGTTATCAATAAAACCTCCACTGGCACCAGCGTATTCAAAGTGAGTCTTCTTTTTATAATCCAAAATCTTTGGCTGACATGCGGCAAGGCCGGGAGTATTGTCCATAAACTCCACCACGGGCTCAATCCAATTGGGGCTTACCTCAACATCCGAATTGAGCAGCACCAAATATTCAGAGTCAATATTCTTAAGGCCTTCATTGTACCCACCGCTAAAACCTAAATTTTCTTCGAGTACAATGGTCTTTACTCCAGGGAAGTCTGTTTTTAGAATGTCAAGGGAATCATCCGAGGAAGCATTGTCAATTACAACCACCTCATGACCCTCACTAAATTCCACCACGGATGGTAAGAATTGCTTCAGATAATCACGGCCGTTAAAATTTAGAATTACTACGGATACTTTTTGCATCAGAACATGCTGCCAAGGTCCATACCGGGAATGTCCGGCATAATTCCTTCTGTACTTTTCTTGATTTCTTCTTTCGCCTTAATCTCAACATTTGACAAGGCATTGTTAATGGCAGCAACGGTTAGGTCTTGCACCATTTCCCTATCTTCCGTGGTCATCAGGCTGTCGTCAATTTCGATAGACAAAACTTGTTTTTTGCCATTGACGGTAGCTTTTACCATACCAGCTCCTGATTCTCCGGTCTCTTCGATGAATTCGAGATTGTCCTGGGCTTCTTTCATCTTGGCCTGCATCTCTTTCACCTTACCCATCATCTTCATCATATCAAACATGGCGTCTATTTTTTTTCCAAAACTATCGAATTAAAAGAAAAGTACCAGTAACAGAAGTCAATCTATCGCTCACATCAAAATATTGGATGCGATAAACGTAAGCCCCGGCTGGTGAAAGCTGCCCGTTTGTAGTGCCATCCCACCCATTAGCAATGCTTGAGCTGGCGAAAACGAGTGCACCCCATCGGTTGTAAATCATAAATTCAAAATTCCGGTACACGCCATCGGCCGCTCTGAATATGTCATTAACACCATCTCCATTTGGCGTGAAAGCATTTGGTATGAGAATTTGATTTGATAAATTTTCACAAACCTCTGCACTTAATGCCGACTCGTTTCCGCATTCATCGGTATAGCTGATTCGATAGCACACCTGACGTGCATTAGCAGTTAGGTTGCTATCTACGTATTGAGCAATGGGTGATGTGGCTATTTGAACATAATTGCCATCGGAATCTTGTCTGTAAATGTTGTACTGGGAAGTAGTGACTGTTGACAACGGCCATCGCACCAACAGTTCTCCGGCACTAAACGCAATTTCAGGATCTCCCAGGGTAGGGGGTGTTAGTGTTCCATTCAAATTGGCGGTTTGGATAAGACTCTGAGAAATGGAGCCGGCAAAGTTGGCTTCTATCTGAAATGTCAATGGATCCAAACAGCTGTTAATTGCAATTATTTGTTGTCCGGTAGGGTTCGTGCTGGAGCCATCGATGTTTCCATTGCGCAGCAGGAATAGTTCAGTGAGATCAGCGGCACTGGTTGACCAGTCAAAAGTTATTTCGATTTGATTGCCAGCGTAGGCCGCACTTGATAGTAGTGTTATTGAAGGAATCTCATTGGAAAAACCACTACTGCTGCCACAGGCCTCAGTGGCCATTATTCGAAAAAGGTAGACATTTTGTTCAAAGTCTAGTGAAGGGTCATCCAGAATAAATGAATTTGGATTGTTTGCCGGAGAAAGTTGGGCAATACTGCGGTACCCACTGCCATCATCAACTTCAAGCTCATAACTAATATTATTCGATAAGGCACTGTAAGTAAAGTTTACTGAAGTTTGAGATTCCAATGCCAGTTCGGTGATTGTCGGAATGGGTAAATTTTGAATGGTAGTGATTGGTGTTGTGGCCATTCCACAGGTGGCGCTGAAGCCATTTGTCAATTGCCCGGTAACTGTAACCGTATAATTATTCTGGCTGGCATAGGCATGGTTAACCGTTGCGGGGTCGCTCTTAGTAATGTTGGTTGATTGGCCATCTCCAAAATCAATCGAATATCCGTCATAGGTGTCCCCGCTAAAATCGAGATTGATCTCAATGTTGTTATTAGTGCAGGTAGATATGGTATATGTTGGGGCAACCGATTCAACCACCACCACCTCAATAAAGTCGTAGCGGTCCGTTGGGTCAGCAATATTTCCATTCACCTGTCCGATAAGGTAGGTGCCGGGTGTGGTATAAGTGGTGTCAACTGTCCCACCGGTATTCATGATATTGGTTATCCCGCCATTATTTTCCCTGTCGGCTGGATTTCTATTAAAATGAACCAAAATAGGAGCTCCATTGTCGACCACTGCCGCTAAATCGGTCAGGGTCACAGTAAGAGGAGCACATCCCTGGATGTAGTCAACAGAAAACCTCGCTTTGTCGCTAAGATTTTGGCTGAAAGTTGCGTGACCAATGATTAACCCAAGGCTTATGAAACAGGCCTTAGTCAAATATTGATAAATCCACTTCCTGAATGAACGTTTTTGCCTTGACAATATCTTCATGCAAAACTTTGTCTTGCTCAATAAACGGTACTTTTTCCCGAAACTTATTCAAAAATGTTGATAATAGGGGCGATGTTTTCAGTGGTTTTCGGAAATCCATGGCCTGTGCGGCATTGAGCAATTCAATCCCAAGTAGTGTATAAACATTGTCAACCACCTTATAGGTTTTTGTAGCCGCATTGGCTCCCATACTCACATGGTCTTCCTGACCATTAGAAGATACTATTGAATCGACACAAGCTGGTGTGCACAGTTGCTTGTTCTGGCTGACGATTGAAGCAGCGGTATACTGTGGAATCATTAAGCCAGAATTTAGACCTGGGTTTGCCACCAGATAATGCGGTAATTCTCTCGCACCTGAAATGAGTTGGAAAGTTCGTCTTTCAGAGATGCTGCCTAATTCAGCGAGGGCAATGGCCAGAAAGTCAAGTGCTAAAGCTAACGGTTGCCCGTGGAAATTTCCACCAGAGATTATCTGGTCTGCTTCAGGGAACACATTTGGGTTATCTGTAACGCTATTGATCTCAATATGAAAAACCTGCTCAGCATATTTTATAGCATCTTTGGAAGCCCCGTGTACCTGAGGAATACAGCGGAAAGAATAGGGGTCCTGTACGTGGGCCTTCTTTTGAGTAATTAATTCACTGCCTTGAAGCAGTTTTTCCACAAAGGCAGCCGTTCTTATTTGTCCTTCGTGAGGTCTGATTTCATTAATGAGCGACTGGAAAGGCTCGATTCTTCCATCAAACGCATCCAGGGAAATTGCGCCAATAATATCAGCCAGTTGGCAAAGCCTGTTTGCCTCAAAAATGCAATAGACACCATGTGCACCCATAAACTGAGTGCCATTTAAAAGGGCAAGTCCTTCCTTGGCTTGAAGTTCAATCACATCCCATCCGAATATCTCGTTGAGTTCCTGGCCGGTAATGGTACGACCATCCAAATTCAAACTTCCCTCACCTAAAAGAGGCAGGCTGAGATGGGCCAAGGGGGCTAAATCTCCTGATGCACCTAATGACCCTTGCTCGTAAATAACCGGGGCAATTCCATTGTTAAAGAACTCGATTAATCTTTCTACCAATTCAAGTTGCACCCCGGAGTTACCATAGGCCAACGACTGGATTTTCAGAAAAAGCATCAGCCGCACAATCAGGTCGTCAATTTGACCTCCGGTGCCACAGGCGTGAGACATGACTAGGTTTTTTTGCAGTTGTCCTAAATCAGCCGAGTCAATAATATGATTGTGAAGCGAACCAAACCCGGTATTCACGCCATAAATAGGACGCTCCGATCTTTGGATTTTTTGCTCGAGGTACGCCTTACAAGTCTTAATGCGTTCAATCGCATCGGCTGAAAGTTTCAGTTTCTTTTTGGAGGAAAAGATATGATTGATGGCGTCAATCGAAATTTCCTGTGCCGAAATCTCATGATAGTCACTCATGCTTTATCTTTTAAAAAGTTTATAAGTTCATCGACCGATAGCTCTTGCTGAGAGCCTTTTTCCATATTTTTTAATGTATACCTTCCAGCTTCAATTTCCTGAGACCCGATAAGTACCACATAGGGAATTTGTTTTTTGTCGGCATAGTTAAGCTGCTTTTTTAGCTTGGAATGATCAGGATAAATTTCGCTGCTGATGTCATTGGCCCTTAACTTGAACAAAATGTTGAGTGCGTGTTTCTGAGCATCATCATCAAAATTAGTGAGCAATACCTGAGTGGTTTCCAGTTGATCAGTTGCAAATAAGTCGAGTTCATTCAGAGTGTCATAGATTCGATCGATGCCAAACGAGATACCAACACCGGAAACTCCAGATAGTCCAAATACCTCGGTTAGGTTATCATATCTACCTCCTGCAGCAATGGTGCCCATTGAAATAGAGGTAGGTTTTACTTCGTATATAACTCCAGTATAATAGGAGAGACCTCTTGCCAGAGTAAGGTCAAACTCGAGATTGTGATCAACCAGACCCAAGCTGTCAGCGTGATCAAGTACTTCCTCGATGTCCTTGATTCCTTCCAGCCCTATTTGGCTGGAGACAAAAGCAGATTTTAGCTGTGCAAGCTTTGAGTCATTATCTCCCTGAAAGTGCAGAAGACTTTTCAGTGTGCTCAAGGCATTTGAGTTCAAACCGATTTTTTCTAACTCCTCCAATACTTTTTCTTCACCGATCTTATCCAGTTTATCCAGGATGACCACCAGTTGTGCAAACTGTGGTGTGGCATTCATTATTTCTGCAATACCCTCAAGAATTTTTCGGCTGCTTAAAGCAATTTTGTATTCGCTGAATTTTAAAGCACCAAAGATCTCATGCACCATAACCATCAGCTCTGCTTCGCAAATCAGTGAGTTGGTGCCGATCACATCGGCATCGCATTGATAAAATTCGCGATAACGTCCTTTCTGTGGTCTGTCTGCACGCCAGACTGGTTGAATCTGATATCTTTTGAATGGGAAGGTAACCTCGTGTTGATTGGCGACTACGTATCGCGCAAATGGAACGGTCAGATCATATTTTAATCCCTTCTCAGAAATTTTGCTTCTCAGAATGGCACTACCCGATTGTAAATCTTCTTCTGAAGCCTTGGACAAAAAGTCTCCGGAATTGAGAATTCTAAAGAGTAGTTGATCACCCTCATCTCCGTACTTACCCGTCAGTGTAGACAGGTTTTCCATAGCAGGTGTCTCAATAGGCATAAAGCCATACTTCTTGAATACACTTTTAATTGTATCCAGAATATAATTTCTTCTCAGCATTTGCTTCGGACCAAAGTCTCGAGTGCCTTTAGGAAGAGTGGGTTTTTGTGCCATGGATAAGTACAAATTTGGCCAAAACTACAAAATGCAGCTTTAAGTTTTGATTAAAGAAATCACTATTCGATCACTAATTTAACTTTTATTGAAATCTTAGTTTCTAAACAAAAAAATAACTTCTATCTTTGCACCTCGTTTTGGAAAAAGCATTACAGCAATGGGAGTAACAAGATTAAAAAGAAAGGCCAGAAGAAATAAACAAACGGCTGCAAAAAGACAGAATAGCATCAAGCATTTGACTGCTACCCCTGTTCTGAAGAACATTGATAAAGAAGCTGCTAAAGCCGCTTTTGGTACTCCTGCTAAAGCAAAAAAAGAAGCTAAGGCTAAGCCACAAGTTGAAGAAACCACAGCTGAAGTGGTTGAAGAAGTAGTGGAGGCCGTAGCTGAAGAGATTGTAAAAACTGAAGAAGTCGAGACTCCTGAGGCAAGTGCAGAGGAAGTTGTGAGTGAAGAAGGTGAGGGTGAAGTAGAAGAGACACCTGAGGAAAGTGGTGAAGAAAAGTAGAGAGAACTTCTCAGAGAATTAAAAGGCTCCCTTAGGGAGCCTTTTTTTATTGACCACGTTTGCCTAGTTCAATTACTTCAAGGTTTTTGAGTTTCCCCAATTCAATATCAAACCTGATCAATGTTCGAACCCGATGAAATCCCTGATGACCTGCGGCACCGGGGTTCATATAAAGCATATTATTCATTTTGAGGTCTGGCATCACTTTTAAAATGTGAGAATGACCACATATGAAAAGGTCTGGACGATGAAGTTCTAAATCAGCTTTCACCCCTTTGGCGTACCTCGGAGGAGTACCGCCAATATGAATCATATATACTTTTAGACCGTCCACTTCGAAAATCAGTTTTTCAGGACAGCTTATCCGAATATCCTGACCATCAATATTGCCATATACTCCTCTTGTTTGTTTGAATTCTTCTAGTTCTTTCAGTACATTGGAAGTGCCGAAATCACCGGCATGCCAAACCTCATCGCAGTCTGAAAAATATTTAAACACTAGGGTGTCCAGGTGACTGTGTGTATCAGAAAGGAGTCCAATCTTCATTTGTTGCTTAAGAATTTAGTCCCAGTTTGGGAATTAGATTTATGAAAAAACGCCATTCTCAGATCAGTAAATGCTGTTTATAGCCAATTAAAGCTCATTAGGTAAGTTCTGAAGGTACTCAACTTAAAATGGCAAACAAATTGAGTCAGAAAGCGAGATCAATAACTAAACATAAACAGCTATGAAAAAATTTTTTCTATCAATTTTACTGATGGTGTGTGCGAGCTCCTTAATAGCACAAACAGAAGCAGAGCCTTGGTGGCTCGATTTTGAATTAACAAACAATAAATTTAACTATCGTTTCTATGAAGGCATCTTTGACTTCGGTCAATTGGATAATGCCGGAATCAGAGTTGGTGTAGACCGCTATATTTCCAAAAGTTTTGACGCTGAATTTGGAATCTCTTATGGTAAACTTATCTATGAGAATCTATTTGATGCGAACCTTACAGATATCGATTTGAAGTTGGTTTATAAATTAGCCAACGGACACATTTTCAAAGAGGAATCAAAAGTAGCTCCATTCCTATTTGTGGGTTATGGAATGAACTGGTTTAATAATGTCAAACCATTCTTCACGGAATTTGAGGATGGTACATATTCAACAATACCCTTTGGTGGAGGTGTGGAATTTAAGGTGACCGAAGGTGCTAGTATTGTGACCAGAGCCTCCTACAAAAAAAGTATTCAGCAGGCACCGAGCTATATGCAATACTCTCTGGGTGTTTCATTTTCCTTAAGTCGTAAGAAAGATTCAGATTCAGATGGCATTTATGACAAAGAAGATGCCTGTCCAAATACAGCAGGTCCAGCTGAAAACCAAGGATGTCCATATCCAGATACTGATAAAGATGGGGTACTCGATAAAGATGATCCTTGTCCGCAGTTAGCGGGAACATTGAATGGTTGCCCTGACTCCGATGGTGATGGTATTAAGGATTCCGATGATAGCTGTCCTAATGTGGCTGGAATTGCCAGATTCAATGGATGCCCTGATTCCGATAATGATGGGATTAAAGATGGAGACGATAGATGCCCCAATCAGGCCGGTCCTGCCGATAACAATGGTTGCCCTTATCCTGACAGTGACAACGATGGCGTTTTAGATAAGGACGATGCCTGCCCAAATGTTGCAGGAACCTTAAATGGCTGTCCTGATAGCGATAGAGATGGAGTTAAAGATAGTGATGATAGATGTCCTCAAACTGCAGGTTTGGCCGGTAATGGTGGCTGCCCTGAGGTGAAGGAAGAAGTCAAAAAAGTGCTTGAGCTCGCAGTTAAGAGTATCCAGTTTAATTCTGGTAGTGATGTACTGAAGACATCTTCTTATGCATCCTTGGACCAAGTAGTGGCTTTGATGAAGGAAGACACAAGCTTCAAACTTAAACTAACAGGATATACTGACAATACCGGGAATGTTGATTCAAACCTGGATCTATCCAAAAGAAGAGCCAACGAAGCAATGAACTACTTAATTGGTAAAGGAGTTAGCAGTAGCCGACTGTCCTCAGATGGATTTGGAATTGCAAACCCAATTGCGGATAACAACACACGAGAAGGCCGTGCGGCAAATAGGAGAGTGGAGTTGGAGATAGTATTTAACTAGAATCTTTATTTTTACAGATATTTCAAAAGCCCCCATTTGGGGGCTTTTTTGCGTTAACCCCGGTTTATGCAATGTAGGACGTGATGAAGGGGTAAATCACAATGAATCAGGATTTTTGGCTTTGAAAGCATCCAAATAGCTATCGGACCTGAGTTTAATTGGCCTCCATTGAGTGTCACAGTATGCTCAATACGGTTTCTTTTTTTATATTGGAATAAGACAATAGATTCTTTGCGATGTCAATACTCATAAAAAATGGACACTTGGTGAACGCTGCGGAAGACTTCCGGGGCGACATTTATATAGAAGAGGAGAGGATTGTTGAAATTGGCGAAAATCTGCAAAGAACTGCGGATGAGGTTATTGACGCGACTGGAAAACTTGTCTTCCCTGGAGGTATTGACCCACATGTTCATTTAGACATGCCCTTCATGGGAACCTATTCGGCAGATGACTACTCCACGGGCACTTTGGCGGCACTGCATGGTGGCACAACCATGGTTATCGATTTTATTCTTCAGACCCAGGGAGATTCACTACACAGCGCGTTGGAAACCTGGCAAAAGAAGTCGGAGGGAAAGGCCTATGGTGACTATGGCTATCACATGGCTGTGACTGACTACAATGAGAATAGCCAAAAGGAAATCCAGCAAATGATTGAGAAGGAGGGGATAACCTCTTTCAAGACCTTTATGGCCTACAAAGGTGCATTGATGATAGATGACAATCAGATGGTTGGCTTGATGACTGAGGTTAAAAAGCATGGAGGAATGGTTACAGTGCATGCTACCAATGGCGATATGATTGATCACCTTGTCCATAAGTTCAAAAAAGAAGGGAAATTAACTCCTTTGTATCACTATTTGTCACAGCCGGAAATCACTGAAGCCGAGGCCTCTGCCAGATTCGGTGATATGGCCTACTACACAGGAGTGCCAGCTTACATTGTTCACATGACCTGTGAAGGTGCACTCAACAGCGTTCGTGAGGCCACTAAAAGAAACCAGACGGTGCTGGCTGAAACTTGCATCCAATACCTCATGCTGGACGCCTCATTGTACGACAAGGGATTTGAATCCGCCAAATGGGTAATGAGCCCACCATTACGGGAGAAGAAAGACATTGAAGCGCTTTGGGCAGGTTTGGGCCAGGGCCTTGTGAAGGTTGTCGCAACTGATCACTGTCCCTTTACCTGGGAACAGAAGAAAATGGGTGAGGATGACTTTTCTAAAATCCCTAACGGGCATCCAGCCATTGAACATCGTATGGAGTTGTTGTTTTCTGAGGGAGTCAACAAGGGACGTATTACGTTGCCAAAATTTGTGGAGCTTACCTCAACAAATGCGGCTAAGCTTTTTGGCATGTATCCCAAAAAGGGGTGTTTAGCCATAGGGTCTGATGCTGACCTGGTAATTTTTGACCCGAATGAAAAACACACCATATCAGCAGAAACACATCATATGAATACCGATTACTCTGGGTATGAAGGAACAGAGGTAGTTGGGAAGACAAAAACAGTACTGCTTAGAGGGAAAGTAGCCATTGACAATGGACAGGTGAACATAGACAAGGGCTATGGACAGTACGTGTTTAGGAATAAAGTAGACGGAAAATTATGATTCAGTTTTCCAGATATTAGTACAAAAGAATAGCAAAATGCCGAGAAATGTTAAATCAGGATTGATACAAATGAGTCTGCCGATGACGGAGGGAGAAGGCTCTATTGAGGAGATTGTTCAGGCCATGTATGACAAGCATATTCCTTATATAAAAGAGGCTGGTAATCAGGGTGTTCAAATCCTCTGTTTGCAGGAAATATTTAACACTCCCTATTTCTGTCCGGGGCAAGATAATAAATGGTACGCTTCAGCCGAAGCGGTGCCAGGTCCAACCATTGAGCGGCTACAGGAATACGCAAAGAAATACAACATGGTTATTGTCGCTCCGGTGTATGAAAAAGAACAGGCAGGAATTTTATACAATACAGCTGCGGTGTTGGATGCAGATGGAAGTTATTTGGGTAAATATCGGAAGAACCATATTCCACACACCTCAGGGTTTTGGGAGAAATACTTCTTTAAGCCCGGTAATTTGGGTTATCCTGTATTCCAGACTAAGTACGCGAAAGTTGGTGTTTACATCTGCTATGATCGTCACTTTCCGGATGGAGCCAGAATATTGGGTTTGAATGGTGCGGAGATTGTTTACAACCCCTCTGCAACAGTGGCCGGACTTTCACAATATCTGTGGAAGCTGGAACAACCAGCGCATGCAGCAGCCAATGGCTACTTTATGGGCTGTATCAATCGTGTTGGCACCGAGAAACCCTGGAATCTGGGTAAGTTTTACGGCACTTCATATTTCGTTGACCCGCGTGGTCAAATTTTCTCGCAGGCCTCCGAAGATGAAGATGAGTTGCTGGTTGCCGAATTCGATCTGGATATGATTGAAGAAGTTCGATCAACTTGGCAGTTTTTCAGGGATCGCAGGCCTGAAACCTATGGTAAGCTCACAGAATTATAGGCTATGGGAGAATTCAAAAAACCAGTATCGGAGGAGGAATTTGATAAGAATTTCGGGCAGATAAAGCCATTGATGAATCAAACGGAAGCACACTTAGAAAGCTCCCGTTGCCTCTTTTGCTATGATGCTCCTTGTCAGACTGCATGCCCTACGAGTATAGACATCCCACTATTTATTCGTCAAATCAATTCTGGAGATCTAACAGGGTCGGCCAAGACAATTTATGCTTCAAACTATTTCGGCAATGCCTGTGGCAAGGTCTGTCCTACAGAAGTGCTTTGCGAAGGTGCCTGTGTTTATGTCGAACAGAATGTAAAGCCTATAGAGATAGGAAGGTTACAGAATTATGCCACAGATCAAGCCATATCAGAGAACAAAAAACTCTTTGAATTAGCTCCGGAAAATGGGAAGAAAGTAGCCATTATAGGAGCAGGGCCTGCCGGAATTTCCTGTGCGTGTGAATTACGCACTTTGGGTTATGTTGTGGACATTTTCGAATCGAAGGAAAAGCCTTCAGGCCTTACTGTGTATGGAGTAGCACCCTACAAAATCACCAATGAGGAAGTTTTGGATGAAATGGCCTACCTCAAAGAGCAGTTTGGATACAGTGTCAGATACAATGAGCCTATTAATTCAAAGGCCGGCTTAGAAAAATTGGAACAAGAGTATGATGCCGTTTTTATAGGTATCGGTCTTGGAAATACTTCTTCAATTCAGTTGGCAGGAGAGAATCTTGAAAATTGTTTTGGTGCCACCGAGCTGATTGAAGAGTTGAGAATGAATCACCACAAGGTAGAGTTTGGTGAGAAAGTTATTGTGTTGGGTGGCGGTAATACCGCCATGGATGCGGCATCAGAATCTGCCCAAATGGGTGCAGAGAAGGTTATTCTGGCATATCGCAGATCAAAAACGGATATGGGCGCCTACGAATTTGAATATGATCTGGCCAAAGGAGTTGGCGTAGATGGTTGGTTTAATGTAACACCACTGAAAATTGTCGGAAACGGAAAGGTGGAGGGCGTGAAATTTGCCAGAACCGAAGTTGTCGATGGCAAACTTGTGCAAATCTCTGGCTCTGAGTTTACCGAACCTTGTGATATGGTCATTCGCGCTACGGGGCAATCCAAGCAGGTCGCATGGCTTAATCAGATTGGAGGCCTTCAACTTGATGGGGGCAATAGAATTGTGGTTGATGTCAAGACTTTTCAAACCACGAACAAGAGGTACTTTGCTGCTGGTGATGCAGTTAATGGAGGAATGGAGGTAGTCAATGCTGCTGCGGATGGCAAGCAAGCCGCAAGAGGAATCCATGATTTTTTATCTTAACCTAAAGAAAGACAATGCCAGATATTAGCTCAAATCTCGCTGGAATCAAGTCCCCAAACCCGTTTTGGTTGGCTTCTGCACCACCTACAAATTCTGGTTATCAGGTTATGAAGGCCTTTGATGCCGGTTGGGGAGGTGCCGTTTGGAAAACGCTGGGCGTACCAGTCGTGAATGTTTCCAGCAGGTATGGTGGGGTCAACTATAGGGATAGCCGATTAATTGGCTTGAACAACATTGAGTTGATTACAGATAGGCCTCTGAAGGATAATCTTCACGAAATTGAAGAAGTTAAAAAGTATTTCCCCGATCATGCCGTGGTTGCTTCGTTAATGGTAGAATCCAGAGCAGAATGGCATCAAATAGTAAAAGATGTTGAAAATGCCGGAGCCGATGGTATAGAGTTAAATTTTGGCTGTCCGCATGGCATGTGCGAGCGAGGCATGGGTTCTGCCGTAGGCCAGGAACCAGAGGTATTAAAAACCATAGTGGGCTGGGTGAAAGAGGTGTCCACCGTGCCTGTTATTGTCAAACTAACCCCAAACATTTCGGATATCACCGTACCTGCGCAGGCTGCAGATGAAGGGGGAGGAGACGCAATTTCCTTAATCAACACCATTCAAAGTTTGGTGGGTGTGGATATCGATAATTTTGTGCCTTACCCAGTCGTGGATGGGAAGAGCACACATGGCGGCTATTGCGGACCAGCAGTTAAGCCGATTGCCCTCAATATGCTGAAAAATTGTGCCCAGCATACCAACGTGAATCTCCCGATATCCGGCATTGGAGGTATTGAAAATTGGAGAGATGCGGTTGAGTATATATTACTTGGCGCTACAAATGTCCAGGTATGCACCGCAGTAATGCATTTTGGCTTCGGAATTATCCGAGAGATGATTCCCGGCTTAGAAAATTACATGGTTGAAAAGGGATTTGATTCTCTGGAAGATATGCGGGGCAAAGCACTTGGTAATGTTACCAATTGGGAAAACCTCAATTTGAAACACAAGGTAATCGCGGACATTGATGAGGAGAAGTGCATTGGCTGCCAATTATGTTATATCGCTTGTGAAGATGGAGCGCATCAGGCCATTGGTTTGACGGAGAATAATGGCACCCGTGTTCCGCACATTATAGAAGACAATTGTGTGGGCTGCAATTTATGCTCCATTGTCTGCCCTGTCGAGGACTGTATTACTATGGTTAGAAAGGACGATGGTACGGAAGTAGTCACCTGGAAAGACCGACAGGAAGAGGGGAGTGCACCAACTACCTTCAACGATGACCGTGCCGGGGGAATCGGCCATTGGGTACCAGAACCCAAGGATGCCCTAAATAAGAAATAGGCATACGGAGTATTTTTAGCACGTATTTACCGATCACTGCTACACTTCTCCAGTACTTCCGCCTTGAACTTTGTGGGATCATTAATGATGCCATAGAATTTTTCTATAAGACCCAAAGAATGATCCTTGTTAGCTGGGTTCAGAAGTTCAGTAGTCTTGTAGAGGTCGAGAATTTCCGTTTTTCGCAAATTAAAGTTTGCGATTACCCTATCGTATTCCATCTGTGAATGACAAAACCCCCGGTAGTCATTTTCATTCTTCAAATGAGAGTAATCAGCGTTTACCATACCGGAAAGATCAAAATCATAAGGAACCATTAGAGAGTCCTTTTTGGGCGCAGCAAAAACCTGAAGATTATGATCGGGGAATCCCCAGTCTGCATTCCCCAGCATAAATTGAAAAAGGTCTATCAAGGTTGATGAACTGTAATTTGAGGCTACAGGATAGAAAGGAACTTCTTCCACCTCCTTGGCACCGAGTCGCCAGCCGAGGCTTTGAGCATCTTCTATAAAAAAAGAGAATGTCCTAACTGTATCTTGATTGCTGGTATTCAAATACTTGATTTGAAGGGGCTGCACTCTAAAACTGGAGTCTGTAAGTAGGTTAAAGACTTTGTAAGCGAGAAACTCCTGAGCGATAAACTGTTCATATTGCGGGTCGATTGAACAAGGATTGACAATTTTTAATTTCGAATGAGAATCGAAATAACCACCCCCAGTTGTTTTCTTGGGTACTCTAACAAAAAAGGGAGGAAACGCGCAGTTTGCTTCCATACTTCTAAAGTTGCCTCGCACCTTCAGCTGCATTTCTGCATAGGGGCCGTTTCCGACAGAGACTTTCGCTTTGTGGTACTTGGCATCAATATCTCGATCTTGGAGCAGGGCTGAGAGGTCAGTTTCAATCGTTACATTCAGCAACTTATCCGAGTCAAATAGTAGGGTATCGGCAGAGGCATTTCTGCTAATCTGAAATTTGTCGATTATGCCATCGGCAACGGAGTGGAATTCAAAATCCAGATTTTCAGCATTTGCCGATACTTTCAGGGCGCCATAGTTGCTGTTGTATTGGGCCTTCACATTAAATAGGCCTTGTTTAAAATCTTCGAATTCATAGGTGCCATTGCTCCCAAGGCCATTGGTGACGTAGGTAAAATCATCCACGACAATTCGCTCATAGACGTGATCATGTCCACTTAATACCACAGATGCGCCCCACTTTTGAAAGGGCCATCGCATCCAATCACTGGTTTCATGGATGCTTGTTGAATAGGGAGGATGATGGAAGTAAACCACCTTCCAGATTGATGTAGATTTTTCCAGACCCTCTTTCAACCACTCTGCTTGCTTGGATCGGCTATCCACTCCATCAGGTTCGGTTTGATTACTATTAAGGGCAAAAAAGTGAACATCGCCTTTTACAAAATCATAATATCGCTCATTTCCTCCAAGCTCAAAGTATTCGAAATAAGCCTGTCCATTGTCAGTATCCAGGTCATGATTTCCAATAGTAGGAAAGAAACGGTTTTCTTTGGCACCCTCTCCAAAAGCTCCTTTATAAGGGTGAATGTACTCGTAGAAGTACTTGCCGATATTCCTGTCTATAGTGGTTGCAGCACCGTATGGATAGTTGTTGTCTCCGGTGGTAATGATGAAATCAGGATTCGACCCCTTAATCAGTTTCGCCACTTTGACCTCATCTTCCCCGTCCCAACCGTAGTCTCCGATCACAGCAAAAGTTTGCGCATAGCTGTTTTGGTCGTGAAGCACAAAGGCAATCACGGCTAGTAGCTGCAAAGCTGATCTGACTCCAAAGCTGGCGGACATCATTTAGTTCTTTCTGTTTTCCCTGCAACAAATTAAAGAATTGATTGGTTGCGTATGGATATAATGAATCAATAAGTAGGGCGAGTGTAAAATGAAGTATGATCCAGAAAATCTAATATTTTTGGAATCTGACTTCGCCAATCTGAGTACATTTAAATGAACAGTGGTCCAAACAAAGTGGTATTATGAATTTGACTTGGCTAAGAAGTGATTATCCCTTTGAGGAAACATTCATCGAAAAGAGAGATACCATTTTATGGCTTTCGATTTCCGCAAACTTAATACTTGTGCTCCTTCAGCCATTTGGGTTCTCTCTGGCAGCTCAAACGTTACACTTTTTAGGGTTCTTAATTATCGGACTTTTGTCTTTCAGCATTAACTATTTCGGTTTTCCTTATTTCTTTCCTGCCTTTTTTGAAGAAAGCAAATGGTCAATTTCTAAAGCGTTTTTGTTTCTGTTTTATAATTTTTTGCTCATTGGATTATGGAATCATATCTATCAAGTCATATTTATTGAAAACAATATTTTTCTGATCTCATCTGGGGCTCAGCTCGCTGTATCACTTTTTAAAACTGTGATCATTGGGTTTGCCGCCTCTGTCTTTTTAATACTGATCAGGTATAATTTCCTAACAAGAAGGCATTTGCAAATTTCGCAGGAATTGAACCTTAATCGAGAGGGTCAATTTGGACTTCTTCAAAATTCTCAAGAGGGAGAATCTGTTGAATTGAGACTTGAAGATGATACGATTGTTATTGTCAATAGTGACTTGAAATATATCAGTGCCGAAGGTAATTACGTAGCACTTCATTTTAAGAATGAAGAAAAGACGGCTCCCCAATTATACCGGGCAACAATGAAACAGGTAGAGGAGCAACTAAAGAGTCTCCCCGAATTCTTCAGGTGTCACAGGTCATTCATTATTAACCTGCATGCCATTGAATCCTCACGCGGTAATTCTCAAGGTCTATTTATAAAAATGGATCGGGATGATCACAAAATCCCCGTTGCGCGTCCAAAAATCAAGTTATTAAGACATTGTTTGAAACAAAACCAGGTATCAAAAAGCAATTAATCACATAATAATGCAGCTCGTACCAAGGATTTTAAAATGTTTCGATGAAGCCCTATGTTGTACACGATTTTGATGTGACATGAGAAAGCGCTTTAGAAGTATATCGTTTTTGATGTTACTGTTAGTTCAGCTGACACCCATCTTGATCATTCTATTTTTTGCATTTCGGTTTAGCGGGTCAACTGCTAACCCGGGTTGGATTCTCGAAGAGAATACCGGTTGTAAATTTTATACAAACGCTAATCATGAAAATAGAAGTTTCATTTGGAGCGGCAATTGCCTGGAAGGTTTTGCTGACGGAAAGGGAGAATTGATTTTACTACAAAACGGCTATCAGTTCTATTTTTTTGAAGGCTACGTATCCAAGGGAAAAGTAGAAGGTTTTGGGAAATCAAGAAGGCTGGATGGTGATACCTATGAAGGCAATTATGAAGATGGATTAGCAAATGGATTTGGTCGCTTTTATAATGACGATGGTGATTATTATGAAGGAAATTTCATTGACGGTCTAAGATCCGGCAGTGGAACCTATTGGTATAAACCCGAAAGTCAATTTCTCAAGTATGTTGGAGAATGGAAGGATAACAAGGAAAATGGTGCCGGAACTTTATTTTATCGCTCAGGAAAAGAAGTCTCAGGAACATTCAAAAATGGAATTTTGGCCGAAAGCTCTCAGTAAGGTCATCTCTACTCTAATACCCCTCAAAACAACAAAAAAACGCTAATTATGTTTCAAGTAGAACCAATTATATGGTTACAGTCTTTTGAATCGCCAGCAATGGATTGGCTGATGTCAACGGTTTCTTTACTCGGATATACCTTTGTATACAGCGGGCTAATGCTCTTTTTGATTTTTGGTTTTCGGCTGAAACAAAGTTTATCGGTGTTAGTCGCTGCTTTTATTGTCGGCTTATTGAGCCACGGTCTTAAGAACAGCATTAAATTCCCTCGCCCTAGCGACATTGACGTTAGGGTTTTAGAACCTGGTCAGGAGCCAGCCCTGCAGTTACTTGAAAATGGTTCAGGTGAGAGTTTTTGGGATTTCCCGTCCCCTAAAGCCTTGGAAGCTGCCAGGATTCAGCCAGAATGGAGTTACGGACTTCCTTCGGGACATGTCAGTGCAGCCACGGCTTTCTTACTTGGTATGGCACTGTTCTTTCGCTCGAAAGGGCTGCTTATATTCTCGACTGTTTGGATTCCATTGATGGCTTTGTCACGAATGTACTTGGGTAGACATTTCTTGGCTGATGTACTGGGTGGCTTGGTTGTTGGGATCGGTGCGGTAATGATTGCTTACTGGCTTTTACGGCCCCTAAACAGGGAAAGATCTAAGCCACTAAATTACCGGGCACTCATGCGCTTGACTTGTTTTGCGGTTCCTATTGCTATTCTTGCTCCTTTTGTGGACCTCATAGATACTGAGAGTGCCGGGAGACTTATGGGGCTTGTTATTCTATATTTTTATATAGTCAAAGTGGGACTTCCTTCAGATGCAGGTACGTTTTGGCAGAGAATGCTTCGCATTCTCATAGCGATTGTTTTGTACGTGGCTATAGATCGATCTATCAATCTCGTTATGGAATCGTTGGGTTGGGAGGACTTGCCTTTGGCCATTATGATTGGAACATTTGTGAGTGGCATGGGCACCTTTGTTGGAACCATGGCAATATGCCGTCACTTCAAACTTTATGTTTTTCCGATGGAGAAATCGGCTTGAATGGAAACTTGGCAGACATAGAGGATTTTCCATTTTCGAGAATTCTGCGCTCCATTTTTTATCTCATCATTTACTCTGTTCTGCAATTTCACCCATAGGCGTGTTTCGAGTTTCTTAGTTATTAGAGGCTCGTTGAAATTATTGATGTTAAGCACAATCGTGATGCTTATCACGACAATTAGATGAGGATGTGGACGGTTAGGACCGCTTAAATCGGTTAGACTGGCAAACTCAACAAATCACAATTACAACTAGAGTATTTGGCTCAATAACACGCTGTCATAGATTGGGAGGTATGCCTTGCTCTTTCTTGAGGACGCTGATGTAGGTGTAAAGAGACATTGAGAGTCGCTGATTCGAAATTAATCGGGAAGTTGCGAAAGAAGTGTTTTAGCCTTTTTCAGATAATCATCCCCTACGGCAATGATTTCGTTCAGTAGGGTCTTTGCCTTTTCCAAGTCCTCCTTCTTCAAATAAGCCAACATAATGTACCAGCGAGCATGATTTTTTGATAGGCCGCGTTCCTGAAGTAATGGCTCTAATGCTTCGATCGCCTGATTTGGTTCAGCTAAACTCAGGTAGGACGAGCCCAGAAATAGCCGATAATGATTTAATGAATCCTGGGCGAGAACAAGTGTTTCAAGCAAGGGGATGGCTGTGCTAAAATCTTCTGCACTGTAAAAGTCCAAGGCTTTTTGAGTATCCGCATTTCCTCTGATTTGAGGTCTTGGGAATGCTGAATAATATTGATCGAAAAGCTTTTGAGCAGACTGTTGTTGATTGGAGACAAGATTGTAGACAAATACCATCCCCAATATGAATATAACAGAAGCCGCCAGCCAATAGACTTTTCTTCGGTGACCATCGAAAGGAACAATCAAGTCTTGGTTTTGAGACTCTCTTAAATGGGCTTTTAGCTCTACTTTTAGCTCTTGTTCAGCTTTCATTTTGAGCCCTCGAACCATCACTTGACGTGTATGAAGAGCATCTTTGAGCTCAGAATCCTTAGCTATGGCTTGTTCGAAGCTTTCTTTTTCATGGGTAGACATTTCCCCATCAAGATATCTTTCTATTTGCGATATGTTCTCTTCCGATAGTGGCATGCTATCCCTTTTTCTCCCGTAATGATTCGACTAATTTAGACCATTTCTTAAAACATCTTGATTTGGAGGTTTTGGCCACATCTTTGCTCGCAAGTTTCAGCGTTTGAGCGATTTCCTCCATACTGTAGTGATATATATAAAACAAGCGTAAAATAGTTTGGCACCGCTTATCAAGCGATTGAAATGATTTATTGCTAATCTCCAAAAGTTGCAACAGTTCTTCCTCGGCTACAGTCTTACTTAGATAATCAGAATCCGTATTGTCGTAGAGGTGAAAAGCTATGTCTTGTTCATTTCTGGCATGACGTCCTTGCTGATATAGGTTTGCCTTGTGCATATTGATACAAGTCGTATAGATATAGCTGCGGATATTGGTAATGTAGGTTATCTTATTGTTGAGGATTTTGTCACGAAAATTGATCAACGCATCTATAAAAATGTCCTCGGCAGCTTCTCTTGAACACCCCTTTTTGTTTATAAGATTCTCAATGCAATAATCGCCATGAGCTGCAAAAATGTCCTTGAGACAATTTGTATTACCTTCTCTTAATGCCGTTTTGAGGTAAGTAATACTTGTTTCTTTCATTGAATATGACTTGGTCAAAATTGGGAAGCAAAAGGTAATGATTCTGCACAGATTGAATGTAATATTTAACCTTCAAATTCATATTTGATTTTTACATTCTTATATAGGTCTGTTTAGAACTGATATATATTCCATGTATTGTTTTGGAGGTGAAAAAGTTGCATGTCTTTTAACTTTGCTACTTGGTCATCAAAGCTGGTTTGACTGATCTGACATATTATGTAATACGAGATTCAAGTTTTTGAAGAAATTTTGTGTTGCTTCTTTTCCTTAGCACTTAACCTGCTTCAAGTAAAAAATAATACCTCATAGCTGTTTACCTCTTCTCCTACTTTTTATTAGTAAGTACAGACGGGCACAAACTGTACTTCATACCATTCAATGAATGATATCAATCAGCTACCCGACTGAGGTAGACTAGTGTTTCGTAGTTGACGCTACACTTTCTATTGTAAGGCAGGAAAACTGTTAATGCCATTCACGTCTTCCATGCCTCATTTAGGAGTCGAATGGTATTATCAAAATTAAATACCCAATGAAAAAATTAGAATTAGATCAAATGCAGATCACTGAAGGTGGACAACATTTACCAAACCCCATAGAGGAAGCATATTGCGAATTTGCGATTGCAACATACCTCACTACTCCATTTCCTTTGAATGTTGCTTACCTCGCTGATTACCTCTGGTGTATTGAGTCAGGCTATTGAAATTGACACAGACAGCAATTAGATTTTATACAATCTAGCGAGTTGCCATGGCCATTCACAACTCCTGAATTGAATGTTAAAACCGAATGGCATTACAAAAAATGAATAATTATGAAATCATTAGAAATGAATCAAATGACCACGATTGAAGGTGGGCAAAACATAGAAGATGTTGAATATTGCGATGTCTCGGGTATCCTTATTTCTATTGCCACATTATCCCTGTCAGTCATTTTTATTGTAAATCCAGTTAGCTGGTTAACTGGCGCTGCTGCGATGGGAAATATTATTTCATGCACAATCTTATCAGAGGGTTAAATATATAAGCCCTAACAACTTGTGAGGTTGGTGTTGCCATTCCTGACTTGCTTGTTGTACGCGAACTTGAATGGCGATACTAAAATTAAATGATTATGAGACGATTAGAATTAAATCAAATGACCACGATTGAAGGAGGGCAAAACGCTCCACTGGTTGATGACATTTTGGAGTACTGCAATGGCATATTCGCCCTTTTAGCAGCTAATCCATGGCTTATCACGAACCCAATCTACGCTGCCGCATTCGGCTTCTGTGTAGGCGCCAATATAGGTGCTGGCTAATATGACAACCAGAAGTGGCTCAATTTAGAGTCGCTTCTTGTTGTATAATTCAATCATCGAAAAGCACCAATTTCTTAAAAAAAAAAATAAAAAATATAAACCACGTTTAGTTAAAA
>JAJCYM010000019.1 GCA_029262895.1 Roseivirga sp.
CGGCATACCAAACTTCAAAGACACCGATTCTTGTGACACTGATGGAGACGGTATCCTGGACATTGATGAAGACACCGATGGTGACGGCAATCCATACAATGATGATTGCGATGGAGACGGCATACCAAACTTCAAAGACACCGATTCTTGTGACACTGATGGAGACGGCATCTTAGATATAGATGAAGACACCGATGGTGACGGCAACCCATACAATGATGATTGCGATGGAGACGGCATTCCGAACTTCAAAGACACAGATAGCTGTGATTCTGATGCCGATGGAATACCTGACACAGACGAAGACACCGATGGTGACGGTAATCCATACAATGATGATTGCGATGGAGACGGAGTGCCGAACTTCAAAGACACAGACTCTTGTGACACTGATGGAGACGGTATCCTGGATATCGATGAAGACACTGATGGTGACGGTAACCCATACAATGATGATTGCGATGGAGACGGAGTACCGAACTTCAAGGACGCAGATAGCTGTGACACTGATGGCGATGGAATCTTAGATATTGACGAAGACACCGATGGTGACGGCAATCCATATAATGATGATTGTGATGGCGATGGCATCCCGAATTTCAAGGACGCAGATAGCTGTGACTCTGATGGCGATGGCATCTTAGATATCGATGAAGACACCGATGGTGATGGCAATCCATACAATGATGATTGTGATGGTGACGGAGTACCGAACTTCAAGGACGCAGATAGCTGTGACACTGATGGAGACGGTATCCTGGATATCGATGAAGACACAGACGGAGACGGCAATCCATATAATGATGATTGCGATGGAGACGGAGTACCAAACTTCAAAGACGCAGATAGCTGTGACACTGATGGAGACGGCATTTTAGACATCGATGAAGACACAGACGGAGACGGCAACCCATACAACGATGATTGCGATGGAGACGGAGTACCAAACTTCAAAGACGCAGACTCTTGTGATTCTGATGGCGATGGAATACTCGACATTGACGAAGACACAGACGGAGACGGCAACCCATACAATGATGATTGCGATGGAGACGGAATACCGAACTTCAAAGACGCAGACTCTTGCGACACTGACGGAGACGGCATTTTAGATATCGATGAAGACACAGACGGAGACGGCAATCCATACAATGATGATTGCGATGGAGACGGAGTACCAAACTTCAAGGATGCAGACTCTTGTGAGACTGATACAGACTCCGATGGAGATGGCGTGTTGGATAGTGAAGAAGATCTGGATGGTGATGGTGATCCGACCAATGACGATACCGATGGTGATTGCATTCCAAACTACCTGGATCTGGATGATGATGGCGATGGAATACTAACCAGTGCGGAGAATGCAACTTCCGGATCATCTGCCAACAATGATACTGATGGCGATGGAATCCCGAACTACCTTGATTTAGACTCTGACAATGATGGTATCTGTGACCAGGTAGAAAATGATCCTAATGGAGATGGTTTAGGTCTGGATGATACCGATGGAGATGGCATCCCAGACTACATCGACCTCGATGATGATGGAGATGGCGTACTCACCAATGATGAAGATAGCGATGGCGTGTCCACAGCGGATGAAGATCTCAATGGTGATGGTGATCCGGGCAATGATGATACCGATGGCGATGGAATCCCTAACTATCTGGATAGTGATGATGATGGAGATGGCTTGGATACTATTGATGAAGATGTTGATGGTGACGGTGATCCTAGAAATGACGACACCGATGGGGATGGTATTCCAAATTTCCTTGACTCAGATGATGATGGCGATGGCGTTGCCTCCAGCACTGAAGACCTGGATGGTGATGGCAACCTGTTCAATGATGACACCGATGGTGATGGTATTCCAAATTTCCTTGACTCAGATGATGATAATGATGGAATTCCGTCATCAGCAGAAGACATCAATGGAGATGGCAACCTGTTCAATGACGACACTGATGGAGATGGCAAACCTAACTTCCTGGATGCCTTTGAAGGAGTGATAGTACATCAAATGCTCAGCCCGAATGGTGATGGTATCAATGACTTCCTGTACCTGGAAGGAATCCAGGACTTCCCGAACAACGAAGTATACCTACACAACAGAAAAGGGAATGCAGTATTCAAGATGGCAGGTTACGATAACCAGGATAAAGTCTGGAGAGGTAATGCCAACACAGGCTTCCTGGTCAACAAAGGAGCAGGGTTACCTGACGGTACCTACTTCTACGTGATCGATCTGAAGAATGGCACCAAAGTAATGAGCGGATTCATAGTATTAAAAAGATAATTAAAAATGAGAAAGACCCTGATTAAACTTAGCCTGTTACTCCTGCTCCCAATAATGGGGCAGGCCCAACAGCAGATCATAAACACTCAGTATATCTTCAATCGCTTGTTGATCAACCCTGGCTATACCGGGGTTGAAGACAAGCTTGTGATGTCGGCATTGGTAAGAAACCAATGGAGTGGATTAGATGGCGCGCCTAATACGCAAGCATTCACAGTACACAGTCCGATAGACCAGGAAAAGACAGCCTCGATAGGAGGAATCTTTGTCCGGGACGAAATCGGAGTCACCGTTCAGATGGCGGCCTACTTTACCGCCTCTTACCGGCTACAGGTAGCAGAACGTTCCTTTTTGTCAGTAGGCTTACAAGGCGGATTTCTAAACAACCAGGCCAACTATAGTGAGTTACCTGGTTTTGCAAATGACCCTGTTTTTGCTGGTGGCGACATCAGTGAATTCAGGCCCAACTTTGGAGTAGGGGTTTACTTTTACAGCGACCGCTTTCATGCCGGCTTGTCAGCCCCCAATCTGTTTGAGCGGGATGTTGATGTGGCTAATATGGATTCCAACTCCAACATAGACAGGTTTTACTACCTGGATATGGGCTACCAGTTCTATTTGAGTCCGGACCTGACCCTTGATGTAAACACCCTGTGGAAAGTATTGAATGGCGACCCTACCCAGTTTGATATTTATTCCATGGTAGGGATCAGAGACAAGATTTGGGTAGGTGCAGCTTACCGATCCTTTGACTCAATAGATGCCCTGTTCAAGGTGAAGATCAAAGACAACTTTTTTCTAGGTTACTCCTATGATTTTGCTACAACCTCAGAACTGAGCAGAGTGAACTCGGGCTCCCATGAATTCATGTTACAATTCGCACTAAACAAGAAATAAACGAGAAAACAAATTCCAAAACCCAAAACACCTGTCAGCCACCGAAGCCTCTGGCGAAGGACTCAGCGACACGTAGGAGGCAAATTCCAAGCTCTCGTTTTCTCTAAACATTAAACATTAAACAAACACCAAGCACCAAATCACAAAACAATAAATCAAAACAATAACCTAAGACAATACACAAAACAACAAGAAGATGAAAAGAAAACTACTACTGCTAATGGTTGCCCTGCTTCTGGCCCCATTATTTATCCAGGCACAAGAAGAACAAGAAGAGAAGAAACGCGACCAATGGTTTGATATCGGCATAGGCTTCCAGGGGGTTGACTATAGAGTATTTGATAACCTGGTGAGTTTTGAGGATATGGGCAAGCGCATATTTGTCAGAGCAGGCTATAAGTACTGGCTTGGCGAGAGAATAGGCATAGGCTTTGACTTCACCTTTGGTGATTTATATGCAGATCTGCCCAACTCCAGCTTTGATTTGCATGAGCAGTTATTTGATGGCACCTTTCTGTTGCACTATAAGTTCACCAAGAACGAGAAGTTCAACATTTTTGGTAGCACAGGCTTTGCAGTGACCAGCTTTAATCAAATTGGTAATGGTTACGGCATCCCATCAACTGGTTCGCAGGCCTCCATTCCGTTCCAGTTGGGAGCCACCTATGGCCTGTCAGAGAAGGCAGACTTTGTATTCCTTGCTTCATTTAAGAAGCCGATATCAGACCTTCCGAGTTACCTGCAATACAGCTTTGGATTCTCTTTCAATCTGAACAGAGACAAGAAGGAAAAAGAAAAAGCCAAAGAGGAAGAACCGGCAGAAGAAGCAATCAGTGAGAATGCAGGACTAAGCCAAAGCATAGACGAGATAGTAGAGGAGAAGCTTAAGAGTCTTGATACAGACAATGACGGAGTGCCGAATATTAATGATGGCTGTCCGAACGTTGCCGGACCACTATCCAATGGCGGATGTCCTGAAGTGAAGGATTCGGATGGAGATGGCGTATCAGATGAGAGAGACCGTTGCCCAAACCAGGCAGGCACCAGTGCACAAGGTTGTCCGGTTGAAGCTGCCAGAGAAGTTTCAAGAACAGCCCAAACAGATCTATTGGCCCTAATGCTATCGATGAGTAATATCACCTTCGAAGCAGGTAAATCAGATTTATCCGAAGACATGGAGCGTATTTTGAATGAGCTGGCTCAGGTAATGAAAGCAGACGCTTCAGTATCAGTAGAGATCATGGGTCATGCCGATGCGACCGGAGAGTCAGCAGGAAATATGGCCTTATCCAGAGCCCGCGCCAATGCAGTAAAGCAATACCTGATTTCAAAAGGTATTTCAGACAGCAGACTGGCAACGAAGCATTTTGGAGACAAGCAACCCGTAGGAAACAACCAAAACGCCATAGGCAGAAGCAAAAACAGAAGAGTTGAAATAAGGCAACAAAGATAATAAGTAGGGATACTTTGATTGTGGGCTATCTGGTTTAGTCGATCAGATAGTTTGACAGAGGCTGTCCTTAAAGGACAGCCTCTACATTTAAGTCCACAAACTTCGAACTCCCTTATGTTCGTAAAAAGACTTCTCAAGAGTCCAAAAAGGATTTTTATACAAATGATAAGAAAGTTGGAATGTTCCGAAAACAAAATATTAGTGTCTTCATAATATCATGAGCAGAAGTCAATTTTCAGTTGTAGTCGTTGATAAGTTGGCACAGTTGTCAGCAGTGGCTAAGCTAGTTGATGAGTACAGCTTTTTAAGTTTAGCCGGAGCCTTCAAAGAACTTCGTGATGCCCTTGAATTTATAACAGCATCAACACCGGATATCGTCATAATTGACGCTAAATATCAGGCTGTGATAGGCACTGATTGGTTGGAGCCATCTTCTCATTCTCCGGAAGTTATAGTGGTAGGCACATATGTTGAGTTTGCCCAGGCTCCTGAGTTTGCGAATGGTTACCCCATTTTTTACATCAACAAACCAATAAGAGAACAGGAATTGCTGATTGCGTTGAAAAATAGTATCCAGACGATTAATGCCAAAGTTTGGCGCAGAAGGAGACATGAAAAACTAAAGAAACCCAATGGTTATATTTTTGTAAAAACCCAGTCTGGCTTCAAGCGACTAGTCTTTGAAGCAATAGATTATGTGCGGGCTTTTGATGGAGGAGTAATGATATGCCACAAAGGAGAATTCCTGAGGGTCAATTCAACTTTATCCATATTGGAGAATGAGCTTCCAGACACTTTGTTCTGTAGAGTCCATAAATCCTATTTGGTAAGACTTGACCGAATCCAGAGTTTTTCCGGTAAAAAAATCCAAATGGCTGATGCAAGTATACCTTTAGGACGAGGGAACAAGGAGAACTTCGAAAACGCAATAGTCAAAATATCCTGATAGACCTTTTTCAACTTTTTGGTTTTGCAATTTATCAAGCCTCAAGGTTGTCCAACCATGTTTCCAGCTGTCCGTCAGAATTCCTCAATCGTCATAGAAGTACTGCTTAGATTTAAGAAATAAAAGCAGTAAACGCATTTCGAAAAACTAAAACAAAAGATGCACTGCTCATATTTATAGTATGGTTGGTTGAATAAACACAGGTCGTACACTCACATCACAGTATGATCTACAAAAGGCTTGCCGGATGGGCGAGCCTTTTTTATTCTAGCTACCACAGCCACCGAGGGTGTCAAATTCCAAACATCAAGTCCCAAGCCTTAAGTTTCAAGCTTTAGGTGTCAAATTCTAAATTCAATCTCCTTATTCCCTGATTACCTGTCCCGAACATTAAACCTTTCAGTCACTGAAGCTTAAGCGCAGGAGACAGATTCCAATTTCCCAGTCATCTAATCACCTAATTCCCGAATCACCCAATCACCTCTTAGTCACCGAAGCTTCAGCGTAGGTGACAATCTCCCAGTTACCTAATTACCTAATTTCCCAATCTTCCAAATTTCTTACCTATTACCTAAACAAATATTTACTTAATGCGTATTAGCTAAACAAATGTTTACAATATGAATCAAAGTTTAGGCGCGCTGGAGGAAATCATACTCCTCTTGGTATTAAGAGAAAAAGAGTCCTACGGGGCTGAACTAGTGAAACTCTATGTTAATCAAATGAGTAAAGAGATCACGCTACCAGCAGTTGTGATGGTTTTGAAAAGACTTGAGAAGAAGGGCTTTTTGAAATCCAGGGTTGGCGAGCCCACTGCGGAAAGGGGTGGTCGTAGAAAAGTGATGTATGAGGCAACAAAAATGGGCTACCGACTTGTGGAAGAAGCCATGAATGCCAAGAACTCTATTTGGGATATGGTTCCAAAACTCTCATAGCATGAGCAATCAAGAAAGAACTCCTCGATTTGCCAATTTCCTGCTAGGTATATTTTGTCGGAGTCAACATCTCGATGAGGTGAAGGGAGATTTGGAAGAAAATTATTTGTGGAGAATTAAGGAAAAGGGACTCTTTAAAGCCAAACTACGCTACTTCCTTGACGTGTTCAGTGCAATTCGATTTATGAGATGTCCAAGACAGATTGAAACAGCATTTTCTCGGAGTATGTTATTTAGCTTCATAAAGTCATCGTTCAGAAATTTCAAAAGAAATAGGGTTTATACCTTCCTTAATCTTTTTGGATTGGCCCTGGGCATGGCTGCGGCACTGTTCATTCTGGAATACGTGTCAGATGAACTGGATTACGATCAGTTTGAGCAATCAGACGATATGTATCGGATCAGTCAGGATTTTGTAAAAAACAATGAGAGACTTTACAAAACTGCCGTGACTGCGGCTCCTTTGGCCCCAGCGTTAATCAGTGATCTGCCCAAAGTGGAAAAAGCAGCGAGGCTTTTTGATTATACAAGAACTTGGGAAGGCAAAAACATATTTATTGTGCCTGATGATCCTGAAAAGAATTTTATCGAACCGGATGCCTATTTTGCTGACCCCGCTATTCTTGATTTGTTTGATCTGAAGGTAGTATCAGGAAATTCTAAACTCGATGAACCTAATACCATTTTGTTCTCTACAGATATGGCCAGGAAATACTTTGGTAGTATAGAAGAAGCCATCGGACAAGTCATCCAGTTTAGCAGTGTAAAAGACAAACCGAGCCTTGTAATCACAGGAATTTACGAACACCCTGACTTCAACATGCAAGTCAGACCGAGTGCCTTGGTTTCATATGTAACACTTAACAATGAAGTTCAGCGCCAGGGACTTTACCAAATGTGGGGAGTCAATTCATGTCTCACTTATGTAAAACTGCAAGAAGGGACTGATTTAAAGGAATTCGAAACTGATTTGGCCAATCTGCTCTTGAAATATAATCCATTGGAAACGCAGGAAGACAGGGATAATTTTCGCATTGGTTCACTCCTTGTTACTCCCATTAAAGACCTGCACCTGAACTCAACATATCCTGATGAAGTAGGAGCTGTCGGGAATGCCACAACTGTCAGAATTCTTATTATCATAGCCATCTTCATTGTAATCATTGCATGGGTCAACTACATCAATTTGGCTACAGCACATTCCTTAAACCGTCTGCGAGAGGTGGGAGTGAGGAAAGTCATGGGAGCCAAAAAAGAAGAAATTGTTATTCAATTCTTTACGGAAGCATTCATCATGAATGTTCTTGCTTTTATTCTGGGAATAGGGGTTGTACTACTAGGACAACAGATGTTCAATCAATTTGTGGATAAGGCGTTGAACCTTGAGGAGATAGACCTTCTTAGGTTTGGCTTACCAGTTGGAGTCATTTTTTTATTTGGAGTTGTGCTCTCAGGTCTATATCCACTAACAATACTGTCCTCTATTGGTGCTGTGGCAGCGTTAAAAGGTAAATCTAAAGGGAGCTGGGGAAGTCGTTCCAGAAGGGGACTAATTGTCTTCCAGTTTTTGTCAAGTTCATTGTTGATAATAGCAACGGTCGCCATAAATCGCCAATTGGATTTTATGACCTCGCAAGATAAGGGGGCGAATCTGAATCAGATCCTGGTTTTGGATGGTCCTACAGTCAAGGATTCTGATAGGCAACTACATCACCAGAAAACGGAGTTGCTGATTAGTCGCCTGAATGAGCTCTCAAATGTGTTGTCTGTAGGTGTTAGTAATAGTATTCCAGGCAAATCAATTCTTCAAAGCCAAACTATTTCCAGAGAAAATAATAATGACTCGGAGACTCAGCAATATGAATTGGTCTCGGGAAGTGAATATTTAAAAATTCTGGATTTACGATTTGTTGCAGGAGAGGGCTTTAATACAAAATCTGAGAATGGAGGAACCAGAGAAATTGTACTAAGCGAGTCGGCAACTAAGAAAATGGGTTTTCCGAGTCCCGGTGATGCAATAGGTGAGTTGGTTTACAGATGGTTTAGAGGTGTTCAACCTAGTCCAGTGCAGGTTGTTGGCGTGGTCGAAGACTATCATCACGAGGCACTCGATAAACCAATGGATCCAATGGTGTTTTATTCTGGGAACTCATGGGACTATCATTATCTGGTGAAACTTCAAAGCAATAATTCAGCGGCTACAATTGCAGAGATTGAAAAAGCCTATACCGATGTCTTTCCTGCAAATCCTGTGAATTATTATTTTCTGGATCAGTTCTTTGAGCGCCAACATCAGAGCGAAGAAGTGAATAGCAAAGTATTTACTGTGTTTGCTATTATCGCAATTCTTGTAGCCTGTTTAGGCCTTTTTGGCTTGTCTTCTTTCATGGCGTTGCAAAGAACGAAGGAAATTGGTGTAAGGAAGGTACTGGGTGCCGGGGCAAAGAGTGTGTTCTTGTTGCTTGCAAAAGATCTTATTCTGTTGGCAGCATTGGGTTTTTTACTGGCGGCTCCGCTTGGCTATTTTGGTATTAAACGATGGCTGGAGGGGTTTGCCTACCATATATCGATCTCAACAACTCTGTTTTTTGTACCTCTCTTAATGATCCTTGTACTGGCCTTACTCGCTATCGGTCCAAGGGTGATGAAAACTGCATTAATGAATCCTGTCAAATCATTAAGACATGAATAGTTTAAAAAAGTCAAAATTCAAACCTCCTTCGATTGCCTTATGGATTCTAAAGCTTTTTTGTAGAAAAGAATATATGGAGGAGATTAAGGGAGACCTGCAGGAGGTCTTTGACTGGCGGGTCAATTCCAAAGGGCCCTTTAAAGCCAAAATACGTTACTTCCTCGATGCATTAAGCGCCATTCGATTTTTAAGATTTTCAAAAAGCGACAGCTCAAAATTCAACACAGCCATGATATCAAGCTTTATCAAAAGTTCATTCAGAAATTTTCGAAGACATTGGTCATATACCTTACTCAATGTAATTGGTTTGTCCTTAGGCATGATGGCCGCTCTCTTTATCCTGGAATATGTATCTGACGAATTAAGCTATAATGATTCCTCTCAAGCAGATCAAGTTTACAGAGTTTCCAACGATTATTATCGCTTCAATAAGATGATTTATGAGAGTAGCATGACTTTCTCAGGGGTAGGGCCAGCTATGGAACGTGACCTACCGGAAGTGGAGAGCTATGCCAGACTTTATAGTGCCAGTATCGGTTGGGGTGGTGCAATGATTCTGACCAGACCTGATGAGCCAGACATTAAATTCAAGGAAGACAAACTGTTTTTTGCTGACCCAAATATCATGGAGTTCTTTGATCTGGAAGTGACCCACGGAACCAATGAACTTGGCGTGCTAAATAGGATTATGCTCACAGCCCCTATGGCTGAAAAGTATTTCGGAAGTGTAGAAGCTGCACTAGGCAAGACCCTGAGATACAATGATAATCTGACTCAGTATGAATTACAGGTTGCCGGAATATTCAAGAAACCCAAGTTTAACCTTCAGGTTGATTTTGACGTCCTCATCTCCTATTTATCAAGAGAACAAAGCGATCCCGAACGCTTTCAAAACGATTGGGGAGGTAATGCCTTTATCACATTCGTGAAAGTGATGCCTGGTGCTGATGCTGGTAAGTTGGAAGCTGATATGAGCGAGCTTACCTTGAGGTATAGACCTGGTTATGCCGAGAAAAATGAACAGGGAGAATACGATCGAGTCAATAGTTATTTTTTAACACCGATAGCTAACATTCACCTCAATTCGAAGTTTCAAAATGAAGTAGGCCCAATTGGGGATGCGACAACAATAAGGCTCCTACAGATCATAGCGCTGTTCATTGTGACCATTGCCTGGATAAATTTCATCAATCTGACCACGGCCAAGTCTGTGGACAGGGCCAGGGAAGTCGGAGTACGAAAGGTAATGGGTGCGAAGAAGAATGAGTTAGTATTACAGTTTTTCACAGAAGCCTTTTTGGTCAACCTATTTGCACTTACACTCGCTATTGGCTTTGTACTTCTGGGACAACCGCTCTTTGATCAATTTGTAGAGCGGCCTTTACTTCTCAAAAGTATTGATTTTGCAACATTTGGGATTCCGATGATC
This sequence comes from Roseivirga sp., assembly GCA_029262895.1. GTDB lineage: Bacteria > Bacteroidota > Bacteroidia > Cytophagales > Cyclobacteriaceae > Roseivirga. Next base: position 10,652 of record JAJCYM010000019.1, read on the forward strand.
TCAACTTTTCTTTTAGGTGCCTTGCTTTCTGGCTTGTATCCAGCCTTTGTATTATCTTCTCATCAAGTCGTTTTGGCACTAAAAGGTAAGGCAAAAAGCACCTCAGGCATTGGGCTAAGGCGAGGATTAATTCTTTTCCAATTACTATTTAGCTCTTTGCTCATGATTGCCACCATGGCCATTAACAGGCAGCTCAATTACATGAACAATCAGGACATGGGTTTTGACATGGAACAGGTATTGATTCTTAGAGGGCCAGTTGTCAGGGAAGTGAGAGGCCCTGAAAATGTGCCTAAGATTAAGTTATTTAAGGATAGACTGAAGAGCATGGCCAGTGTGAATAATGTAGGTACGGCCACCATTATTCCGGGGCAAGGAATACTGCGAGGAATTGTGGTTTCACGTGTGAAAGGAGGGGATCCGAGTCTCAAGTCTATTGAGAGGGTAGTAGCGAGCAACGATTTTTTGAGCACACTTGATATTAAGTTTTCTTCAGGCAGAGATTTTGACGAATCTATAAAAGGTTATGAACCCATTATTATTAACCAAAGAGCAGCAAGGGAACTTGGCTTTGAAAATGACCAAGATGCTATTGGCCAATTGCTTTATGAGTTTGGAAGTGAAGAGAAACGAATTGTGGGTGTTTTTCAAGACTACCATCATGAATCTTTGAATAGACCAATAGACCCGATGTATTTCATACGGAATGAGGGTTTTGATACCTTTTACGCCATTCGCTTGACTGCCGATGAGGTGTCGAACACCTTGACTCAGATCGAAGCGCTCTATGAGGAATCGTTTCCGGGAAACCCGGCTCGCTATTACTTCCTTGATCAGTATTTTAATAATCAATACAAGAAAGATGAGGTCAATAGCAAGGTATTTAGTGCCTTTGCTATTATGGCTATTATCGTAGCCTGTCTGGGACTTTATGGATTGTCTTCTTTTTCTGCCCTGCAAAGGACCAAGGAAATTGGAGTGAGAAAGGTATTGGGTGCTAAAGTAAAAGGCATCTTTTTTCTGCTCTCCAGAGAGATCATTATTCTGTCTATACTAGGATTTGCATTAGCCATACCCATCGCCTATTATGGAATTCAGCAATGGCTGGATGGTTTTGCCTATCATATCAATATCTCTGCACTTCTTTTTGTACTGCCCATGTTGTTGGTACTGGCCGTTACCTTGTTAGCAGTAAGTCAGAAGATCATCAAAACAGCTTTGATGAACCCAGTGAAATCGCTTAGGTACGAGTAGCCGATGAATTTTACATGATAAATATCCATTTTCATCGAACATCTATCGGTTAACATTCCTAATTTCAGCCAGTGGATTTTTCTTCTAAACCTCTGGCCGAGCGCATCCGCCCGGAAACACTAGACGACCTGATTGGTCAGGAACATTTGGTGGGTAAAAACGGGGTGTTGAGAAGGGCCATTGAGTCTGGTAGTATTCCTTCAATGATTCTATGGGGCCCTCCGGGAGTAGGCAAAACCACGATCGCCAACATCATTGCTAATGCCGTCAGCGCGCCCTTTTATACGCTAAGCGCGGTGAGCTCTGGGGTCAAGGAAGTTCGAGAAGTCATTCAACGTGCCAAATTCCAATCCAACACCATTCTCTTCATCGATGAAATCCATCGCTTTAACAAAGGCCAACAGGACGCCTTGTTGGGTGCCGTTGAAAAAGGGCAAATCACCTTGATCGGAGCCACCACCGAAAACCCTTCTTTCGAGGTGAATTCGGCTTTGCTCTCGCGATGCCAGGTATATACCTTAAAGGCCCTTTCCAAAGAAGACTTGACTCGTCTGGTGAAACATGCGCTGGAGAAAGATGAGTTGCTGAAAAAGAAAACAGTCGGTCTGAAGGAAACTCAGGCACTATTCAGCATTTCAGGCGGTGATGCACGTAAGCTCTTGAACTTACTTGATTTAGTAGTCGAACATTTGGCCGGTGATCAGATCGAAATTACTGATGATAAAGTAATTGAGATTGCTCAGCAGCGGGTGGCGATATATGATAAAGGTGGAGAGCAACACTACGATATTATTTCGGCTTTTATAAAGTCGATAAGAGGCAGTGACCCAAATGCCGCCTTATACTATTTGGCACGAATGATTGAAGGCGGGGAGGACATCAAGTTTATTGCCAGACGCTGTGTTATTCTTGCTTCCGAAGATATCGGCAATGCAAATCCTACTGCACTTGTTATTGCGACAAGCTCTTTTCAAGCTGTCAATTTGATCGGTTATCCAGAAGGTCGTATCGTTTTGGGACAATGCGTAACCTACCTGGCTTCCTCTCCCAAAAGCAACGCGGCTTATATGGGTATCAAAAATGCACAGCAGTTGGTGCAAAAGACTGGTGACTTACCAGTACCACTTCACTTGCGTAATGCGCCTACCAAACTGATGAAAGAGGAGGGTTATGGCAAGGGTTATAAATATTCGCATGACTTTCCAGGCAACTTTGTTGATCAGGAATTTATGCCCGAGGAAATTAAAGGAGCCACACTCTATGATCCAGGCCAAAATGCTCGTGAAGCCGAAATGCGCAAGCGACTGAAAGCGATGTGGAAGGAGAAGTACGGATATTGATTATCTCGAGGTAAGAAGTAAGAAGTAAGAATGTCCTCCATTAGTTTTTTCAGGTTTATACCTTGATAAAAGTGTCTTTCCCTCCACTCCACAAATCCAACAAGGAGGGTGGGGATCCAACATCAGCGTGACCGTCAGCCGAAACAGCTTATTAAAAGACCCAAAACGCACCTGATGGTTTTGATGCCTGCCTGCGCGTAGCCGCTTCGGCAAAGGCTGGTTGGTGTCTTTTCTTTTGTTACTTTTCTTTGGTCATACAAAGAAAAGTAGAGACTCTAGCTAGTCACATTTAAAACCACTACTCCTAAGACGAACTTGTAATCAGATTCCGTAATCCCTTTTGATTCTTTTAATTTCTTTCCCCATTTGGCTGAAATCTACTATGAAATTGAGTCCTGGTATTCTGACTTCTACATAATTACCCTTCACAGATTCAGTTACAAAAATGATATGTTCACCTGTTGATTTTAGCTTTAATTTGTAGGCTGGAGGAGAAATAAATCCGATCCTTCTCAGTTTTTCAACCTCGACCCAATCATATTTTATTGTATTCTCCCCATCTGAATATTGGAAGCCGGTAGGCCTCAACGAAATAGCCATAACCTTATGTCGAAAGAGAAGATTAACTAAAATAAGTAGAACCCCAATAGATAAAAAAATCATGGAATCAAGCCAATGAGTTGTTGAGGATTCAAACTCTCCGGTGGCGTATTCCTGCGGAACAAAGAAAATTATTAGTCCCACTGTAACCAACAATGATCCCACCACAAATAAAATGTTCTTTATGACTTCTGTTTGAAATGAGCTACTTGATAACATGATATGAAAAGACAATAAGGGTAAAAGGACAAATTCAGTTTCTTGGTCAATTATTTCGTTGAAACGTAACCGTGTCAACTTCTCCATTTTCTTCCTTTGTCCAAACCATCTTATTCCCATCAATTTCTATATTCCAAATGTGCTTTTCGTCTCTGTCATAGAAGAGCGTAAGTACAGGCCGGTGAGCGGCAATATGCCATATACCGAACATCCTCAGCTTATCATCCTGATCAATAAAGCCTCTGGTCCATTGAAAAGTGACGGTCCTTGGTGCTTCAGCGTTGACCTCCGTTTTCCAGGTTCCTAAAATTTTATCCCAGGGAGCCAGCGGTTTTTTATCTACCTTTTTGAGTGTAACGATCACAGGTTCCCCTTCCTCCATCCTTTGCCAGGTCATTTGTGTGTCTGTATTGGCCATTATAAACCCACCATATTCATCAGGCACACCATTAGTCAAAAATAAAATCTCTTTGGTCAGTTCGTCATATTCCCAGGTGTCCGAAGCATTTTGAAGCCAGCCATTGCCAGAAGTTATGGTTCCATCCTCGTTAATCTCAAACCACTTGGCTGTTGGTGTCAATACCTCCTGGCCAACTGTCACCTCGGTTACCTCCCAAAGCCCAAAAATCGGTGCCTTTATTTCAACATTCAGATTTGCAGTTTTCGTGTTTGCAATAAGTGAACCGTCTTGAGAAAAGCCTGTGGTAGCACTTAAGATGAGTATAGTGATGGATATGATATTTCTCACTTTTAAAACTAATTAATTAGTTCCTTTTTCTTGAAAGAACGGATCGATTTTTTCTTTACTTTCGAGTTCAAAGATTTTTAAAAAATGAGGCGTTTCAACTTATATCTTCTATTAACCAGCTTACTCATCATTGGGCTAGTGTCTTGCAGTACATCCAGCAATGACACAGAAACGGTGGACGTAACCATAGATACTTTGACCATTGACAGGCATTTGGGGATATTGGCTTCGGATGATTTTATGGGAAGAAAGCCCTTTACTGAGGGGGAAGAAAAGACCATACATTATTTGGAGTCGGAATTGCGTGCAATGGGTCTTCAGCCGGGCAATGGAGATAGTTATTTTCAGGATGTGCCCCTGGTCGAAATTACGGGCTTCCAATCCCCTGATATGACCATAACACAAGGAAACAAGGAAAAGGTATTCGAGGCCAACAAAGACTTTGTGGTTTATTCGGAACGGGTTGAGGAAGAACTCTCTCTGGATCAATCGGAGCTTGTATTTGCAGGTTTTGGAGTTGTCGCTCCAGAATACAATTGGAACGACTATGAAGGTTTGGATGTCAAAGGCAAAACCGTAGTAGTCATGGTGAATGATCCTGGCTTCGGTAGTGGGGATGACGAACTGTTCAAAGGAGATGAAATGACTTATTATGGGCGTTGGACCTATAAATATGAAGAGGCAGCCCGGCAAGGTGCAGCAGGGGTTTTGATTGTACATGAGACCATTCCTGCTGGTTATCCATGGACCGTTGTTCAAAGCTCGTGGACAGGAGCAAAGTTGAATCTTGATGATCCCAATCCGCCCTATAAATGTGCTATTCAAGGATGGATTACAAGGAAAATGGCAGGCGAACTATTCACCGATGCCGGAATTGATAATTATTCAAGAACGGCAAAGACCGCTGGTTTCAAGCCTGTTTCGATGAATATGACAGCTTCAGTAGAGTTGAGAAACGAAGTGAAGCGGGATATGTCCAAGAATGTGATTGCAATACTGCCAGGAACTGAAAGAAAAGATGAGTACATCATCTACTCCTCTCACTGGGATCACTTGGGCGTGGGAGACCCTATTGATGGTGACTCAATTTACAATGGTGCCCATGACAATGCCACTGGGGTCACCGGTATGCTTGCTATCGCTGAGACTTTTGCCAATTTGGAGAAGAAACCTGAACGCTCTATGGTCTTTATTTTCGTTACAGCTGAAGAGCAGGGATTGCTTGGTTCAGCCTTCTACGGGCAAAATCCAATCTACCCTCCAAACCAAACCGTAGCCAATATCAATATGGATGGCCTCCCTGCTTATGGTGAGATGAAAGATGTTACCATTACGGGATATGGCCAATCAGAACTGGATGAGTATGCTAAGTCAGAAGCTGAGAAGCAGGGAAGATATATTATTCCTGATCCTGATCCGGGGAAAGGATATTTCTTTAGATCAGACCATTTCAATTTTGCCAAAGCCGGTATTCCTGCACTTTATGCCTCTGGATCTTTTGAACACATGACCAAAGGCAAAGAGTTTATCGAAGAGAAGACGCAAGAATATTTGGCGTCTAAATACCATAGGCAAGGGGATAATTATGAACCAGACGAGTGGGATTTGAAAGGAATTGCTCTGGATGCCAAACTACTTTTCAATGTTGGATATCGACTGGCTAATGAGAGTTATTTTCCTCAATGGTCAGAAGGTTCAGAGTTCAAGGCCAAGCGCGATGCGGATATGAGCCTGAAAAGGAAATAGATAATCCTATTCTAGTTTTTCGTTTTAATGCTTACTTCAATGCTCTTATCGGCATCAGAGTCCTTGAAAAGGTACTTCCTCCAACGGACGCTCTCCTTGCCCCAGGTCAATCCGTTGCCCTGCACGTAATTCTCATTCGAAATGGACTTAACATCGTTCTCAAACGACAGGTCAAGCTCATAATACATATCGCCTAAAATAACAGAGGGGTCCATAGAGGGGTCAGGGCTTTGATCCCCTGACATACCAGAGGTTATAGCATCAAGAATCTTATTAGTGCTGGTACGTGTAATCGTGTTTTTGTTTTTGGTGAAAAAGGTATACTGCTCTATAATGTCACCATCCTGATCCGTATGGTAATAGGCGCTTAACCCTTGATTTAGGGCATTAATGTTAGTAAAGTCAAAGGACAAACTGAAGATGAATTTCTTGATATCGAAGTCAGTTCGAACATTGGATACCCCATTCACTGCTTCCATTGTTTTGGCCTTTTTGTCAAAGTCCTTGTCCAATGAACCGAGAGTTTCTTCTGCCTGTTCCTCAGGATCCGAACCCAGTGAGGCCAACATTTCACCCATTTCCGTCATATCGAGTGTCATCGTATAGGTTCCCCCACCATTTTTATTAAAAAACACTTTTTCAATAATGTTAACACATGAGGTCATGGTCAAAGCACTGACCATGATCAGTAGGATGATAAACTTCTTTTTCTTTAACATAACTATCGGTTTCTAATAATTAAATATAACGGTTTCTGAAGATTTGGGAAGCCAGAAAATGACCAATACCAATTCAAGTATGAGATGTCCTTAATAGAAATTAAATTATTATCGTTTGATTAAGGCGAGAAATGAGGGCATAGCATCGCTATGGCTGATTTTCTCAACGAAGAGCAAGCGGTAAGAAATGATTTATATGGGTCATGTTATACTTGATTTGGTATAAGTATCATATTACTCAGATTAGAGGTGCTATACGAACTGTAATCAGTAAATCCAGGGAATTAACGTTTTGGAAAGCAAGGCCAGTACCATTATGGCAATGATATTCAAAAAGAACCCTGCCCTGATCATGTCTTTCATTTTTATCATACCACTTGAAAAGACGATGGCATTTGGTGGGGTAGCAATGGGCATCATAAATGCATAGCTGGCTGCCAGAGTAACTGGCAATGACAAATACATTGGATTGACATCCATGCTAATTGAAATGCCCAGTACAACTGGAATAAATATGACGGTCAGCGCAACGTTGCTCATCAGCTCTGTCATAAAAAGCATAAAGGTGCAGAGAAACAGGATAAGCCATAGCTCGCTAATATTTTGTTGCGAGATAACTTCTCCAACCACCTGGACAATATTGGTTTTCTCCATCGCCTTGGCCAGGGTGAGTCCACCACCAAAGAGTAAAAGGATGCCCCAGGGAAGCTTCTGAGTATATTCCCATTCGAGGACAAACTTGTTTTTCCTAAGGTTTATTGGCACTACAAACATAGCTACCGCTCCAATCATAGCAATTAAGGCATCACTCAGGAGCTTAGTATTGAACCAATCATTGAGGTTTGTTCTTAATATCCAGGCAAGTGCAGTACAAATGGCAATGGTAGCCACATATTTTTCGGCTTTAGACATAGAACCAAGCTCGGTGAGTTGGTCATCAATGACCTGAGTGGATTCCGAGAGGTTTTTCACTTTGCTTGGAAATAAAACTCGGGTCAGCATCAGATAAGTAATGCCAAGCATTATACCCGCCACAGGTATTCCGACTTTCAGGTATTCTGCAAAACTGACTTCAACGTTGACCATGGTGTTCATAAAACCAACCCAAGCTACATTTGGAGGAGTGCCTACAATGGTGGCCGTACCTCCTATATTTGCCGCATAGGCAATGCCCAGCATTAGGGCCAGGGCAAACTTCTGTTTCCCTTTGTCAGTGGTGTCACCAACATTTAAAAGACCAGTAATGGAGAGTGCTATTGGCAACATCATCACGGTGGTTGCAGTATTGCTAATCCACATGGAGATGAATGCCGTGGTAAGCATAAAGCCCAGAATGATTCCATTGGGATTTGTCCCTGTGCGCTTGATTAAGTTAAGGGCTATGCGCTTATGTAGGTTGTGACGCTCCATAGCCAAGCCAAGCATAAAACCACCCATAAACAGAAAGATGATTTTGTTAGCGTATTGAGCGGTGGCTTCATCTATCGTGAAAACCCCGGTGATGGAAAAGAGAATAATGGGCAGCAGAGCCGTAACTGGTATTGGGGCAGCTTCGGTAATCCACCATACCACCATCCAAACCGCAGCTGCAATAACATTCCAGGCTTGAGGAGTCAAGACATTTTCTGGTGCCAACAGAATAATAAGGAAAAAGAGTATGGGGCCGGCTAATAAACCAAAAATTTTGGCGCCTTTAAATTCTGGTTGCTTCAATTGTGCCTGGGTTAATTGACCACCAATTTAGCAGAATATTTCAATCATGGAGAAAGAAGGGGGTGAGTGGCTAGAAAAGAGCGGATATAAAAAGAGAAGAGCGTTAACCAGACGCTCTTCTCAACTTCAACCTTAAAATACTAAAAACTAACTAACTATGTTTAAAACGGCTTCTTCAAGAATTTTATTTCGTGAGAGTACCGTTTTTATATACTCTTTAGAATTAACTTCTGTCTTATTATACAGGCAAGTTGCATAAAGGGTTTCATAAAAAATGTTAAATAATTGTTAATCCGTGTTAAATGGAAGCTGAAAATATTCAACGGTCGAGGGTCATTTTGAACAGCGGCTGGTTATGCTGATTTTTCCTTTTGGCATCGCCATTAATTATTCTAATTTTGCCACGAATTTAAAACGACCGTAATGAGTGTTTTAGTTAATAAGGATTCCAAAATTATTGTTCAAGGATTTACCGGATCAGAAGGTACATTCCATGCCGGGCAAATGATAGACTACGGAACTAACGTGGTAGGCGGAGTAACTCCGGGCAAGGGGGGACAGGAACATTTAGGCAAGCCTGTTTTCAATACGGTCGAAGATGCGGTAAATACAACAGCCGCTGATGTTTCCATCATTTTTGTGCCACCAGCATTTGCGGCAGATGCAATTATGGAAGCCGCTGATGCAGGTATCAAAGTGATCATCGCGATCACAGAGGGAATTCCTGTGAAAGATATGGTAACCGCCAAGGAGTACATTAAGTCTAAGGATGTAACCTTAGTTGGGCCTAACTGTCCGGGAGTCATCACTCCAGATGAGGCCAAGGTGGGTATTATGCCCGGCTTTGTTTTCAAAAAAGGAAGAGTCGGTTTGGTATCGAAGTCTGGTACTTTAACCTACGAAGCAGCCGATCAACTTGTGAAAGCTGGATTGGGCATTTCTACTGCCATTGGCATTGGTGGAGATCCAATCATTGGAACACCAACAAAAGATGCCGTGCAATTGTTAATGGAAGATCCGGAAACTGATGCCATAGTAATGATTGGCGAAATAGGAGGAAATTATGAGGCCATGGCAGCCCATTACATACAAGATACAGGCAACAAGAAACCGGTAGTAGGGTTTATTGCGGGGCAAACAGCACCTCCTGGAAGAAGAATGGGACATGCCGGTGCGATTATTGGCGGGGCAGAAGATACAGCCGAAGCCAAGATGAAGATTATGGCCGAATGTGGAATCCACGTGGTGGAATCACCTGCAGATATTGGTGAAACCATGGCCAAAGTACTGGGCGCATAAACCAGTTCTTCGCTGGTCTTAGCGTCTCGCTGAGACCCTTCAATACAAAAACTCAATATCAATCAGGCCTTTTTGATCTTCATAGTCTCTGGCACTGCTGAAAACCCAGTCTGTCGGTTTTTCAACGAAGCCAGTCTCCACTGGATTATTATGAATGTAATCTAACCTTTGGAGCGAGATTTCAATACTTCACTGGTCTTAGCGTCTCGCTAAGACCCTTCAATACAAAAACTCAATATCAATCAGACCCTTTTGATCTTCATAGTCTCTGGCACTGCTGAAAACCCAGTCTGTTGGTTTTTCAACTAAACCAGTCTCCACTGGATTATTATGAATATAATCTAGCCTTTGATGCGTGATTTCAATACTGGAAAGCGCTATGGGATGGTTGTGCTGTTGCCAAAATTGAAAATCATTATTGTTTGATTTAGACTCCCCTGCTTGCTTCATTAATGACAACATCCATTCACGCCTACTTTCATGCGGGTTATTCTCCATATATTTTCTAATATGGCGAGATGTATAGCTCTTTAAATCCCTAATAATATCTTCTAACTTGTTGTCTCCTTTAGTGCCTAGGACCAAATGGATGTGGCTGGTCATAATGCACCAGGCACCTACTAAAAGCCCCTTTTCTTTTTGACAATACTGAATGGACTGAATAAAGATATTTCTGTATTCGGCCCGAATAAAAACATCTATCCAATTCACTACAGTAAATGTGACAAAGTAAAATTCATCCTGACTTCGAATGGCATATTTCCGCCCCATAATGTATGTGCTTGTACCTAATTAAGATATAGAACATTAGACTCAAACACCACAAATGCTGGCGTTAATACAGACGTGGTCTCAGCGAGACGCTAAGACCAGGGGCTACAGATTATCATTCCCTTGACGGATCATCACAAGGAGTAGCAGATATCTTAGATATAAAATGGGGTAAGAAACGGCCGGCAAGGGCATCGCAAATGCCATATGTACCAATACTATCAAGCTGAAAGTAAAACCGTTGACCTCTTACCCTAAAAGATTCAGGCAAAGAGATGGCTGGAACCGTAATACTATCCAACTCCGCATGATTATAAATCTTAATGTCATATAAGTCACCGGCATTTACATCACCTTGAAAATCGTTACCAAGATTTGCAACACAATGACCGTTAAACTGCCTAAACTCTCCCTCCAAACAAGGCAATTCTTCCACCAATGGCGGTTCTCCTTTTTCACAAGAAAATAGACAACTTCCGATTATGGTTAATACCCATAGCCTAATGCATGCCTTTTTCATAACCTTAAAGTTAAGTAATCAAATCACAGTCTTCAAAGAATGACGCTGATTAGGAAATCATCAATTCCAGTGTACTAAACCTTTTTATTGAATTTACAGATCATCATTCCCTTGATGGATCACCACAAGGAGTACTAGATATTTTGGATATAAAATGGGGTAAGAAACGGCCGAAAAGATGATTACAAACGTCATTTATGCCAACACTATCAAGTTGAAAGTAAAACCGTTGGCCTTTTACTCTAAAAGATTCAGGCAAAGAGATGCCCGGAACGGCAATACTATCCAACTCTGCATGGTTATAAATCTTAATGTCATATAATTTGGCGTCAGCCTCGGGACCTTGAAAATCTTTGCCAAGAAATGCACCACAATGAGGGTTATGCTGTCTAAACTCTCCCTCCAGGCATGGCAGTTCTTCTACTAAAGGCGGCTCTCCTTTTTCACATGAAAATAGGCAACCTCCGATTATGGTTAATACCAATAGCCTAATACATGTCTTTTTCATAACCTTAAAGTTATGCAAAACCGATTTAATCAAAGAGACGGAGTTGTACGGATCTCTTTTTTATTCAAAAGCCTCATGTCCAAAGAATTCTCGATTATCTTTGGGCAAATCAGGCTTATGAAGGATAAGGTCGTTATTGTTACCGGAGGTTCATCAGGAATAGGAAAGGCGCTGGCATTCCAATTTGGAAAAGCCGGTTCCAAGGTGGTAATCACTGGCCGCAATGAAGAGCGTCTAAATGATGTGGGGCAAGCTTTAGATAAGCAGGGCATTAAAAACCTCTGTCTTAAACTTGACGTGGCCAATGAGCAGGACAATCATCAATTAGTAAAAGAGACCATTGCAACTTTTGGCAAAATTGATGTCTTGATCAACAACGCTGGAATTTCCATGCGTGCCTTGTTTGAGGAAATTGAGATGGATGTTTTTAAAAAAGTCATGGACATCAACTTTTACGGCACCTTGTATGCCACGAAGTACTGTCTTCCGCACATTCTTAAATCCAAAGGTTCAATCGTGGGAGTATCCTCAATCAACGGCTATCGTGGCACTCCAGCCCGTTCTGCCTATACCGCTTCCAAATATGCCATGAATGGTTTCTTTGAATCGCTGAGAACCGAGGTAATGCATCGCGGGGTTCATGTGTTGGTGGCATGCCCTGGTTTTACGGGCACCAATATCCGAAATGCGGCACTGACCGCAGATGGTTCGACTCAGGGAGAATCTCCGCGAGATGAGGGCAAAATGATGACTGCTGAGCAAGTGGCGGATGCCATACTATCAGCCGTCAAAAGAAGAAAGCGTGACTTGGTATTAACCACTCAAGGGAAGTTGGCGGTTTTTCTTAACAAGTGGATGCCCGGTAGGATGGACAAAATAGTTTTTAAGGTTTTTGCCAAAGAACCTGACTCTCCTTTTTCCAAAGAGAACTAATTATACCATTTCATATTTGATTTGGTATTAATTACTAAATTCCCTTATGCAGGAACTCTTGCAGTCTTACCAACGCAGGCTGAGCAATATTTCAGGGAATAACCGATCCTTGCTGCTACTCCGGCTCATTGCCAATCAAACTATTGATTTACATGATTTCGATTTTCTTGATGGCAAACCCTCCTTCGAAATTATTGATCACATCATCGGGCGAACTAAAAAAATCAAACTGTCACAGGCCATAGACAGCCGGGATAAGGACGCAAATCAACTAACACTTCGGTTAAAGCAATTGCAGCGCAAGGCACAATTTATTTTGGATGAAACAGGTGCCTTCGACCTTTATGTCGGTTGGCCATTTGTGCACGGTAAGTTTGCCGATGGTTCATTGGTTCGGTCTCCATTAATGTTCTTTCCGATCAGACTTACGCTTGAAGACAATGTCTGGTATTTGGACAATCGTGCTGAGGTTAATATAAGCATGAACAAAAGCCTTTTGCTCGCTTATGCGCATTACAATGAAATGACATTGGAGGAAGAACTCGTAGAGCGGACTTTTGATGATTTTGACCAGGACAGTAAAGTGTTCAGGACTTCACTTTACGAACTGCTGAGAGACAGCGCCATAGAATTGAACTTCAACCAGGATTTATTCGCGAACGAACTTATTCAATTCAAAAATTATAAGAAGGCGGAGTTCCAGAATGAACATAAAGACGGAGAACTAAAACTATATTCTGAAGCAGTATTGGGTATTTTTCCACAAGCAGATTCTTACCTGGTGCCAGACTATGATTACCTTCTGGAGCGTGATCAATTCGAATCTTTGGAGGCTTTTTTTCAGTCGAAAACCATCGAAAATGAAGATCAACTGGACGCGCACAGCCAGGACTACACTTATTTTCTGAACAAGGTTAAGGAGGAACAAACTTTCACCCCTTTCCACATGGACGCCTATCAGGAGAATGCTATTAAGGCTGCCAAGCGTGGCAACTCTTTGGTGGTTCAAGGCCCTCCGGGCACGGGTAAGTCACAGCTTATATGCAACCTTATTTCCGACTATATGGCAAGAGGGAAAAAGGTACTTGTGGTTTGCCAGAAACGTGCTGCCTTGGATGTGGTATATGCTCGATTGAAAGAGAAGAAGTTGGATGATTTCACAGCCCTTGTTCACGATTTCAAAAATGACAGGAAATCCATCTATGAGAAGATTGCCAGTCAGATTGATAGGCTTGATGAATATCAAAGAGGAAACAATAACCTCGATACCATTCAATTGGAGCGAGATTTCCAGCTCTCCAGTCGGGCGATTGACCAAATCACCGAAGAGCTGGAAGAATATAGAAAAGCACTTTATGACGAATCGGAATGCGGAGTTTCGGTCAAAGAATTATACCTGACCTCTTCTCCAGAAGAGCAATCAATTAGCCTTACGCAGGAATATAATCAACTTCCTCTGTCCGATTTACCCCTGTTGAAAAAGGAATTGACACGCTATTTCGCCTATGCTAACCAATACAATCACTCTGATCATCCATGGGCTGAACGAGTAAATTTTGCCAAATTCAAGCTGCGAGACCTCCAGTTAATTCAAGAGTCTTTAAAAGAAATACCTTCTTACGCCAAATCATTGGTTAAGGTAGTTTCTGAAATTGTGGATGAGTCTGTGGACTATGATTCATGCAGGACCTTAAGTGAAAATCTGGATAAGCTTGCTGAGATGATTCAATATTTAAAGTCTCAGGAGATCTTTGAGCTTTTCAGAGATATGGTGCCGTTTCAAAATGACTTGACCGAATCATTATGGCTGGAAAACACCAGGAAACTAATCAATCATTGCTTTGATGAAGTTGGCATAGAATCGACTATTCCCGCTAATGAGATGGGGGAGATTCAGATGATTCTGAAAGGCAGATCAAGTGCTAAGAAGAGCTTCTTGAAATCAATAAAATGGTCTTTCTCCAAGGAAAAAACCCGGCTGGCGAGGGTGCTGATTGCCAATGGTTTAAGAGACGATCAATTGGGATTAGACATGCTTACTAAGCGATTGGATAACCGTTTGAACCTTCAACACCAGTTGACAAAACTAAAGGACGCGGGGTGGATTAAGGTGTTTCCGGAAAGTCAGGAGCAGAAAGAAATCAACGACTGGTTTGATAAAATGGACATCGCTCTAAAAGCGAAACTGCTCTTTTCCGGCTTCACCAATTTTCGAGAGTACTTCAACCTTCAAAAGTTCACAGCCGCGGAGTATGGTAGTAAGGTGAAGGAGCTTATTACTGCGCTCAAAGAACTGCCAAAAAAGCGCACAGTCTGGAATAAATATATCTTGCCTAGACAGATTGATTTGCTCTTGTTGTCAGATGAGTTCTACAAACAGCTTAAAAACCGAATAGGAAAAGACTTTGATGCCATCTGTGAGTTTGACAAGCTCAAGGAGGCATTTTCAGAAGCCCAATTAGCCGTTGTCGACAAGCTGGAAGAGCTTGAGGGGCATTCTGATGAGCAATTATTGGCAATTTTCGAAAACAGTCTGAGACTGTCCTGGATAGACCATATTGAGAGCAAATATGAAATGTTAAGATCCGTGTCCACCTTGAAATTCGATCAAATGACCGAAGATCTTCAGGCTGCCGTTGAAAAGAAGCTGGAGGTGAGCGGTGAGATTTTGATCCAGAAGACTCGTGAGAACACCTATTTACCCGTGGAGTATAATAGACTGAACAACAGGGTAACCTATAGAGATTTACATCATCAAGTAACCAAAAAGCGGAAAGTGTGGCCAATTCGAAGGTTGTTGAGTCATTTTTCTGAAGAGCTGTTTCATCTTGTTCCCTGTTGGATGGCCTCACCCGAGTCCGTTTCAGCTATGTTTCCAATGGAGAATTTCTTTGATCTGGTGATTTTTGATGAGGCTTCTCAATGCTTTTCTGAAAAGGGTTTGCCGGCAGCCTATAGGGCCAAACAAGTCGTGATTACCGGTGACCCAATGCAACTTCAACCCAATGATTTGTATATGGTCAGATGGGAAGATGAGTCCGAGGGTATTGCCCATGAAGTAGACTCATTCCTGGAGCTTTGCAGTAAATACCTGATGAAAGTGGATTTGAAAGGACATTATCGAAGCAAGAGCATTGATCTGATCCAATTTTCGAATAATCACTTTTACAAGGGTAATTTGAGTTTGCTGCCTCACTTTGAACAAGTGAATGATGATAGTCCTGGAATTGAGTATCGGAAGGTGGCCGGAATTTGGGACAAACAAACCAATGAGGTGGAAGCGGAGGAGATCACATCACTGGTCAAATCCTTAAGGAAATCCAAGCCTGAAAGCTCTATAGGGATAGTAACCTTCAATGCCCCACAGCAAGGATTAATCCAAGACACATTGGAATCATCGGGTATTCAAATGGACGAGCAATTGTTTGTGAAGAATATTGAAAACGTTCAGGGAGATGAGATGGACATCATTATATTTTCAATTGCCTATGCGCCAAATCCACAAGGGAAGATGAGTGTCCAATTTGGTAGCCTTAATGCAGCCGGTGGTGAGAATCGATTAAACGTGGCAATCACAAGAGCCAGAGAGAAGGTAATCGTTGTCACCTCCATTTGGCCGGAAGAATTGGATGTTGCCAGGGCCAAGCATGAAGGACCTAAATTGTTAAAAGACTATCTGATTTATGCCAAATCGGTGTGGGAGAAAAAATTTGTTTATGAAGTTCCGCTAGCTGAGCACAGGAGTCCGGCCTGGTATTTAAAGGGTCAGCTTAAAACCTGGGACAGGGATTATGACTTTCAATTTGTGGAGGAACTGCCATTTTCAGATTTGACCATCAAGAAAAAGAAGCAATACCATGGACTTATCCTGACTGATGATGATCTCTATCATGGTTCCCCTTCAGAAAAGGAGACCTTTGTTTACAAACCCTCAGCACTAACTTCAAAACACTGGAACTACAAACTTTTTCATAGCCGGAATCACTGGCTGGATAAAGACAAGGTAAGAGAGAAGCTAAATCGTTTTTTAGAGGACTTGGATGAGCAGGCCAGTTAATTTTTGTCTTCAACCCTGAGACCTACAGAGGCTATTTCTTTGAGATCAATTTCGCGCATATACTGAGCGATGGCCAATTTGTATTTGCCTTTATGGGGAAAGGTAAAATCAGTCAAAACCTTGTTTTGATGTTCATAAAGGCTATTGCCTTTCCCGAATGGCTTGCCTGTTTTTTGATCAAATAGCTGAAGATCAATCAATCCGCTTTCAAGTTCATTATCTAAACTATCTGTCAGCGTATAGGAAAGATATAAGTTTTGGTAGGGGTAGGAAATGCTGTTTCTAAGGTTTATGATAACATTTTTTGGAAGGGCGTCTTCAATTTGAAATTCAAAGGTGGGAATGGTATCAAGATTCCAGGAATTCTCCTCAAAGTCGTAGTTGGACTCGAAAACTTTGGTTGAATCGCATGAGGATATCACCAATAGCAAAGACAAAAAGATCAGACTAAATCGCTTCATCATTGGTTTTGCTTATTGCCTTTCGGCCCCCTGTTTCGGTTTCGATTTCGATTTCGCCCACCTTTGTTTTTGGACTTGTTTTTTGAGTGTTTGGTCCTGAATTTCTTGTCCATTTGTGCCAGATCACTATTAATGCCACCCAATTCCTTAATCTCAAAAGTATTTTCCGTAAGGGTCTCTGGTAGTTCGCCCTTCTCGTTCATAGCAAGAATCTCCTTGACGCGTGTGGCATCTAATGAGTACCAGTTGTTATCATCTTCAAAACTGAACCACATCATCTTCCTGAAGATATCCGTTTTTTGAAGACGAGCATCTCCTTTTTTTGTTTTCAATTTGGTCACCTCCGGAATATGCTCGAGGGCTTCTAAATAAGTATCCAGTTCAAAATTCAAGCAGCACTTAAGTCTTCCACATTGCCCGGATAATTTCCCAGGGTTGAGGCTGAGTTTCTGGTATCTGGCTGCGGAGGTGGAAACACTTTTGAAATCACCCAGCCAGGTTGAACAGCACAATTCACGGCCACAGGAGCCGATGCCGCCAAGCCTGCCAGCCTCTTGACGCAGGCTTATCTGGCGCATTTCAATACGCACCTTAAATTCTGAGGCCAATACCCTGATTAATTCCCGGAAATCAACTCTTGAGTCTGCCGAATAATAAAAGGTAGCTTTTGTGTTATCAGATTGAAATTCGATATCAGAAAGCTTCATTTGAAGCCCCTGATCCTGGATGATTTGGCGAGTGCGATAGAGTGCGGGCATTTCACGTTCACGGACTTTCTCGGCCTTGTCCAGGTCATTCAGTGTGGCTTTGCGATAGATTTTTCGAATGTCCTCCCCATCCTCAATCTTCTTTTTTTGCATTTGTAGCCTTACCAATTCTCCTTGTAAGGAGATGTAACCTAAATGGTGACCACCGGGAACATCTACAATGACGGATTCTCCGGTAACAAGGTCAAGATTGTCTTCATTTCTGAAGTAATCCTTCCTTCCGTTTTTGAATCGTACTTCGGCTACCTTAAATACCTCCTTGGTAGGTAAATCCATGTTGGACAACCAGTCAAAGACGTTCATTTTGTTGCAACCTCCGGTGGCACAGCCCCCATTGTTGTTGCATCCTGATACTTTTCCATCTTCACTGGTTCCGCAACTGCAGCCCATAAAATCTATTTATGAAAGCCTAAAAGGCTAATAAAACATATCAATTCAGGAGTTTTAAAATATCTTGCCCAATATCACCTCGATGATATTCATCACTCCAGCTAATTTTCTCTACACCATTATAAGAATTTTCAAGGGCTTTTGCCACAGAACTTCCTTTACCAGTAATGGCTAAAACACGGCCACCACTTGTCAATATTTGACCAGGCTCTCCGGTTTTTGTTCCAGCGTGAAAGACAAGGCTCTCACTCGCTGTCTCAATACCGGAAATCACATTTCCTTTTTCATAGGCCTCAGGATATCCACCGGAAACCATTACCACAGTAGTTGCAGTTTCAGGACTGGTGGTATAACTCGCCTGATCTAGGGTACCTTTGGCCGCAGCTTCTAAAAGTGCCAAAAAATCAGAGTCTATGCGAGGTAATACGACCTGAGTTTCAGGATCACCCATTCTCACATTATATTCTATCACATATGGGTCTCCGCCCATGTTCATTAAACCGATAAACAAGAAACCCTTGTAATCGATACCATCTTTTTTCAAGCCATTTACAGTGGGTTGAATCACTCGCTCATCTACTTTGCGCAAAAAGTCCTCATCGGCAAAAGGCACAGGTGAAACAGCACCCATTCCTCCGGTATTTAAGCCGGTGTCATTTTCCCCAATACGCTTATAGTCTTTGGCCTCCGGCAGTACCTTGTAGTTAGATCCGTCTGTCAATACAAACACGGAGAGTTCTATGCCGGCCAAAAATTGCTCAATAACCACTCGGCTGGAAGCGTCACCAAACTTCGCGTCTACCAGCATTTCTTTCAATGTCTCTCTGGCATGCTCTGGCGTTTCGGAGATGATCACCCCTTTTCCTGCAGCCAGCCCATCCGCTTTTAACACAATAGGTGTGGGATGACTCGAAACATAGTTCAGTCCTTCGTCTAAAGACTCCACTGTGAAAGTTCTTGATCTGGCAGTAGGAATACCATGGCGTTCCATAAAGCGCTTTGAAAAATCCTTGCTGCCTTCTAGTTGGGCACCATCCTTTCCCGGGCCAATCAGCAGTACCTTGGTCAGTTCAGACTGGGCTTCAAAAAAGTCGCGAATTCCATTGACTAATGGATCTTCAGGGCCTACAACAACCAAATCAATTTGTTCCTTGACCACAAAGTCTTTGATGCCTTCGAAGTCATTGACCTGTAAATCGACATTTGTTCCTGCGGAGGCAGTCCCCGCATTTCCCGGAGCGATGAAGAGTTTTTCGCAATGATCACTTTGCGCAATTTTCCAGGAAAAAGCATGCTCTCTTCCACCACTTCCCAAAACCAGTATGTTCATTCGGATAAATCTTAAAGTAGATTGTAAATGTAATTAATTTGCATGTTCAGAAAGAAACTTGATCCTCATAAGTCTCAAATCTTCCTCACTCAAATCTTCTTCTTCAAACTCGTATTTCGCATCTTCAATATTGTCTGACTCCGCATTCAGGAAGTAGTCGATAACATCATCTTGTCGATCATCATCAAGAATTTGCTCTAGATAGTAATCCAAATTGAGACGGGTACCTGAATAGCAAATGATTTCAATTTCATCCAATAGCTGACTCATGGACCAACCTTTTTCCTCAGCTACATTTTCAAGATCAATTTGGCGGTCAATTTGTTGTATGATGTAGATCTTGTTTTTGGACTTATTGCCTGCCGATTTAATGACAACCACATCTTCAATGTCAATATCATTGTCCTCAACATATTTCTGAATCAGCTTCAAAAACGCGTTGCCAAACTTTTGAACCTTGCCCATACCGATTCCATTGACATTCCCCAATGCCTCAGAAGTAGTAGGGAAAGTTGTGGCCATTTCTTCCAGGGATGGATCCTGAACGATTACATAAGGTGGCAGATCTTTGTCCCTGGCAATTCTCTTGCGCTCGGCCTTGAGCAAATCAAAAAGGACAGGATCGTAGGACTTACCACCGGCTGGAGCACGTGGATGTTCGTTGCTTTCGTTCTGATCTGAATCAGTGTCACTGAAATCATGATTTTTGGTCAGCATTATGTCGGTCGGATTCTTTAAAAAGGCCAGGCCTCGTTCTGAAACCTTTAGCACACCAACATTTTCTATATTCTTTTGAATGAATTCATTGAGGAGCGTTTGGCGTATCACCGATTTCCAAAAGGGTTCATCGCGATCTGCACCCGCACCATATACCGGTAACTTATCGTGAGAATAACTCTTGATATATTGATTCTGTGAACCCCGAATGACACTTACTAAGTGTGTCATCCCAAACCTATTTTGCGTCTGTTCGGCTGCTTCAATGGCAATTTTGACAAATTCCTTTCCTTCGTATTCCTCTCGGGGGAATTTACAATTGTCGCATTTCCCCTCTTTTTTGCAATTTTCATCACTGTATTCTTCACCGAAATAATGAAGTAGCTGCTTTCTACGACACATTGCTGATTCGGCATAAGAAGACATTTCATCGAGCAAGATCAGGGCATTGTCTCTTTCGGTAACCGTCTTGTCCTTATTGAATTTTTCAAGCTTCAGGATGTCAGCATAGCTATAAAACATAATGCAATTTCCCTCTAGTCCGTCTCTCCCAGCACGGCCGGTTTCCTGATAGTAGCCTTCCAGAGATTTTGGTACATCATAGTGGATTACGAAACGTACGTCCGGCTTGTCAATGCCCATACCGAATGCAATGGTGGCCACGATTACGTCAACCTCTTCATTGAGGAAGTCATCCTGATTTTTCATTCTCACCGAAGGCTCAAAACCAGCATGGTATGGTGCAACCTTGATTCCGTTGACTTTAAGGAAATTGGCAATCTCTTCCACCTTCTTTCTACTGAGGCAGTAGATGATTCCTGATTTCCCTGTATGTTCTCGAATGAACTTTACAAGCTGCTTTTTAACACCTTTCTTGGGTCGCACTTCATAGTACAAATTATCCCGATTAAAAGATGATTTGAAGATATGAGCGTCCTCCATCTGGAGATTCCTCTGAATGTCAATCTGCACCTTTGGTGTGGCGGTAGCCGTAAGTGCTATCACTGGCAGGTTGCCTACTTGCTTAATAATGTCTTTGATTCTTCTGTATTCCGGCCGAAAGTCATGACCCCACTCTGATATGCAGTGTGCCTCATCAATAGCAGCAAAAGAAATATTCGCCTCTTTTAAAAATTCGACATTTTCTGGTTTTGTGAGTGACTCAGGAGCTACGTAAAGTAGCTTTACTTCACCGGCCAGGGTAGATTTTTTGATCCGGTTAATCTCGGATTTTGACAAGGTAGAATTCAAAAAGCGAGCATTGATCCCAACTGCATTGAGCTGATCAACCTGGTTTTTCATCAAGGCGATCAATGGCGAGATCACAATGGCGGTTCCGGGTCGTACGATTGCCGGTAACTGATAACACATCGATTTTCCCGCACCTGTGGGCATAATCACAAATGTGTTTTTCCCCGCTAGAATATTATTGATTATTACCTCTTGATTGCCTCTGAATTTGTCGTATCCAAAAACTTCCTTGAGTTTACTCTTTAAATCCACCACACCCCATATTTATTTTGGTCTTTGACGCAAGCTCGACTCTTATCATTATCTTTGCGAGGTCAAATTAAAAAAGGCCCTTTAGATTGAATTTAGCAAAAAATATTCAAAACATAGCCAAAAATACGCTTTTACAAGAGGCCGAGGCATTACGTAAAGTTGCGGGCTACATCGATGAAGAATTTGAGCGTATTGTAGCCCTGATTTTAGACATGAAAGGGCGCCTTGTAGTGACTGGAATAGGCAAAAGCGCCATCATCGCCAATAAGATTGTGGCAACCATGAATTCAACCGGAACCCCGGCTTTATTTATGCATGCTGCAGATGCGATACATGGTGATCTTGGAATGATTCAACCAGATGATGTGGTGATCTGTATTTCGAAAAGTGGGAACACTCCGGAAATCAAAGTTTTGGCGCCATTATTAAAAAGAACAGGTGCTAAACTAATTGCACTTGTAAGTAATACATCCTCTACTCTTGCCTCACAATCAGATTATATACTGAATGCCACCATGGATGCAGAAGCTGATCCAAACAATTTGGCTCCCACTACCAGCACAACGGTACACATGGCGTTGGGTGATGCTTTAGCGGTGAGTCTAGTGGAAGCGAGAGGCTTTACAAGTGAGGATTTTGCAAAATATCACCCCGGAGGTTCTCTGGGCAGGCAACTATACCTTAAGGTAGATGACATTTACCCTAAGAATGAGCTGCCTATTGTCAATGCGTCAGATTTGGTCAAAGAGGCAATTTTGGTCATATCCAAAAATCGACTTGGGGCTGCCGCTGTGGTGGATTCCGACAATCACTTAGTGGGTATTTTCACAGATGGTGATTTGAGGAGGATGTTGGAAAAACATGAACAATTTGATCAGCTGATCGTCAAAGAGGTAATGACATCAAACCCAAAGACAATTGAAAAGGGAGTTTTTGCGATTCGTGCACTCAATTTGATGAGAGAGCAGGACATTAACCAGTTGATTGTGATGGACAAAGAAGTCGTGGCTGGCTTTATACATATAAGCGATCTTTTAAACGAGGGAATTGTCTGATATGGAGCACAATTACGTAGTCATTATGGCTGGTGGAATCGGCAGTAGATTCTGGCCTTACAGCCGAGCCGATAAGCCAAAGCAATTTTTGGATGTGCTGGGAACCGGCAGGTCATTACTCCAAATGACTTATGATCGATTTCTGAGTCTCTGTCCGGAGCAGAATTTCTTTGTGGTCACCAACAAACGATACAAGGAACTTGTTCAGGAGCAATTACCTTCCCTGTCTGATGATCAGATTCTCTTGGAGCCTATGGGGAGAAATACGGCCCCGGCCATTGCCTATCCTGCCTTCAAGATCAGACAGAAGGATCCCGAAGGAGTAATGATTGTTGCCCCATCAGATCATGTGGTTTTCAAGGAGAAGGTATTTAATGACAACCTGGGTACTGCACTTAAAGCCGCTCGTGGGTCCAACAAATTGATCACCTTAGGTATTGTGCCGAGCAGGCCAGAAACAGGCTATGGCTACATTCAATACCATTCTAGTCCGCTGAAGAAGGTGAAAAGAGTGAAGACCTTCACCGAAAAACCCGAATTGGAACTGGCGAAGAAATTCATAGACAGTGGTGACTTTGTTTGGAATGCGGGCATGTTTGTCTGGTCGATAGAAACCATCACCAGAGCACTGCACACGTATCTGGAAGATATAGCGGTGATTTTTGAAGAGGGCAAGGAAGTCTACTATACTGAAGGTGAGCAGGCCTTCATAGACAGTGCCTATGCCCAGTGTAAAAGCATTTCCATAGACTATGGCTTGATGGAAAAAGCTGCAGATGTATATATGGTGAAGGGCAAATTCGATTGGTCTGACTTGGGCAGTTGGGATTCACTTCATGAGATCAGAGACAAGGACGAAAACGAAAATGTGATTGATGCCAACGCCATTCTCTATGACTCCAAAAACTGCTATGTCAAAGGGCCAGACGATCTGCTGATTGTCGCTCAGGGGTTGGAAGGTTATCTCGTTACTAAATCCGGCAATGTTATCGTGATTTGCAAAAAGGACGCAGAGAAGAAGTTCAGAGAATTTCTGAATGATGCCAAGTCAAAAGGAGAAGAATTTTCCTAATGGAAGGCCACTATTCTGTGGTCTTTCTGTCAATTTTAAAGCTATTGTTCATTAAACTTTTGTCGGTGAGACTAAAGTCAGGGTCGATCACAATTCTATCAGGTTTCCTGCTAACCAGAATTTTGAAAGTAGCCTCATTTTCAGTGAATCGAATTCTTTGAGTATGCAATATTTTTTGACCATCATTCATGATTGCAATGTCAATGAAATCGTTTAATGGTATCTCAGACTCGTTTCCTTTGCTGTCCGCTCTTAATTTTTTCAGATTAACCTTGAACTCTACCTCATAGTCAAAATCTTCCGTTCTCATGTATGTGGCTTCTATCACCTCATTATCATAAAGAATGATATCCTCAAACCAATCGTCAATAATGTATTGCAAGGAATCTGGTGTAACCGCTCGAACCTCATCCAAGAACTCCATAGTGTTTGTATAGGGTGGTTCCTGAAAAGCCTTGCTTTTTACGAAGCGCTTGATGGCCCCATTTAGAACTTCTTCACCAATGTAATTTCGCAACGCGTAGAGTGCGACAGCCCCTTTATTATAATGGAGGTATTGCTGCCCACCTCGCGCTCGAGCCAGTGGTTGCTCACCAAAATTATCGGAACCGCGCCCTCTTAAGTAAGTTTGAAGTTCGTTTTTAACGTAATTCCGAGCTTCTTCTTTGCCATAGACTTTCTCAATTACCATAAGTGCAGAGTATTGAGACATGGCCTCTGAGAGAAAATTAAAACCCTCAACATTTCCGCTGATTACTTGGTGAGCCCACCATTGATGCGCCAATTCATGAGCTGTTACATAAAAAGGAACATCTCTTCGGGCAGCCTGAAATCCAAACAGACTATTTGTTGCTCTGGCTGAACCTGTTGACATATCCCTTAAATCGGAAGTGAATCCGATAGACTCAGAGAATGGTACTGTGTTGGGGAAAGATTGAGCAAATGATCCTCTGAATCTTGGGAATTCAATGATCCTCATTTGTCGATATTGGTATGGAGAAAAGTTCTCTGAAAAATAGGCCAGAGACTTTTTCATCGACTCCATCATTTTGTCAAGGTTGTAGGTATGACGAGGATGGTAGTAAATCTCGAGGCTTATTCCATTCCATTCTTCTTTTCGAACCTCATATTTTCCAGAAAGAAAGGAATAGAAATTTTGAATAGGAGCGTCCATCTTATAGTGGAAAAATGCCCTATCATCCTTTTCCCAGCTCTCTTGCAGATAACCAGGAGATATGGCGGTTTCCCCTTTTACGGTACTCACAATGGTCTCGAAATTGATAAAATCCGCATCCTTACCCAGCCAACTTTCACTCTGAGCCTTGGGGTCTCCAATTGGCTTCGGACTAATGTTCTTTGGCGAGAGTCCATATTCTGCGCGTTGTTCTTCGTACACTAACTCATACCCGGAGTTGTAACCGAAACCGGGTAAAAAACCATTATTCATAAAAGTACCATTGGTCAAAGGCTTGCCGGAGAGTAATGAACTCGAATTGTTATAAAAACCCTTGGCTATGTAGGAAAAATCAAAATCCACTCGCATAGAATCACCAGGTTCAAGTGGGCTACTCAATTGATGTAAATGAAGGTTGAATAGTGGTTCTGTCTTCTCTACTATAGAAGGGATTCCAAAGGTGAAGGCATTTGTCTCCAGTTTGTCACTGTAGTTCACTACTATTTTATCGATGGGTTGGTCAGACTTGTTCTTGAGCCAGTAGTTGCCTCGAAAGTCATAATTCTGACTTTCAGGATAAAGATCTAGTTCAACATAGACATCGGTAATCTTGGGTAAAACCAAGTCTTCATATTGTTTGTACTCCTTTTCATAGTCAGCTTGATCCTGAGGGGTCATGTTTTGATAATTGCCAAGACCGTAGATGTTGTAGTATATGAAGCCGCCAGTGAGTAGAAATATGGATGCAAAAATTGTTAAGGCATATTTGTCCTTGAGAGACAAACGCTCTTTGAAGCGATTCCAAGTGTACTTTAATCCAACGTCTGTCCCTCTGTGCCATATCCGACTGGTAATAAAAGCCAACAGGCCAGCAAAACCCAACCAATAAAGCTTGAAAATATAGTAGGGGTAGAGTGTATTGGCATAACCTGTAAATTCCGAATAAGTCTTGCCTGGATCACTGCCGTAGATGAGCATGTTGTGTGGGATTACCTGGCGTAGAAATCGACTTTCAATGATGAAGTAAATGATCATGATAAAAATCGACAGGAACTTATTGTTGATTAGAGAAAAAACCAACATTGCCAAAACTGTATAAAGAATATAATCCACATAACGAATGGCCAACAGTTCCTGTAGAAAAAGACCTATCTCGTGTTCGTTAAAACCTAATTGTAATTGAGTCTTTATGCCGGCATATATGACCAGGGCAAAGAAGAAAAAGGGTATGACTACAAGGGCTGAAAAATTACTTAAGAGAAATATTCTATTGGCCACGGGGTAAGTGTCAGTTATTTCATTTGTATTAAACCTGCGGTCTCTCCAAACCAATTCTCCCGTAAACCAGACTATGCACATGGTAATGATGATATGCACTTTGTTGGCAAATTGGCCTACCAATATATGAGTGAAAGGATAGGAGTTTGTTCCCCAGGCATTGCCAAAAGTTCTTGATCCGGTGCTGATAAAGAAAAAGGTGAAAACCAGTATCAGTAAGAAAAATGGATTAAAAATGATCCTTTTTAAGTTGCCCGCTGTGAGCCTTCTCCATAAAGATATATTGGCCTTGAACGAAAATGACCTTGCTACTACCGGAAAACTGATTTTGCCAAAGGCGATCCCTTTAGTCGAAATGGAATCTGTCAGTTGTCGTTTTACCAGACCCCAAAAACGAAACTTTGAAGTTCTGGCGTAGAGGTCAATTTTAACATAGGTAAGGAGTAAGGCCAGAGTTCCAAAACCCATCCAAATAAGTCGATTGAATAAAAGTAGTTGAGAAAAGGGGAGTAGTTTAGCGTTTTTGTCAGGCGTAGACCAGTCTCTAATGGCCAGCTTGTCGGCCAAGACTCCAAGAGGATCAAGGAGCGCCATGAGCCTATGATAATTTTCCAATTCCCGATCAGCAAAAATTCCACTGACAAAACTGTACAGGCCGTAGATAATGCCAATGACAAGCCAATTGAAAATGGTATTTTTTAACAAGGTGCTCAAGGAGAAAAACAAAGCACCTGTATAGAAAATTAATGGAACAGTTTTGGTGAGATAAGTATAGAAATAGGCACCGAATTGTGAAGCTCCAAAATTTATATCCGCTGTCCAGGGAACATAAATACCAGCCACGAAACCGAGAAACGGAGCTGTAGAAATCAACAAACAAACTGCCAAAGCTCCTGAAAAACGGCCAAATAAGTAGTTGAACTTTGAAGAGGCACTGGTAAATGTGATTGCAAATGTATTGTATTGGTAGTCTTTGTAGACAGCCAGACCCATAATCATAGACGTGACAGCCGTGCCCACAAGGCTAATCAATGTGAGGAAGGAGTTGATTTGGGGTGCAGAGTCAATTTTAAGTGTTGATAGAACGAATATCCTGCCAATGGCTAATCCATAAAAATTGGTAAGTAAAAAACCCAAGCCAAATAGGATGGCAATAAAGACATAGGTCGATTTGTTTCGAATCCAGCTTTTGAATTCGAATGAAAAGATTTCGTACAACATTTTTTATTGATTAGAGCGTTGGAGATAGATCAATTTTCCATTTTAACCTGATGGAAATACACATCCTGCAAGTCAGGTTTTTTTAACTCGAATGAATCATCAGGCCTTTCGTCACTATATACATGGACGATCGGTGTACTTTCTTCCAAGCGGGTATAAATGACTTGATATCGTTCCTCATATTCCTTCATACCTTCTTTGGTAATTGACTTGGTCCATACCTTTCCTGCCATGGAATTCTTGAGCGCGGTAGGACTGCCAGTAAGGAGAAGCTCCCCTTGATTGATGATGGCCATCTGCTTGCAGAGTTCGCTTACATCGTCCACAATGTGAGTGCTTAGTATAACAATGATGTGCTCACTAATTTCAGACAGGAGATTGTTGAACCTTACACGTTCTGCCGGATCCAGTCCGGCTGTCGGTTCATCTACAATGATTAATTTTGGGTTGCCAATAAAGGCTTGTGCGATACCGAACCTTCGTTTCATTCCTCCTGAAAAGCTGCTCAGCTTTTTCTTCCGGACGTCATACAAATTAACCTGTACCAGCAATTCATTGACGATCTGACTTCGCGT
Organism: Roseivirga sp.; assembly: GCA_029262895.1. Lineage (GTDB taxonomy): Bacteria > Bacteroidota > Bacteroidia > Cytophagales > Cyclobacteriaceae > Roseivirga. The sequence goes on from JAJCYM010000019.1 coordinate 38,622, forward strand.
GCTTTTCCCCTGAACCCCTTTAAGGGCGGTATAGTGCAATAACATTTCTTCTGCCGTGACCCTTGGGTAAACCCCAAACTCCTGGGGCAAGTACCCCAGGAGTTTTCTGATTTCTGCTTTTTGTTTAAGTACATTAATGTCATCCAGACGTACTTGGCCCTCATCCACGCTTTGCAATGTGGCTATGGTTTTCATTAAGGTTGATTTCCCCGCTCCGTTTGGACCTAAAAGGCCAAACATTCCATTTTCTATGGTGAGACTTAAGTTTTTTAAAGCCTGGACCCCATTTGGATAAGTTTTCGAGATGTTTTGAATTGACAATTGCATACCTAAAGATTGTGTTTTGACTTAGTGATTATTTCCGCCTTTTTTGATCGTAATACCTCCATTTTTAAAAGAGATATCTTGACCAAATCCCTTCATTTTTTCTTGAATCAACTTCATTTGCTCATCCAATTCTTCTTTTTTCAAATCCTGGTATTGCTCAAGTTCGAGGACTCTGCGATCTGGTAGCTCAAAGCTTGATGTTTCAATGGAAGAGAGTTCTACGTTTGAGGCTGTTACTGTCCGCCTATCGTCTTTAAATTCTAAGACCACCCCGACTATTCCTTCAAACTGCCAAGGTGAGTAAACGTCCAATTCAGTTGTAAACCAGACCTCAAACTCCCCGTCTTTTGATATGGTTTGTTTGACTTCATATCCGGCAACTTTTTTGGTTTTACCTGAGATTTCAAAACCGTGGTTCTGAGTTGAAATGGGCATTTCGACCATAATTTGTTTCTCAAAAATGGTAGCAAGTCCATAGTGCATGTTCTTTCCAAAATCGAATACCGCAGTATCAAATTCATCGAAGGCAAAGTTGGCCTCATCTTCAGTACTGGCTACCGCAAATGATGATGCGCCAAAAGAGATGCGCTTTGGTCCTTTGGGAATTTCTTGCTTGACTTTTTCAAACCGAGCGTGTTGGTCATCAAAAGTGAAATTAAAATCGAAATCTGTTCCGACCTTCATTTTCTGTTTTTGAGGTGTGCCCAGAGAACTGGACATAGCAACGGTTTCAGTTTCATTGTAAACGACCGAGAAGGCTATTGTTCCAGATGCCTTTACTCGTTCGATGTCATTTTTTCTTAGCGTTGGATTGACTGTGGTAATGGCCAAGACCAACAGAGTGGCTATTGTTTTCATGTTTGTGTTTTTTTGTGTTGGGCAAGTTTACGAGGGCCTGGATCGAACATGGGTTAATTACTGTTAATCACCGTTAAGGGTGTGTTAAAGTTTTGATAGGATACGCCTTAAATGCGTATACTTGAATTGTGAAAAGAGACGTGCGTATAGCTTCAATAACAATGTTGGCCTGTTTGATAGGCTTGTTGTCTTTTCAGGCGTATTGGATTTCTACAGCTTTTGAACAGAACAAGAAAGACGTTCAGGCAGACGTACAACGAGCTTTGTCCGAGGTGAGCAATAATCTCTTAATAAAAAAATTGGGAATTATTAGTGGCGTCAAAGTGACTATTCCTAATATTAGAAGCTATACGTTAAGTTTCTCTGACAATCTTTCCAAGAATCCCGATTTGGAGAGTTTGTCTAAACAGATTAAGCTTTCGTCAGAATCCGGAATCACAATATTAGGTGGTGGGGACTCAATGAGAAAAGTAATTGATAGTAATCCTGCCTTTAGAAGCTTTTCCAATAGAAGCTTTTCCAATTTGGGTGGCAACGGCAAGGTTCATATTTCAGGAAATATCGATGGAGAGATGTTTTCAAATGACTTTTTGTTTTTAGACTCGTTGCTTGCCGATGAATTAAGATTACTTCAGTTGGATGGAGAGGACTACTTCTTTGGACTATGGGATGAACAAAAGGAGCGATTTGATTTTACTAATAACCTTATAAAAGATGTTGAATTGGACACTACTGGTGGGTTTTCTTTGAGATCATTTAGTCTAAATAATGCCGGCAGACACAAACTGTATTTGAATTTCAATGATAACCGTGTCATTCAGGCTTCCCTGGCAGGCGTTGGTCCAATTGTTTTGGCATCAATCATCATGCTTGTGCTTTTGCTAAGTGCCTGGTACTACATTATAAGAAGCCTCCAAAAGCAATACCGCCTGGCGCAGATAAAGGATGACTTTATTGGCAACATGACTCACGAACTCAAAACACCCGTAACGGCATCTTCCCTTGCATTGGAAGTGATGTCTAAGGACCAGAAAGTACATGAGGATCCTAAATTGAAGGATTTACTTGTTGTAGCACAACAGGAACAAAAGAGAATTTTACAGATTATCAATTCCATTTTAGATAATACCTCTGCGGAAGAGTCAATCAAAGATAACATCGAAATAGTTGATGTAAATGAAGAATTAGAAGTGATTGTTGAGAGTATGAGATTGACGGCCACAGAAAAGCAAGGCCAAATCTTGTTCAACACCCCGGAAGGTGAAAGGCTTAATGTAGCCGTCAATCGCCTACATTTTCAGAACGCGATGTTGAACCTATTGGATAATGCGCTTAAGTATTCAGAACGTCCACCTGAAATTTCGGTGGATGTCGCATTACGGCAATCTTATGTAGAAATTCAAATCACCGACAATGGTCTCGGGCTTTCCATAGATGATAAAAAGCGAATATTTGATAAGTTCTTCAGAGTGCATACTGGCAATGTACATACGGTAAAAGGCTACGGACTTGGCCTTAGTTATACCAAATCAGTCATTGAGCAATTCGGTGGAACAATTTCTGTTGAAAGTAAAAATGGTGAGGGCAGTACATTTACAGTAAAAATACCCAGAGCAAATGAATCGTAAAATTCTCTTTGCAGAAGATGACCCCACCATCGGGAGCTTGACCGCTCAATACTTGGAGTCGGAGGGTTATGAGATGAAACTATGCACAAGTGGGGCTTCAGTGATGATGGAGTTTGAGTATTTCAAACCTGATTTATGTTTACTTGACGTAATGCTTCCAATTAAGGACGGATTTAGTCTGGCCAAGGAGATCAGGGTTAAGAATGCCAAAATCCCAATCATTTTTATCACCGCCAAATCGCAATTGCGGGATGTTCTTGAAGGTTTTGAGTCTGGTGCGAACGACTATATCAAGAAACCCTTTAGTTTGGAGGAATTGAGAGTCAGGGTGAATACGCTTCTGGCATTTGCGGATGATTTGCATGTTCCTAAAGATCAAAACGAATTTGAGATAGGGAGTTACTTCTTTAATTATCACCAATTATTGTTGAAGCAGGGCGATCAGCAATGGCAACTTTCTCCGAAGGAGGCTGATTTGTTAAAGGAGCTTTGTCTTAACGTTCAGGGAAAAATGGATAAATCCGCAGCCTTGAAAAAAATATGGGGTGATGACACCTATTACAATGGTCGAAGTATGGATGTCTACATCACCAAAATCAGGAAATATCTTGCCGGAGACCCCAGAATCGAAGTTGTTAACCTACGTGGGATTGGCTATAAACTTATGATTAGGGAATAATCATGCCCTTTGTCTGAGCACCTCGTAAAGCACAATAGCTGTTGCTACAGAAACATTCAACGAGTCTATTTGCCCGTTGATGGGCAGTTTGGCTTGATTATCCGCCAACCGCAAGTATTCCTGTGAAACCCCATCTTCCTCAGAGCCCATAAGTATGGCCATTGGGTCTTTCAAGTCATTGTCAAAAATGGAGTTGTCCGCTTTTTCTGTACAGGCCAGCACCTGAATACCGTTGGCTTGAATTTCTTTGATGGTGATTTTTAAATTGTCGGTTCGGGCGACAGGAATATAGTTCAGTGCTCCAGCGGAAGTTTTCATGGCATCACTATTGATTTGTGCTGATCCTCTTGAAGGAATGACGATACCATGAGCACCGGCACATTCGGCAGTTCTGGCAATCGCCCCAAAATTCCTGACGTCCGTGATTCGGTCTAGAATAACTAAAAGGGGTACTTCTCCTTTTTGATATGCCTCAGATATGATGTTGTCAAGCGAGGCATAATTGATTGCTGATATGAACGCGATAGTGCCCTGATGATTTTTTCTGGTTACTCGATTCAGCTTTTCGATCGGGACTTTGACGAAAGGCACATTGTGCGCTTTGGCAGCTTGAATAAGCTCTGACAACAGCTCATTTTTAGCATCCTTCTGAATGAGCAGTTTGTCTATTTCCTTACCGGCACCAATCGCCTCGATAATGGCACGCGTGCCATAAATAAAATCTTCCTTACTTCTTTGTTGCATTATTCTATCACCTGACCATTTCGCCAGCGGGTAACGGCTGCCATCCAAATGTCTCTATATTTTTTTCCGCGGATCAGGCTAAACTCCTTAACACTTCCATCCCCAGGTTTAATATCGAATGTAAAACGCATTCGCCCTCCATTTTCGAAGGCATAGACCCAAAGTTCAGAAGTTTCATTTCTGAAAACCTGGCGTGGATTGCCAAAAATTTGATAAAGCATTCCTTTGTCCGTCTTCCAACCTTCCTGAGTGGTTGTAAAAAAGAAGCCAGCATTTTTGACTCTTCTATAATAGTATTTGACAAACTCAGTGGCCACTAAAGGGTCGTCATTGATCGTGTTTACCACAAAATTTTCAAATTCCTTACGCACATCTGTAGATTCCCTCATATTATTAAATTCAGCAGAAGTGGAGATATAAATGAGCGGTTGCGACATTTGTTTGTAATCGCCATAGTTTGGAAAGAACTTATCAGCTATAAGTATACCAATTGAGTTGTCTTTTGCGGATGATTCATTAATGGTATAAAAACCCTCAGTATTAAACACAAAAAGCTCATTATGATTGGTGCCATAAACGGTGTCAATTCTGACCAGGGTGGGAGGGGTGAGCTTCGTTTCATCAAAGGGCGGCATGGCCACAGGCCTGTTGTTCACCTTCCCATTAATCTCAAAGCTGCCTTCATTCTTAAATACATTTTTTATCCGAACAGCCGAGCCCTTATTGATATGGCGAGTGAACACGGGCAGGTTACCGTTTTTATCAAAAATGAGAAACGGGGTATTCAAGAATGCTGGATTTGTAGCAATCGGGATGTCTAAGAAATAATTTTTACCCTTTATTATGTTTTCAACCTCAATGACAACGAGGTTCTCGTCATTCTTCTTCTCAAATTCAAAGGCATAGAAAAATTCTCTGAAAGCATTCCCAATGATGTTAGAGGAGTCTAACCTGACACTTGCTCCTGTTTTTTTCTCGGAGATATAATTGTTTCGCAGGTCGTATCGAATATTGTAGTCTCCAATTTTGACGAGTCCACTATTTAAGGTAAATCTCAAATAGACCTTGACTTGATCGTCTTGTTGTGCCAGCCGGTAGTCAATCAGGAATTCATGATCAGCATTGTACAAATAGCTGACCTCCGCAGAGCTCATTCTATTCTGAGCTGACAATGCGCATGTAATGGAGAATAATATACTAAAAACCGCCAGTCTGATCATAGGCTTCAAAGTCAAACACCAAATGTAACGAAATTGCCGTTTAAGTGTTTGACATCTGCATGAGACAAACCTATACTTTCTTGATAAAAGGTTTAATTTTGGCGAAAATCTAGACATGGCCACCTATACGACTGAAATAGCTTCAGATAAATTAATTTCAGACAATCCGATCCATCAACGATTGTTAAGGGCCTATTCATTGGCAATCCCATATGTCAAGGGTGATTTGCTCGAACCTGGTTGCGGTGAAGGCCGGGGAGTAAAACTGCTTTCTCCATTGGTAAAAAGCTATGTTGCCCTTGATAAAATTCAGGAAGTAATAGATGTGTTAAAACCTGAATATCCGAATGTTGATTTCAGACAAGCAGTATTCCCACCTTTCGATGGACTTGGAGATGCTAGTTTTGATTCTCTGGTTTCGTTTCAGGTTATTGAACACCTCAAAGATGACCATGGTTTTTTGAAAGAGATATATCGTGTGCTAAGGCCTGGGGGAGTCGCAGTTTTGACCACACCCAACATTAAACGAACCTTGACGAGAAACCCCTGGCACGTTCGGGAATACACTGCGGAGCAGCTTACATCATTGGCCTCAAAATACTTTGATAATGTAGAAATGAAAGGAGTAGCTGGCAACGATAAGGTGATGGCATACTATGAGCAGAACAAAAAGTCAGTTGAGAAAATCACCCGTTTCGATATTTTCAATTTGCAATATAGACTACCGGCTCCGCTATTGAGAATACCCTATGACATTCTAAATAGAATGAACCGAAACAAATTAAATAAGGCCAATAACGACCTCGTAAGTGATATCACTGAAGAGGACTACTTGATTTCTAACAATGCCGATGAAGCACTCGATTTGTTCCTGATCTTAAGAAAGTAGCCTTCTAAAGATTAAGCCTTAAGCTATTTGGCAAGGTAATATCCTGGGCTTGTAGCATTGTTCTTATTGTGTCAGCTTCAGCCGTTTTTCCTGCTCTCCGCAAAATTTGAAAAAGTGAGATCAAACTTCTATGATATCGCTGAAAATCCCGATCGTACCTATTCTTTTTTTGATGATAAGAAACCATGTCGTTGAACTCAGTAGCCATTTCCATGGCAAGTTCAATTGCCCTTTCTTCTTCACCAACATCCAGATAACCTTGCACAAAACCAACTGATGGAATATCATAGGGGAGAGAGGCTCGTGGCATTTTGGTCATACCCAAATCCAGCATCTCTTTGGCCTTTATTGTATCTCCTTCTAAAACGAAAGCATCAGCGATTGTAGTAATCATGGATCGGTGATTCTGAACAAATTGTCTGTAGTCTTCATTGAGGTTTGCGTCCGGATCATCAAGGCCTCGCCATGCAAATTTGTTTTTCAAGTTATTGTACATGGTCTCGGTATCTACCAAGTCCAAACGATTTCCGGGCTTCCTTACAGGCAGGAGCCTGGAAGTCATTCCTTCTTGAACAAGGTACTCTGTCAAGTCAAAATTGAGCGAATTAATTGAGGTGTAGTTGAAATAAATCGGTCTTTCCCAATTATTCTCAGCAATCAAATCCAGAAGCATCATCTGACCTTTTTCGATGAAATTACCAGTAATGCGGAATTGCATTTTATCGGTTAGATAAGGCGCCAGTTTTTCTGGGATAATGTTAAGTGACTTGACTCTAGCCGTATCAACATCTAACTGAAAAGCCTTGAATGGGACTGTATTCAGAATATCACCAGAAGGATACTGCACCTGCAGTGCAGGGTTTTTATCCTTAAGCAATTCCAAATAGTCTTTAACCGAAACAGCCTGCCCCTCGAATCTTGGGTCTTCATCAACTAGCAAGTATTCATTCGTACCCTGCCGGTAATTGTCAATTCCGAGTGTATAAGGAAATGCATCGGAATCATTGACTTTGACAGTGGTTTGATCTATATACCAATCTGTATTATAATAACTTAATACAATAACTCTCACATCTGTTCGGAAGCCTTCAACTTCCTGCACATACCAAAGCGGGAAAGTATCATTATCACCTCCCGTAAAAAGAATCGCATTGGGTGCACATGAAGCCAGGAAGTTGCGTGCCGAGTCCACAGAAAAATACCTGTTCGATCTGTCGTGATCATCCCAGTTTTGGGAAACGAGAACATATGGACAGATTAAGCAGCCCGCTATGACACCATAGATCGCTTTCTTTCCTGCATGCATAAACAACTGACCGATGGCTAATACCGAAAGGCCTATCCAAATGGCAAACACATAATATGATCCCGCATAAATGTAATCCCGTTCTCTGGGTTCTATGGCTGGTGAATTCAAATAAACCACCAAGGCCACACCGGTGAGTAGAAAGAACATAAGTGTTGCCGAAAACCCTCTTATGTCTCGGTTAAACTGGAAGAACAAGCCAACCAGCCCTAGAATAAGTGGGATCATAAAATATTGATTTCGACCCTTGTTCTCCTTAATCACTTGTGGCAGACCTTTATTACCATCCAATGGCCCAAGCCAATCGGCATCTTGAATATCACTTTCCCTTCCAGAAAAATTAAACATGAAATAGCGCATATACATGTGCCCTATCTGGTGTTTAAACATGAACGCCATGTGGTCTAAAAAGCTTGGTTTTTCACCCTCTCTCAAGCCCGTGACCTGCCTGTATTTAGCTACATCACCTGGAGTGTCTCTCCACATTCTAGGAAAATATCCTTTATGCTCAGGATCGTAATTAATCTTTCGCTTATAGTCTACGATTTCGTATTTGTCTTCTCCCTTGGCATAGACGGGCTTTCCTTTTTTATTGGCATCACCGGGGTTTGGTGCTACTTGCCGTGCGGTGAAGGATTTGCCGTAAAGTAAGGGCCTATCTCCGTATTGTTCCCTGAGTAAATAGGAAACGAATGTCATTACATTTTCAGGATTGTTTTGGTCAATTGGAGGATTGGCTTTTGACCGTACTAAAATCACCCCATAACTGGCATAACCTATTAGAATAAAGGTGAGGGCGACTACGATGGTATTCAAGTGAACGTAACCTTTTCTAATTGTGTAGATGACACCAAAAACCAGGGTTCCTATGAATAGGGCGGTCATAAATAAAGCACCTGAACCGAAAGGCAAACCGAATGAATTAACAAAGGTGATTTCAAACTTTCCGGCCAGAGATGGCAGTCCTGGTATGATGAAATTGTTGATGAGTATGATGAAGAAGCCACTCAAAGCGAGTGTAGCCATAATACCCCATTTATCAACCTTTTTGAATTTTTTGAAATAGTATATAAGCCCCAGAGCAGGCAGGGTAACAAGTCCCAGAAGGTGGACACCAATGGAAAGGCCCATCATATAGGCAATTAGAATCAGCCACTTGTTGGCGTGACTTTCATCTTCCACCAGTTCCCATTTGAGCATGGCCCAAAAAACAAATGCAGTGAAAAAGGAAGACATGGCATAAACCTCACCCTCAACAGCAGAAAACCAGAAGGAATCAGTGAAGGCAAAACTCAACGCCCCAATACCTCCTGCTCCCATCAAAAGAATGGTTTGCAGCATGTTTTCTTCGCCCATTTTAACTTTCAACAATTTACGACCGGCCATTACAATGGTCCAGAATAAGAAGAGGATCGTAAATGCGCTGGCTAAGACACTGGCCATATTTACCCAAAAGGCAACTCTGGTGACATCACCAAAGGACAAAAACGAGAACATTCGTCCGATTAGCATGAAAAGAGGAGCACCCGGAGGGTGTGAAACTTCAAGTTTATAAGCGATTGCAATAAATTCACCACAATCCCAGAAACTGGCGGTTTGCTCAACAGTGAAAATGTAAGCGATCAGAGATAGAAGAAATACTGACCAACCGGATACATTGTTGATCTTCTTAAAGTTCGTCATGCTGAATTTTTTGGACAGGCGAAAATAGTAAATTTTAGGATAGGCACCTGTTAATTAACAATAATCCTCCTAACGGTAAAACTACTTGATTTGGTTATTCAAGCCTGAATTTTAACATTTTTTGACGATTTAGAAAGTAGCTGTGGCGTACCACAACCAAAGCAGGAATAGAGGCACATAGGAAGTGAAGACGATTGCCTGGGCAATGTTTTTCCTTTTTCTGGCAGCAAGATCAATTCCCCTGATGAGAATAAACCAATAAGCAATTTGAAAAACGTTTAGGGCCTTGTAAGCGAACAAGTACTTTTCAGACAGTGTACTCTGGTCAAAGAAATTCATTACTGATAGGGGATAGAAGGCATTTACCTCCCAATAACTAGGGTCGGTGCTTATAAATGTAAACCACAGTACACTTAGCACCTGAGGAATCAAAAAGACCGTTGAGGCAATCATGGCGATCTTCCAGCATTGATTATAGCTTACTTTATAACCCCATAGAAAAGAGCCCACCCAAAGAACAAAAGCCACAATAGTAAATTGAAGGGCTAGGTTAAAAGGTACAGTAGCCAGTTCAAATCCCTTAAAAAGGTTGAATACCAGTCTTTGTGCCGGATCCATAAATTGAATGGCCGCAATCTGATCAATGACAAATTGCTTTTTGATCAAAATCAGCAAGAAAGTGATCAGGCTAAGTGCTATGAAAAAGACTATTTTATTTACGCCAAGTATACTTCTTACTTTAAGCTCAAAAGGGGTGTCAACTCTGGGCATCGAAACTATTTACAGTAAATCTACGATTATGAGACGAAGCGCTGCTCATATTTGTGTCAACGTTCTATAGCTAAGTTGTAAGGCAATAATTTTGTAGTGATATTCGCGTTCCCGATATAGAGATGGTAAAAAAAGTCCCCGTATTGATGATTTTGATGGCATTAATGGCCCAACCATTAATGGCAAAAGTTCATCATCAAAACGATAGCTCAAAGTACCTGCTATTGAATTTTGGACTGCAGTTGGAAATCACGGATGCTGTGGATCAAATGTATGATTTCAACTTCCATAAAGCAGAAGTTGAATTTAATTGGCTTAAGTACAATTACCCCGATCACCCATTGCCTTATTTCCTTTATGGAATTAGCACCTGGTGGCAAATGATGCCTAATCTGGATGCTGAGACACCTTTGGGAGAGGAATTTCTCGCCTATATGGATAGTGCCATATATATGGCAGAAAAAATGACCAAGGTGGACAAACAAAACATTGAGGCCAACTTCTTTTTGGCTGGTTCATACGGATTTAAAGGGCGTTATCATTCAGAGAAGCGCCATTGGGGGAAGTCGGCTGGTGCGGGGCGCATGGCATTGAAGTATTTGAAAAGAACTAAGGGCAATGAAAGCTTTAGTCCCGAAATTCTATTTGGTGATGCACTTTTTAACTACTATTCCATATGGATCAGGGAGAATTACCCCATGCTAAAACCGGTTCTTATGTTCTTCCCCAAAGGGGATAAAGAACTTGGGATTAAGCAATTGGAAGAGGTGGCTGGTAACGCCTTTTATACACGGGTCGAAGCCCAGTTTTTTCTGATGAGAATAAAAGCCTTTGAACAAAAAAAGACATTCGAGGCATTAAGACTAGGCGAATATATGTTTACACAGTATCCTAATAATCCTTATTTCCATCGATTTTATACACGGATGTTGTATACAGCAGGTCAATACAACAAGGCCATTGAAGAGTCACAAGACATATTATCGAAAATTGAAAATGGAAAATTGGGTTACGAGGCGGTGAGTGGTCGATGGGCCAGTTTTTTTATTGCTCATATACTAAATGGCAGGAATAAGAAAGATGAGGCAAGGGAATATTATAAAAAGGTGTTGGCATTTTCAGAAGAAACCGGTTCAGAAGATTCAGGATATTATTTGTTTGCGGCTATACATATGGCAGAGCATTATGCTAAGCAAGGCCTGTACGACCAAGCTCTTCCGCTAATCGCAAATATCCGGAAGTATACCAAGCGTAGGGATGCAAGATATAAGACCGCTAAGGCACTCGAAAAGCAAATCAAAAAAGAGAAGCGCAAATAATATTGAGCATTAAGCTCTTGACTTTGGTGAAATTTTATGTATAATTATTACATTTGAACGAAATAAAATTTCGTAAATGGGTCAAAATGAACACTTCTCTGAAATTAGATAAAATAGATCGCAAAATTTTGGACATCCTTCAGTTCAATGCGAAAATCACCAATGCTCAGTTGTCCAAGGAGATAGGTCTCTCTCCGGCACCTACTCTGGAAAGGGTTAAAAAATTGGAGCAATCAGGTATTATCAAAAGCTACCATGCCAAGTTGGACATTGATAAAATAGGCTTGGGAGTAAGCACCTTTGTTTACGTCACCTTGAAAGGCCATAATAAAAAGAACATCGAAGTGTTCCTTGAAGAGATTCACAAAATCGAAGAGGTGATCGAATGTCACCATATCACGGGATCAGGAGATTTTATTTTAAAGATTATTGCTGTTGATATTTCCTCCTATCAGAAGTTGATGTTGGAAAAGGTCAGTGATATCTCAGTGGTGGACAATTTGCAATCCATGGTGATTCTTTCAACCTTCAAGGATAGCAAAGTATTGCCAATCCCTTGATTCAGCCTAAGCTCATCTCATAATGGTTAAGGAAAAAAAACTCATCTTAGACAAGGCACAAATCGCCCAGAAAATAAGGCGAATGGCCTATGAAATTTTTGAGCAGAATTATGAGGAGCAACACCTCGTTTTGGCTGGAATTGATGACATGGGATTTAGATTGTCTGAATTGATTAAGATAGAATTAGAAAAAATTTCTAGTCTTAGTTGCCACCTCATCAGAATTGACATAGATAAAGATGCCTCAAGTCAGCCTCAAATACAACTGAGTGAAATTCCTGAGATCGATGATTTTTCGGTCATAATTGTCGATGATGTTTTGAACTCGGGAAGGACTCTGGTATATGCCCTTGATCCGTTTTTGAAGATGAATGTTAAGAAAATTCAGACCGCAGTTTTGGTCAATCGGAGCCATAATAAATTTCCAATCGCTGTAGATTACAAAGGCTACGAATTAGGAACCACCATCCAGGAACATATCGAAGTTCAGCTGACCGATAATGACTATTCGGCATTTTTATACTAACTTTTATTTCAACCTTAAACCCATATAATTATGAATTTTGATCTACAGAAGCTCTGGGAGGAGAACCAGGGTGCTATAATTTCCACTGGCCTGAGTGTGCTCTACGCCATTTTAATACTGGTCGTAGGTATGGCCATTATTAAAAAAATTGTCAAAACTTTCAAGAAGGTCTTGCTCAAAAGAGGAGTTGATGAAACGTTGATTCCCGTATTGACTGGACTGACCAAGGGGATGTTAGTCGTGGTATTGCTAATAGCAGTTACCTCAGCTGTGGGCATTGAAGCCACAGGGCTTGTTGCCATTCTAGGTGCTGCTGGTTTAGCAATTGGCTTAGCCCTTCAGGGTAGCCTGGCAAATTTTGCCGGAGGTATTTTGATACTTGCCCTCAAGCCTTTCAAAAATGGCGATGTAATCAATGTCAATGGCGAGACAGGGGCGGTTCAGTCTATTTCGGTGGTGACCACAACCTTGAAAACCCCAGACAATCGAGTGATTTATATGGGCAATGGATCAGTAGCAGGTTCCACAATCATCAATTTTTCCGAAGAGGAAGACAGAAGATTGGATCAGGTTTATGGTATTGGCTATGGTGATGATATTGGCAAGGCAAAAGCCGTACTTAAACGAATAATTGATGAGGAACCAAGAATTATGAAAGATCCCGAATCTGCAATTCTGGTAAGTGAACTGGGTGACAACGCAGTAAGCATATCTATTCGTTGCTGGTGCAAGGGTTCTGACTACTGGCCACTACATTTTGATATGATTGAGAGGGTAAAGCTAACGTTCGATAAAGAAGGAATTTCCTTTCCATATCCACAGAGAGACGTGCATTTACATAACCAGTAAATAACCAAATAAGACTTCACTCAACAAGAAGGGGTAAATGTTTATATTTACCCCTTTAATTTTGCGCCCATGTCAATTCATAAATCAGAGATAAAAAAGGTCACAACCCACCAGTTGCAGGCCATGAAAGATAGGGGGGAGAAGATTGCAATGCTCACGGCCTATGACTATTCCATGGCTAGCTTGATTGATGGCGCAGGGGTAGATATTATACTTGTTGGCGATTCCGCTTCCAATGTAATGGCTGGGCATGAGACCACCTTACCCATCACATTGGACCAAATGATTTATCATGCCAGTTCTGTAATCAGGGCTGTAAGCCGGGCATTTGTGGTAGTTGACATACCATTTGGCTCCTACCAGGGTAATTCTTCAGAGGCGCTTCGTTCCACCATTAAAATCATGAAAGAGTCGGGTGCTCATAGTGTTAAAATGGAGGGCGGTGCTGAAATCAAGGAGTCTATTACAAGAGTGTTGAGTGCCGGAGTACCGGTGATGGGGCATCTGGGTTTGACACCCCAGTCAATCTACAAATTCGGTACCTATAGCGTAAGGGCTAAAGGAGAATCAGAGGCGGCTCAACTTATCGAAGACGCCAAAATATTGGAAGAATGCGGCTGTTACGCCATTGTGTTGGAGAAAATTCCTGCCGAACTGGCTAAAACTGTAGCCGAGACAGTGAAGATACCCATAATTGGTATTGGTGCAGGGCCGCATGTGGATGGTCAGGTGCTTGTCATGCATGATATGCTTGGCATCACCAAAGAGTTTAAACCGAGATTTTTAAGGCAATATGCTGATGTAGGGACAATCGTTACAGATGCTGTATCCGAATATATCAAAGATGTGAAATCCCGAGACTTCCCCAACGAAAAGGAAAGTTACTGAGAGGGCTAAGGCCCAAATCTCAAACACCAAGCACCAAATTCCAAAAACAAGAAGAAAGAACTCAAATCCCAAATCCCAAAACCGACATTGTGGGTTATCACTCTGCTTGAGTCTTTCTTTTGTTGAACGCTTGCGCCCATAGCTTCAGCGCTGGAGCAGGCACGAGGCATCTCCTATTCAATTAATAGATATCCTGATCACCTAATTTCCGAATCAATCAATCAACTAAGCACCAAATTTCAACCCGAAATAACACTTCATCAACTGAGATTCTTCGTGCCTCAGAATAGGAAAATCAGCTTTGTACGTTACTCTTTCTTTCGCTGAGGAACGAAGCGCCTCTAACTGCACAGCGTAAATTCCAAGCACCAAGCACTAAGCACCAAATACTAAATTCAAAAAAACAAATTCCAAATTCCAAAACCACCATTGTGGGTTATCCCTCTGCATGAGTCTTTCTTTTGTTGAACGCTTGCGCCCATAGCTTCAGCGTTGGAGCAGGCACGAAGCATCTCATAAGTTTACTTAATGTGTAAACCTATTTCAGGACTAGACACCAATTCCCCAATCTCCCAATTCCCTATTCAACCAATCCCCCAAAAACATTCAACTTAAAAATCAATGTTGGAATCATAAAAGCGTAGAAATTATTACCTTGCGCAGCATTTTAAGACATTCTGATTATTACTAATTAATACAATGAGCGAACAAAAAATAACCATAGAAAACGGTGTACTGGATGTGCCAAACAATCCAACCATTCCATTTATTGAAGGTGATGGTATTGGTGTAGACATTTGGCCTGCTGCACAGCACGTTTTCGACAATGCCGTAGAAAAAGCCTACGGATCGTCACGATCTATCAATTGGAAGGAAGTTTTGGCTGGAGAAAAAGCATTCAATGCTACCGGTGAGTGGATGCCTGACGCCACACTTGACGCTTTTAGAGAATATTTGGTTGGTATTAAAGGACCATTGACTACACCGGTTGGTGGAGGGATTCGCTCCCTGAATGTTATGCTCAGGCAAGTGTTGGATCTTTATGCTTGTGTTAGACCTGTAAGGTGGTTTGAAGGAACTCCATCTCCAGTGAAGCAACCAGGGCTCTGTGATATGGTGATTTTCAGAGAGAATACTGAGGACATCTATGCAGGAATAGAGTTTGAAAAAGGAACGGAGGATGCCGCAAAATTCGCTGAGCTCATCGAGGAAAATTTCCCTGAGAGATTCAAGAAAGTAAGGTTTCCTGATACTGCAGGGTATGGCATCAAGCCGGTTTCTGAAGAAGGGACACACAGAATTGTGAAAGGAGCCATTGACTTTGCCTTTGCACAGAAAAAGGACTCTGTAACCCTTGTACATAAAGGGAACATCATGAAATTCACAGAAGGTGCTTTCAAGGCATGGGGTTATGAACTAGCTAAAGATGCCTACGGTGCTCAGGATTATGAAGGAGGTCCCTGGCAGATTATTGAGAAGGATGGACATAAGGTAATTATCAAAGATGTAATTGCAGATGCCTTCTTGCAACAAATTCTACTGAGACCAGCCGAATATTCGGTGATAGCCACGCTAAACCTCAATGGAGATTACGTTTCTGATGCCTTGGCAGCAATAGTAGGAGGTATTGGAATTGCGCCTGGAGCTAATATTAATTACGTTACAGGTAATGCGATTTTCGAGGCCACTCATGGTACTGCACCAAAGTATGCTGGTCAGGACAAGGTGAATCCCGGCTCTGTGATTTTGTCTGGAGCAATGATGTTTGAATATATGGGCTGGCACGAGGCCGCTGATCTGATTTACAAAGGCATAGAAAATGCGATCGCAACAAAAAGAGTCACTTACGATTTTGAGAGGCTAATGGATGGAGCAACTTTGCTAAAGTGTTCGGAGTTTGGGGATGAGATTGTAAAGAATATGTAAGTAAAAAGCTCCTGATGGAGCTTTTTTTTATATACTTATTATTGATGACCGACTTTTTACCATTTTTCCCATTAAAACTGGTGGCCTTCCCGGGCGAGCAAGTCAACCTACATATTTTTGAACCGCGCTATCAACAGTTAGTCAATGAATGCCTGGAGAACAACTCCAAATTCGGAATGCCCGTGTTCATCGAAGACCTTATGGAGCATGGCTCCGAAATGGAAGTTGTGGATTTGGTGAAACAATATCCGGGAGGGGAAATGGATATTGTGACCAAATGTACAAGGGTGTTTTATATAAGGACCTACGTGGATAAAGTGAATGGCAAACTCTATGCTGGCGGAGAAGTACAGTACCTTAAGAATATTCAGGATGGAGAAGCCAGTCAATGGAAGCGCTTAATTGCTTTAGCCACTAACCTTACAGCCATCATTGAATTGCAAGACAAAGTAAAGCTGGAGGAGATGAACAATTCCTTTGAATTGGCACATAAAATAGGCCTATCTTTAGAACAGGAATGTGAGCTTTTGCAAATGGAACATGAGTCTGCAAGAATACAGTATATGATAAGCCATTTGGAACGTGCCATTCCAATAATTAAAGAAATGGAAAGAGCGAAGGAAGTCATTAAAATGAATGGTCATTTTAAGCATCTGGACCCGTTGAATTTCTAATTCATGATAGAACCAAACCTTTCAGAGTTCAGCACCATCTTGATTTTTATCATAGGTGCCTTGGCCTTTGTGATTGTAGGGTTTGCCGTAGCCAGGTTGATCAGGCCAAACAAACCGAATTTTGAAAAACTAACCACCTATGAGTCAGGTGAAGATACCGTTGGCAATGCCTGGGGTAGGTTTAATATCCGATTCTATGTCATTGCCATTATTTTCCTGCTCTTTGAGGTAGAAATTATTTACCTTTTTCCCTGGGCTGTTATTTTTGGAGACAAAGAACTGATTGAAGGCACAGATTGGGCATGGGCTTGGTTTGCCATTGCTGAGATGTTCATTTTTATTTTTCTTTTGGCCTTGGGCTTGGTCTATGCCTGGAGAAAGGGCTTTTTGGATTGGGTGAAACCGGCTGCCGTGAGCAATACGTTTGAATCAAAAATTCCTTCTGAAGCCTATAAACATTTGAGAGAATAGTGGGACTGCTAGATCAAAAAACCGGACAAGGAGGAGTGATCGTCACCAAGTTTGATGACCTCATCAATTGGGCGCGTCTGTCATCCATGTGGCCCTTGGGTTTTGGTTTGGCATGCTGCGCGATTGAGTTCATGAGCACCGCTACTACCCCCTATGATCTCGACCGATTTGGCGTGGTGCCCAGGGCCAGCCCGAGACAATCGGATGTGATGATAGTAATGGGCACAGTCACCTTCAAAATGGCCGACCGTCTGAGAAGACTTTATGAGCAAATGCCCGAGCCCCGCTATGTTATTTCTATGGGCTCTTGCTCCAATTGCGGAGGGCCTTATTGGCAGCATGGCTACCATGTAGTTAAAGGAGTGGATAGAATAGTGCCGGTCGATGTTTATGTGCCAGGTTGCCCACCGAGACCTGAAGCGCTAATTGGAGGCTTGCTAAAACTGCAGGAGAAAATCAGACAAGAGACCATTGTGGCCCCAAAAGCCATTGAGAAGTTTTTGGAAAGGGAGGAGACCACATGAGTTTCGAGGAGATTGTCGATTTAGTCAAGGTCAAATTTGGAGGGGGATTTGTTCTGAGTCTGGATGAGCTGGCTACCCCTAAAGCCATGGTCATAGACGCTTCTCGCATTGTTGAACTGATGGTATTCCTGCATGAGCATGATCAGCTTTATTTCGATTCTCTTTCCTGTATAACTGGATTAGATAATGGGGCGGAGGCCAATACCATGGAAGTGGCCTATAATCTTTATTCCATTCCTTACAACCATCACCTGATGGTTAAGGTCTCCATTCAAAGAAGTGAACAGCCGGAGGTTGATTCCTTAACCGGAATTTGGAAAACTGCCGACTGGCATGAGCGGGAAATTTATGATCTGCTCGGGATTAATTTCACTGGTCACCCTGACATGAGAAGAATATTAATGCCTGCTGACTGGGAAGGACATCCACTGAGAAAAGATTACGCGGAACAAGAATTCTATCGGGGGATCAAAGTAGAGTATTAGTGGCGAATCAGGTTCAATACATATTTGATAATGAAAACCTCAGAAATTCTGAGCCTCAGAAACATAAACCTGAGGATCTGAAGTCAGAGGAGATGCTGATTAATATTGGCCCACAGCACCCATCCACACATGGGGTACTTCGACTGGAGGTGGTCACCAATGGTGAAGAAGTGGTATCCGTTATCCCTCACATTGGCTATCTCCACCGATGCTTCGAGAAGCATGCTGAAAGCATGCCCTACAATCAGACCATTCCTTTTGTAGATCGCATGGACTACCTGGCCGCTATGAACTCAGAGCATGCCTATGCTATGGGGGTGGAGAAGATGTTAGGGATTCATGGGCAATTGCCAAAAAGAGTGGAATATATCCGGGTTTTGGTGGCGGAGCTAAACAGATTGGGTTCCCATTTTGTGGCACTAGGTAGCTATGGAGCAGACATTGGCGCCTTGACACCATTCTTTTGGATGTTGCGTGACCGTGAGCATATTTTAAGAATGTTGGAGTGGATATGTGGAGCACGTATGCTTTATAATTACATCTGGGTGGGCGGCCTTTTTTATGACCTTCCAGTTGGTTTTGAAGAGCGGTGCCTGGAATTTACGAGTTATATCAAACCCAAGCTGACAGAGCTCGATACATTGCTCATCAATAACAAGATTTTTATAGACCGAACGGCTAATGTTGGCGTTTTGCCCGTTGACCTTGGGATTAATTACGGTATTACCGGTCCTATGCTAAGGGGTTCGGGCCTAAAATATGACCTGAGAAAGGTGGACGGTTATTCAGTATACCCAGAACTAGACTTTGACATTCCGGTGGGCAAGGGCGAAATGGGTACCATCGGTGATTGCTGGGATCGCACTTGGGTGCGTGCACAAGAGTGCCGTGAATCAATAAAGATAATTGAGCAATGTCTGGTTCAACTGACTGGTGATCACAAGCGAACCAGAGATTTTGACCCTCGAAAAATGGTGCCTAAAAAAATCAGGCCTAAAGCTCAGGACTTATATGTACGAGCAGAAAATCCTAAGGGAGAGTTGGGCTTCTTCTTCCGTGCCGATGGCAGGTCAGATGTTCCGTTTAGATGCAAGGGCAGAGGACCTAGTTTTGTCAATCTCTCCATAATCAATGAGCTCGCCAAAGGCGGATTGATTGCAGACTTGATCGCTATTGTAGGCTCTATTGATATCGTGCTGGGCGAGGTTGATCGTTAGAGCAACAGTTCAATATTGTTCTCTCTAATATAGGCGCGGCCACCCTTCCATTTGATTTGAATCCAAATATCGGTTTTGCTGATGATCTCCACCTTGTGCCCATCACTCACAACTTCTACCAGATCAGCACCTGCAGATGGTCCGGACATGAGATAGCTACTGCCTCCGGTAATAATGCCTTTGTCTTCAATTTGAGCAAAGTTGACGAGGTAGAAGATCAAAACCAGAACAGCAAAGAGGCCAATACCGAGTCCCGGAGAAAACTGATTATGCTTGCTCTTTTTTCGAAAAATCATGGAGAGGATCAAAACAGCCAGGGCAACAAACACAAGTACAAATAAGTAGCGGTATTTATCGTAAAAATTAAGGAGGTAATCCCAGTCGCTCGTCTTATAACCTTCGAGCCCGTTTTGATCCGCGAGTTCTGTCATTTTGGCCAAAACTTTCTTGTCAGAAGTAAGGCCATAATATTGATCAAGACTGATTAGGGCTTTGCTCAGATTGTCTAAGCCTTCATAAATATATGCCATGCGAAGGAGCATGGCAGGGGAAGCTTTTTTTTCAACGGTAAGTATGTCTTCATAGATATCCAGCGACTCCGTATATTTTCTTTTGTCAAAAAGAGAGTCTGCCTTGGAGAGGTTGATTGTAAGCTCCTGACTATAAGATATTTGAAAAGAAAATGTAAGCAAGAAGAAAAACACTCCGAGAAATTTAGAAAGTCGCATTTGTATTTTATTCATTACCTCTTACCTTTGCAGTCGCAATTAAGAAAAACGCTCTTAATTGACAAAATAAAACTATTGATTCGGTAGCTCAGCTGGTAGAGCATCTCCCTTTTAAGGAGAGGGTCCTGGGTTCGAGCCCCAGCCGAGTCACTTCAAACTCCGAAGGCAACTTCGGAGTTTTTTTTATGCTCTTTTGGTTGTGATCTGACCATCTCGATTTGACGTTGAGGGCCATGGCATACTTGCAACTTCCGACAATCACATGAACATGTTAAATGCTGCTCTAAACTGACCTTTAGAGCAAGATTCTGCGTAGGCCTGAATACATTCCAGACCAACCATAATTATGAAAAAGATTTACAGCTATCTCCTGGTCAGTGTGCTTGCCTGTTTTTGTATTCATTCTGTTCTTGCTCAGCAATCAAATATAGGTGTTCGTACAAGGTCCGTCACCGATACCATTATAGGAGCTGTAGGAGAAATAGAAAGTGATCGCTTAGGAAACTTGTTTGTTGCCAGCTTTCAGGAAAAGATATGGAAAGTGTCCCCATGGGGTGATGTTGAGGTTTTTCACGATGGAGGGTACGGTGCTTCGGGTAATGCAATGGACAAGCAAGGCAACCTATATCAGGCAAATATCTACGGTGCTACCATCATTAAAATCAACAGATATACTAAAGAAGTTACAGAAGTTGCCAACGAGGGGCTGGTTGGTCCTGTGGGTTTGACCTTTAAAAAGGATGACTTATATATATGTGACTGCAATGCCAATTACATTTCGAAAATGGGTAAGGATCAAAAAGTCGTGCCATTCTCTAAGAGTCCCTTATTCAAATGCCCCAATGGAATAACGGTTGGAAGTGACGGCAACCTTTATGTAGTAAATTATAGTAATCCTAATGTTGTGAAAATTGACAATCAGGGAAATGCTACACTTTTCGCAACGCTGCCTGCAACTTCTGGTGGACATATTATTCAGTATGGACCTAATTTTTACATAACAAGTTTCTTTGATCACAAGATTTTTAAAGTTTCACTTGGTGGTGTTATTACTCACTTTGCTGGTACGGGCAATCCGGGTATTAAAAATGGTTCTGGTTTGGAGTCGCAGTTTTATAATCCCAATGGAATTGCAATGGCAAACGGGCGTCTTTTTATAAATGACAAAATACCGGCTACTAATAAACAGCCAACGCGAACAGTTATACGTGAAATAGCATTCACAGATTTTGGTAGATTGATGACCAGGACGATGAATGCTCAAGGGCCGACAGAAATCAAAAAAGTCTATAGAGACTATAAAGCACATCCATCTTTTAAAAATGACAATGTTGAACCTGCCGCGAATCAGATGGGATATGCCTTGCTCAATCAAAAGAAAATGGAAAATGCCATCGCACTTTTTGAAATGAATACTGAATTTTATCCTAAATCTTTTAACACTTGGGATAGTCTGGCGGAAGCCCATTTGCTAAATGGAGATAAGAAGAATGCTAAGAAATTCTATAAGAAGTCTCTTGAGTTGAATCCTCAGAACACGAATGCCATAGACAAGTTAAAGGGCCTCTGATCCCACATCGATTTCGAATTAAACCTTCTTTCATGTAACCCAAGACTAATTGCGCGGTCTATTAGTTCTACAATTAGGAAATTAATAATTTAAACTCTACATTTAGGAAACTAATAAATCAGACAAAATGAAAGGAACCTATTTGGGGGAGTTTGAGGAGATCGTTTTGCTCACCATTGGAGTACTTCAGGACGAAGCCTATGGTGTAGCCATTAAGCTTGAGATAGAAGCCAGAACCAAGAGAACGCCAAGTATTGGCGCACTACATTCTGCCCTCAGCAGACTTGAAGATAAAGGCTTTATAGAATCACATGAAGGAGGGGCAACCCAATCCAGAGGAGGTCGGAGAAAACGGTTTTATAATATAACAGCGGCTGGTAAAAGAACCTTGATCAAAGCGAATGAACTGAGGAACGAGTTGTTCGACCTCATCCCGAACTTGTCATTTAAGGGTCTTTGAAGAAGGGTAAATCACTATATCCACCGCGTTGGGCCAATCGCTTGTTGAAGTGGTTTTGCTCAGAGGAACATGCTGAGATTCTTCAGGGTGACCTGGAAGAACTCTACCAATTCCGGTTGGAAAAACACGGCAAATGGAGGTCAAAGCTTCATTATATCAAGGATGTCTTTGATATGATGCGTCCATTTGCTTTGAAGAAAAAAAGGTCAAAAGTCAAAAATAATTCAATAGCCATGTACAAAAACTATTTCAAAATCTCATTCCGGAACATGCTTAGGCACAAGGTATTTTCAGGAATCAATATTGCAGGCCTCTCTATAGGGGTAGCCTGCTTCTTAGTCATTTTCTCCTATGTTCATGATGAACTCAGTTATGATCGCTACCATGAACATGCTAATGATATCTATCGTGTGGTGTCAGAAAATATGAATCAGGACGGTGAAGTGGCCCGTGTTTTCACTTATACATCTCCAATGCATGGTAAGGTACTCAGGGAAGACTATGCCCAAGTAGTCACATCCGTAAGATTTAACCAGTGGAATTTTCCTATCATCAAATATGGTGAGAAACAGTTCAATGAGAGTTTCTTCAATTTTGTTGAACCAACCATTTTTGATGTCTTCAGCTTTAAATTTATTGAAGGGACCCCTGAAAATGCCTTAACTGAGCCTTTGACAGTTATTCTTACTGAATCAACTGCCAAGAAATATTTCGAAGATACTCCTGCATTTGGGAAAGTTATCCAGTATGTGGAAGGTGGTGAAAGTAGAGACTTCAAGGTCATTGGAGTGATCGAAGATTTCCCGGAGCATTCTCACATGTCTTATAACTTCCTGGCTTCCTGGAATACAGTTGATGACGGTACAAACCCCAGAGCTTTTGATGACTACTATGGTAATTACAATTATGCGACTTATATCAGAATTGAAAGAAATAGCCGCATTGATGATCTCACAGCACAAATGCCTGCTATGTTGGACAAATATATCGATGACATCGAGAGCTTTACGCCCAGTACAAAGCTTAATTTGAGGTTCCAAAAACTGACTGATATACATCTCAATGCAACTGCCGGAGCTGGTGGCACGAGCAATGTCTACTATGTTAATCTTTTTGCAGTCATCGGCATCTTGGTGTTGGTGATTGCCTGTATCAATTATATGAATCTGGCTACCGCCAAATACTCCTCTCGCCTAAAAGAAATTGGGGTAAGAAAGGTAATGGGTGCTGGCAAGCGAAATATAACCTACCAGTTTCTTACCGAATCCACCTTTTATGCCCTTATAGCTCTGATATTGGGCTATGGTATTGCCTTGTTGACCTTACCATCTGTGAACGGATTTTCGGGTAAAAACCTGTCTTTGAACCCACTTGAAAATGGTGTGTTGCTTGTGTCCATTGTTGGTCTTGTCCTCTTTGTAGGTTTGGTTGCAGGAAGTTACCCCGCTGTATTTATGTCGAGGCTTAATGTGGTAAATGCACTTAAGGGTGGGAAATCTAAATTGGGCAGTAAATCCTTGTTTCGTACTGTCCTGGTCGTGTTTCAGTTTGCCGTTACCACCGCACTAATTACTAGTGTTGTGGTTGTAGAGCGGCAAATTAATTTTCTTCATACAAAAGATCCGGGCTTTGACCGAGAGTTGCTGGTGAACTATCCTTTGACACCGAAAATGTACGAGCAATTAGATGTGGTGAAAAACGAACTGCTGTCCAACCCGAACATTATTGCGGCAGCGGCATCAACCCGAATCCCTACCACCCGACTAGGCGATGCCGGTGGAGCTAAAACATTTCATGAAGGGGCAGGAAAAGTGGTGGATTTCAGACTGCCGTTTATTCGAATTGATGAAGATTTTCTTTCTGTTTATGATATTGAGTTGATTGCTGGTGAAGGATTTGCAGAACCCCTTTCTGATAGCACACAACGGTTTATACTCAATGCCACAGCAGTAAAACAGTTGGGGTGGCAAAGTCCCGAGGAGGCCATTGGCCAAAAGATAGAATACGCCTGGTTTATAGGCTTTGTGACAGGTGTAGTTCAGGACTTCAACTTTGAGTCAATGCATGCGGCCATTCAACCTATGATCATGATGAATGACTCACGCTTCAAGCGACAGATTTCGATAAAAATTAGCGGTTCCAATACCCCCGCAACCATCAATTTTATGGAGGAGCAATTCAAACGGTATAATCCCGATCGTGATTTCAGCCCGGCATTTCTGGATGAGTTGTTTGGTGCACAATATCAAGGAGAGCAAAAGCTAAGTCAAATTTCAAAGCTCTTTTCCCTGATAGCCATAGTGATAGCCTGTATGGGCTTATTGGGGCTCGTTTCATACACTATGGAACAGCGGTCAAAGGAACTTAGCGTCAGAAAGGTGCTTGGAGCCTCGGTAAACAGCATCCTGTTTATGGTGAACAAAGGCTATGCAGGAATGATTTTTATTGCCTTTCTGATTTCCATACCCGTTGCATTTTACTTTTTGAATGATTGGCTTGAGTCTTTCGCCTATCATATAAATATCGGAGTTGGGCTTATCGCATTTTCCGGTTTACTGGCATTGGTGATTGCCGTGATTACTATATGTACACAGGCGCTAAGGGCAGCACTTTCAAATCCGATTGACTCTTTGAGAAGTGAGTAAATCAACACCACCAAAATGGGCTGATAAGCTGCTTGAATGGTTTTGCTCCGATCGGCAAATCGAAATTCTCCAAGGAGATTTGCACGAACTCTATGAATGGAGGACTAAAACTAAGGGGCAAGTTGCTGCCCGATTGCTCTATGTCAAAGACGTGTTTGATATGCTACGCCCATTCGCATTGAAAAAAAGAAGGTCATCAAAAAAGATAAATGGATTAGATATGTTTAGAAGTAATCTCAAAATATCCTTTCGCTCTTTAATGAAACAGGGCACCAATTCGCTGATTAACATAAGTGGCCTTTCACTGGGCATAATGGTCTGCCTTTTAATAGGAACCTATATCAAGCATGAACTCAACTACGATAAATTCCCTGTTGACAAAGATCGAATTTATCGCGTGACTTCACATTGGGCCGATTTTGCTCCACGCGCCAAAACCTCTCTACCAGTGGCCCCAGCTTTGAAAGAAGATATTCCCATGATTGATGAGTCAGTACGGTTTATGCGCGTATTGACTAATGATAACTCAGGAATTCCAATACGGTATAAGAACCGGAAATTTGCCGAAACAGGATTCGTAAGTGTTGATAAGGAATTTATTGACATGTTTAGTATAGAATTAGTCATGGGCGACCGACAGACGGCACTGGATGATAAAAGCAAGGTGTTGATTTCGGAAGAAATGGCGCGCAAGTATTTTGGAGATCAGAATCCAATGGGAGAAATTCTGCGCGCAGAAGAGAAATTTGACTTGATTGTGAGCGGAGTCTTCAAAAGTGTCAATGATCAATCTCATTTCTATTTTGACTTCATATCCCCGCTTACTTACATGTCAGAAGGCAAATGGGGATCATATACATTTACCCAGAATTGGACCACGACCTTCGGATGGACCTATATTATGCTTAAGGAATCCGCAAGCATCGAATCGGTCGAAGCACTCTTTCCAGATTTTATTGAACGGAGATACCCCGAAAATTTTGGCGATCAATATGGTGGCTTTGATTTAGACCTTCAGCCACTGGCAGACATACATTTAAAATCGTCTCTGGTTGAGGAAATTCAAAGAAATGGTGAGTTCAGGCTACTCGTTCAAATGGTGGTCATTGCCTTGATAATACTCGCGGTGGCCGCCATTAATTTCATCAATTTGTCTACTGCTCGATCAATTCTACGGGCGAAGGAAGTAGGGGTCAGAAAAGCCATGGGCGCACTAAGAGGTCAATTGATAAGGCAATTTTTAACGGAATCTTTCTTAATCACCGCGATTGCATTTATTGTTGCTTTGGGGCTCGTTGCACTGCTTCTGCCTCAGTTTAATTTGCTGATGCAAAAACAATTTGTACTGGATGTGAACCTGTTGCTTGACTTTTTGGTCTTTGGGTCAATACTGGTCACGATCTTGGCCTTTTTTGCCGGACTTTATCCGGCCTTTGTCCTTTCAGGTTTTCAACCAATTAAGGTATTGAAATCAAGTTTATCAGTTGGAGGAAAAGGAGTCGGACTTAGAAAAATATTTACCACTATTCAGTTTGCCACAAGCATCGTATTCCTCATTGGCTTATATATAATTTATGACCAACTCAGTTTTATTAAGACCAAAGAGATTGGTATGGATACATCACAGGTATTGATTATCAACCGGCAGCCAAGATCGATCGAAAATGATTTGATAATTGATGCTCTGAAGCAAATTCCGGCTGTGGAAGATGTTACTGCTGCGGCAGGAAGTTTGCCTGGACATGCTTATACTACCTGGAGTTATCACCCAGAAGGTTTTCCTCGTGAGAGAAAATCGATTTACACAATGTGGGGATATAATGACATAGCCGAAACCTTTGATTTTGAAGTCTTAGCTGGAAATGATTTCTCCAATATACATGACCGGGATAGCATGAACTCGATGATCCTAAATGAGAGTGCTGTCAAAGATTTAGGTTGGACAAATGAAACTGCCATTGGCAAGTCGTTTGGTGAATTCGATTGGAGAAAAGATACGATTACGGTAGGTAAGGTGGTTGGCGTAGTCAAGGACTTTCATTTTGAGTCATTTCATGAATCTATTAAGCCGGTAGTGATGCTTTATACCAACAATGATTTTGGCAACTTGGTTGTCAGATTGAATCGATTCGATGGGGCTGAAACAGTAGCGGGCTTGGAGAAGGTTTGGAATGAGCTTTTGCCAGAACTTCCGTTTACGGTCACCTTTCTGGATGACAAAGTTCAAGCGATGTACGCAGATGAAGAGCGCTTGCGCAAGAGTATCAACTACTTCGCTGTGATTGCAATCTTCACCTCCGGCCTTGGCCTTCTAGGCTTGGTTTCATTCGTATTGATCCAGAGATCCAAAGAGATAGGTATTCGTAAGGTATTGGGCGCCAGGATAACCGCATTGGTTGGCACATTATCAAGTGACTTTGTGAAGTTGATTGCTGTTGCCTTTATAATAGCGGCTCCCGTAGGTTATTATCTGATGGATCAGTGGCTATCTTCTTTTGCCTTCCGTGTGGATATTGGTATTGTGCCATTTGTCTTTTCACTGACAGTTCTAGTAATGATTTGCGCGTTGACAGTAGGATATAAGTCGTTTAGGGCCACTTCCGTAAATCCAGCCGAAATTTTGCGGGAAGAGTAGTCAGAATGGCTAACTTTGAGCTTCCAAAACTTACTATTTATGAAATTTGGAAGTGTTACCAATCCGGAACTAATAGACTATACTTTACCCACTGATCACCCCGACACTTCCCGGGTATTAAAGGCTTCGGGCTTTTCTGGAAAACCGAATATTTATGTCGGCTGTGCCAAATGGAACCGAACGGATTTGAAGGGGTTCTACCCCCGAGGGACTAAGGATGAATTGAGCTACTATGCTACACAATTCAATAGCATAGAATTGAATGCTACATTCTATAACTTTTACAGCACCGAGCAATACGAAAACTGGTGCGCCAAAACACCTAGCGACTTTAAGTTCTTTCCTAAGGTCAATCAAATGATCAGCCATATGAAACGGCTGAATGATGTTGAAAATTACACAGATGAGTTTTGCAATAGTTTGGCAGGTTTGAAAGACAAACTGGGTGTGGTTTTTCTTCAACTTCACAACAATTTTGCACCTAAGAATTGGGAGAGACTGGAGCGATTTATTGAGAACTTCCCGAAAGGGATTCCTTTGTCAGTAGAAGTAAGACATACGGATTGGCTGAATGATCCAGATGTTTGTGATCGATTTTATGCCCTTCTCGAGAAAAATAATGTGATGAACATTATTACGGATACAGCGGGACGAAGAGATTTACTACACATGCGCCTGACCACACCATCTGTTTTTGTACGCTATGTTGGCGCTAACCATGAAAGTGACTATGATAGGCTTGATGACTGGTTTGACAGAATTAAACAGTGGTCGACAGAAGGTATTCAAGACATTTATTTCTTTGTGCACCAAAACCTTGAAAAGGCTTCCCCATTACTTTCTGCCCATTTGATTAAGCGGTTGAATGAGGAACTTGGGTACGACCTTCACGTTCCGCAGCAGCTTCAGACACAGGTCAATATGTTTTAATCACAAGTTGGTTAAGGATTTGGTAAGAACGCCTTTTTTGCTAGCCTCCAGTTAATGATTTGACTTCTTCAAAATTAATAATGTGCAATTGTTCAAGGCCATTGTATTGAACCTTGACCCTTAGGTCTTCCTCTTTTGAAAAGCCAAATCGACCATCGGCAAGAAGTGTACCGGCTTCAGGATTTTCTAGAGTATAGGTGGCAGCTTCAGCAAGTGAATACCGAATACCATTTTGGGTAGTGATGATCGGATTGATCCTTAAGAAAAAATTACCTGGTCTGGATTGACTGGGTATTACTTCGGTGTGGACTTCCATTTCAAGAGGAGTGAAATCCTGATCTTTACCAAAAAATGCGATAAAAGGATATTGGGCCCTTTCCTTCCAAGAACCAACATCGTGAGTACCTCCCGGTATTTCATAATAAAAAGCCTCGCGTCCATATTCATATCCGGCAGCTATAAGTTTTGACTGTAATGGGACGTAGTAGTTCCATTCAGCTGTCCCTATGTCAAACCAAATCTTTAGGTCTTTGCTTTTTGAGAAATCCTCATTGAATACTTCGTAATCCCCTACCCAGAAGGATGGAGAAAAAGCAGCGATCATTGAAAAATGGTCTGGATAGTTTACGGCTGCCCATGTTGCTTGAAGTCCTCCTAAAGAGGCCCCCATAAAAGCTCGATTGGACTTATCTGCATGTGTACTGAATTGTTTATCAATAAGAGGAATAATGTGTTCGATTACATCCGCAGTATATTCAGCGGCTAGAGGCTCCGTTAGTCCCCAGTTGACAGACATCCATGCGTCATTATAAGGCGTATAGTTTAGTGTACGATTTCCATCACTGTAAATGCCCACCACTATTATTTCTTCAATTTGGTCGGTCTCAATGAGTTGATTTAAAAGCTCATCAAGCCGCCAACCTCCTTCAAAGAGAGATTGACCATCATTAAAATAGACCACTGGGTATTGCTTTGAGGTTGAATAGGATTCAGGGGTGAATATCTCCAGGCGATACCCCTCAACGGTAAGACTTGTTATTTGACCAGTAATTGATGGTATGGGATCCGGTTTTTGGTTAGAACAGCTCAGAAAGACCAATGCAAGTAGGGCAAGTAGAGTTTTATGATAGCGTTCCTTCATAATTTATAAAGTACCCATGCCAAGGAAGCTTAACAAGCTGATCTGAGTGAAAGACAACCAAACGTGTATGAAGACCTACTTTTGAGAGACGAAAAATTGGCTGGCCTGGCGATATCGAGTACGGTTTTTTGGATGTGTACTTTCAAAAGCCTGAATCCTAGAGGAGGAAGACAGTGCAAAAGCCTATTTACTCCTCATAAAGGCCATAACAATATCCCTTACATCATTTTTTATACCATTAAAAGTGTCAGGAGCTTGTGATTGAGACTGATAGTCGGCAATAAAGCCAAGGTTGGCTTCACCACCACCCATTACAAAATCAGGAAGTGCCAGCTTATAGGTCTTACTATTCGAGAGTTTGGCGCCTTTGATGTACCAGCCATCTGACTTTTTCTCAGCATTGGCAAGCTGCAAATAGCCACCGATGCCTACATTGGTGACCGTGCCTGTTTCTAATATTCTTTGCACAACATCCCCTTTCAAATCCACGAGTGCTATGCCTCCGCCAAAAGGAAATGAACGAAGAATGTCATATTCTGTGATGGTGCCTGTGAGCTGGTCATCCAACCTAATTGAACCACTATTGAAAATTGCCAGGTCTGCAGATAGAGCTACAAACAAAAAAGATTCGGCAGTCATGATGGGATAATTGGTTGGCTTGTAGCGGATGCTACTTTCCCTACCATCCAAAGTGTCCGTGGTAGTCATTACTAATGATTCAGGAGTATATCCCATTGTGGCCATACTTTGGTTGGAGATATTGACCCATTTGTCAACTACGGCCTTCACATCGGCATCTTCTTCAATGCCGTCATTTATATTTATCAATTCAGATTTGATCTGGACTTTTTTCGTGGATTTATTATAACTAACCCTATGGACATAAACCGTTTTGGCATTAGCGTCTGCCTTGGTCATAAGTACATCTCCAAAGTTGAATTTCATATTGGAGTGGTCATGTCCGCCCAGAATAAGGTCAAATTCAGGTACAAAGTAAGTGGCTAGAGAATCATCCATCTCTTCTGCCAGATGGGTGATACCGATAAATATCTCGGCATCTTCTTTAACTTTTTCATAAGTAGCCTTAACTGACTCATATTTGTCCGTGTAGCTAACATAGCCGGCTTGATTGAAGGGCAGCGTTGATCCAAAGAAGGCAATATCAACCCCATTTATGCTATGTATGATATGATCTGGAAAGGGCTGCCCATCCTGAGTCCAGGGTACGGATTGTCCATTGACTGTATGGAGTACATTGGTTGTGGTCCACTTAAATTCAGATTCCTCAATTCTTTTTAGAAGCTCATTTTCTTTAATGTCATATTCATGATTTCCGGGTACCACATAGTCCACCCCTAAAGCATTCATGACCTCTACCATATGCCGGCCAGCAATTTTTTCATTATCATATCGCAGGGTTCCAATCAGTGATGGACTCACAAAATCTCCGGAAAGGGTAGTAATTACATTTGGATTTTCAGCGAGCAATTGCTTCCGTAATGTGGCAACACGTGCCATACCACCAACCTTTCCTCCTTCCAATGGGGCAATTTCATAGACATCGTTCATTTGCAAGATGATGAAACTGACTTCTTCCGAATCTCTGGATTGTTCGCATGAAATTGAGAGAAGCAGAAGAAGAGAAAGAGACGCAATGGTAAGTCGTTGCATAAAAATAGGAGCGAATAATTGGACTGAAAAGTTAAAAAATAGAATGGAGAAAGTAGCAGAATAACTTTTGGATTTTATTCAAAAGCCGATGTGACCTTTTAATCAGAAGTGCGTCTTATTAAGTTACTAGGCAAAAGTGAAAGAAATAGTTTGCGGTTTATGCAACCTTTTTTATTAATGCCAGTATCTCTACTAGACAAAGGTGAAACAAATAAGTTATGAAAGGAACATACCTCGGTGAATTCGAAGAATTGGTTTTGTTAACTGTCGGCATTTTGCATGACGATGCTTATGGATTGGGAATCACGGATGAGCTGGAAAAACAAACCAAAAGAAATGTGACGATTAGCTCTGTGCACAAAGCCCTTGTGCGCCTGGAAGAGAAGGGCTTTTTAAAGTCGGGTATGGGCGGAGCAACGGATGCACGGGGTGGCCGCAAGAAACGACTCTACGAGCTAACTGCTTCAGGTAAGAAGCAGGTCAATGAGGCCAAAGAACTTAGAAATAATATGTGGAATGCAGTTCCAAAGGTAGTATGGCAGGGCGGAAACTAAATTATTCACCACCGAGGTGGGCCATGAGATTTTTCCGCTGGTATTGTCGGAAGGATCTTGCCGATGGTATGGAGGGCGATATGCTCGAACTCTATCAACGCAGGGCTCAACAAAAAGGAAAATTCAAAGCCAACTTCCTCTTCATTTGGAATGTGTTACGGTTTTTCCAGCCTTTTGCATTAAAACAGAAATCAGAATTTCATCACAGCCTAACCACAATCGATATGTTCTCTAACTATCTGAAAATTGCCTACAGAAATTTAATTAAGAGCAAAGCATTCACAGCCATCAATATTTTTGGTCTCGCCATAGGTATTTCCAGCTTCATCATCATGATGTCCTTCGTGTTTAATGAATTGTCCTACGATAGGTTTCATTCGAATGCCGATCGAGTTTATCGGCTCACTTACAATTATGAGGCGGGTAGCGGAGCGAGACAAATAGCGAGGGTACCCTACCCACTCAAGCCTATTTTGTTGTCAGAATATCCAGAAGTAGAAACGCTGGTCAGGTTTTACAGAAATACACTTGATGTAACCACGGTTCGCTATGGAGAAAAGAATTTTACAGAAGACGATATATTATTTGTGGACCCTGAAGTGTTTGAGGTCTTCGATTTCAGATTAGAATCTGGAAATCCTGAAACTGCTTTGAAAGACATGAATAGCATTGTTATGACAAGGAGGGCAGCTGCGAAATATTTTGGAGATGAAAACCCAATGGGGAAAATTGTTGAATATAAGAACGGTGATGAACTTCAGGTTACAGGGATTTTAGCAGAGCTTCCTGACAATTCACATCTACAATTTGACATGTTGGTTCCTCTTGAATTGCAGCGTCAGCGTTGGATGAGAGGAAATGGTAATAATAGTTATGATTTTGAACAAGATTGGAACTGGTCAGGAGCGCTTACCTATATCTTGTTGAAAGAAGGATCATCGATTGAAACATTCAATTCCAAATTTTTAGAAGAGGGCAGGGACTTCTTTGATAGGGACGACAATACGGAATTTGAATTTTCCGGATTCCCGCTTTCCGATATACATCTTCATTCCGACATGTCAGGTGAACTGGAAGCCAATGGTAATATGGGTCAGGTGATCGGTTTCGGGGTAATTGCCCTGCTCATTTTGGTTATTGCCTGTATTAATTTTATTAACCTGAGTACAGCCAGGTCAGCACAACGTGCAAAGGAAGTAGGATTAAGAAAGGTAATGGGAGCCCTTAGGCAGCAGTTAATTGGACAATTCATTTCTGAGGCCATGCTGATTGCTTTTGTGGCCACCGGAATAGGAGTTTTGATTGTTGAGCTTCTTTTGCCCTATTTTAACGAATTTATGGGTAAAAAACTGTCCATACCCTATTTGGATGGGCCTTTTGTTATTCCCGGATTAGTGCTGGGCGCAATTACAATTGGATTGTTTTCCGGACTGTATCCTGCATTTTATTTGAGTCGCTTTGAACCTTCCAAAACGCTCAAGGGAAATTTAGGAGCTCGGGGGCAAGGGAATGTTAGAATAAGACGACTTTTGGTGGGGACACAGTTCATCATTTCCAACTTGTTGATCATTGGCATATTTGTCGTTCAGTCGCAACTGGATTTTCTGAGAAACAAGGACCTTGGGTTCGACAAAGACCAGATTATGGTGTTGAAACACGGCACCAAGATTGACGATCAATTCGACCTATTCAATTCCAGAATTTCAAATATCCCTTATGTGGAAGCTGCCAACCTGGGCTATGTGGCAGGAAAAAGGGCATTCACGCAAACCTTCAGGGTTGATGGCCAAGATCTTGATGCCGGCAAATCTATGGGGATCAAATACGTAAGCTATGATTTTGCCAAGATGTTTGATCTGGATGTGATTAATGGACGTTTCTTCTCCAAAGAGATACTCTCTGATTCTGCCGGGGCGATGATGCTCAACGAATCGGCAGTACAGCAATTCGGCTGGACCAATGAACAAGCGCTCGGGAAGAAATTCAGCTTTATTGGAGGATCGGATAACCAGACAAGGTTTGAGGGAAGAATAATTGGCATCCTTAAAGACGCCAACTTTGAGTCTCTCTATCAACCAATTAAGCCGAGCGTATTTAAAATCAGCCAATGGGGTAGTATTTCTATCAAATTGAATGTCCAAAATGGCGAAGAACTCAGGACTGCCATAGATGATATCAACGTTGTTTGGGACGAGATTGCTCCCACTTGGCCCTTTGAATACAGTTTCCTGGATCAGGAACTCGAAGCCCAGTATGTTAAAGAGCAGCGTCTGGGGCAGGCAGTTCAGTATTTTACCTTCTTAGCCATTTTCATAGCCTGTCTTGGATTGTTTGGTCTGGCATCGTTTACGGTGCAGCAAAAAACAAAGGAGATAGGAGTCAGGAAGGTTTTGGGTGCTTCGGTTCGGTCTATTTTGATTCTCGTTTCAAAAAGCTATATCGGTCTGATAGTAATTTCATTTTTGGTTGCAACTCCATTAGGTTATTGGCTTAGCAATCAATGGTTACAGAATTTTGAATTTAGAATTTTTGTCGGTCCGTTCTATTTTATAATAGCAGGGTTGATTTCAATCGGTATTGCCGCCTTGGCAATCAGCAGTCAATCTTTGAAGGCAGCTTCATCTAATCCCATTAAAACACTAAGGCATGAATAGTCGGCCACCAAAGTGGGCCATGCGGTTTTTTCGCTGGTACTGCCGGAAAGATTTGGCTGATGCCATTGAAGGCGATTTGCTGGAGCTTTATCAGCGAAGGCTTCAAAAGTATGGGAAGCGGAAGAGCGACTCTTTGTTCCTATGGAATGTGATTATTTTCTGTCAACCCTTCGCCTTTAAACCAGAAAATTCAAGAACTCAAAACTCATCAATCATGTTAAAAAATCATTTCAAAATTGCCTTCAGACTAATGAGACGTCAAAGATCTTTGGCCTTCACCAATATCTTCGGACTGGCCATTGGCATTACTGCCAGCTTATTTCTTTTGCTATATGTCTCTTACGAGTTGAGTTTCGATAGCTTTCACAAGGATGCAGGTCGCATTTATGCTGTGAATGCCATTAGTTTTAACCCTGAAGGTAATTTCTATAGACAAAGTGCCCCATCACCATTAACCGATTTAATGGCCTCTGATTTTCCAGAGGTGGAGGCCGCAACCAGAATAACCTCAACTCGGTTTCCAGACAACTTGATAAAGGCGAACAACAAAGAGTTTTTTGAGTCTTTTGTGGCAATGGGTGATGAGGGGTTTTTCGATGTTTTCTCCTTCGACTTAATCGCTGGTAATCCTGAGACTGCTTTAAATGAACCTGGGAAAGTGATAATGACGAGGAAGACAGCAATGAAATACTTCGGTACAATCGATATCATTGGGAAGACAGTCAACTATGAGAATAGCTTTGAACTACAGGTGACTGGAGTACTTGAGGACATCCCAAGTAACAGCACGCTGCAATTCAGCTTCATCATTTCCAACCGCACCCAAGGGCTGCTTTATAAGAACTGGATTACTCACTGGGGGAGTTCGAATGCCAGGATTTTTGTAAAAGTGAGAGAAGGTTTCAATCCGCGATTGACCGGGGAGAAATTTCCTGAGATCGTTGAACAGTACATCAGGGATGATTTGGACAAGGGAGAAGAATATGTGCTTTCCCTTCAACAGATTACCGATATCCACCTGAATCCACATGTCGCTCCGGAACGCAAGAGTGCCAGTAGCAATAAAAAATACACTTATATCCTGCCAATTGTCGGATTTTTTATCCTTTTGATAGCGGGGTTTAATTATGTTAATCTCACCACGGCAAGAATGTCTGAGCGCTTAAAAGAAGTAGGGGTCCGCAAAGTAGTTGGGTCAACACGCCAAGGCCTGAGAGCCCAGTTTCTGGTCGAGTCGATAACTACAGTGATGATTGCATTATTGCTATCGATAGGACTTCTGATACTTTTAATGAATCCCTTTAATGAGTTGACTGGAAAAGGGATCGAACTCTCGGAGCTATTGAATGTCGATTTTCTGACCACTGCACTCCTGATTGTAGTGACTCTAGGTCTGGCTTCTGGTCTCTATCCGGCTCTGGTGCTTTCTAAGATTCGACCAATCAATGCACTGAAGCAAGGTTTTTCGAATTTTTCTGGCGGAAAAACGAATCTAAGAGGTGCTCTTTTAATCATTCAATTCGCTGTGGCTTTTATAATGATCACAGCAACTATGGTGATCAACCAACAAATGAATTATCTACAGGAAACCCCCCTGGGATTCGACAAAGAGCAGGTCATCTATTTCCGACAAGCAGATCGCAACTTTTGGAGAGGAGCTGATGCCCTTAAGGCCGAACTTCAAAAAAACCCACGAATAGAAGCTGTGGCCTTCTCTTCAGGCATTCCTGGAAATCCCGGCTTTGGCAGTACGGCTAAGCTGGACGATGGAGCTCGTGAGCTTGAGATCCGCCATATCATGTTAGATAAGGAATACATTGATCTTTACAAGTTCGAGGTTATAGAAGGGCGCTCTTTTGACTATGACTTAGCCACAGATAAATCAGCTGCCTACCTAATCAACGAAACCGCTGTCCGGCAAATTGGGTGGGACGAACCATTGGGTGAAACTTTGGAATTGTGGGGGAAGAAGGGGCAGGTGATCGGCGTATTGAAAGATTTCCACTTTGAGTCAATGAAGAATCCCATAGGCCCAATGGCATTCCACATAAGTGAATCCAATTATCGTGTGGTTTCAATGAAATTGGGAACGGATGAGATTGCCGAGACCATCCAATTTATTGAAGGGCAATGGGCAACCATGATGCCGGACAGGCCATTTCAATTTCAGTTTCTTGACGCTCGTTTCGAGGACTATTATCGAGAAGAGCAACGCTTTTCGGGAATAATGGACATAGCAACAACATTGGGACTTGTTCTTGCAATCTCAGGACTTTTTAGTCTGACCGCATTCCTGATTAATAAAAGAGCAAAGGAGATAAGCATTAGAAAAGTGCTTGGGGCTTCATATGCTAGTGTGATGCGCTTATTCCTGAACAAGATGATCTGGATTGGATTGGTAGCCACGATTGTTGCAATTCCATTGGCCTATACCATGTTAAATCAATGGCTTGGAGGTTTCGCTTATCATATCGACATGAGCATAATAAATTTTGCGATTGTGACTGTAATCATGATGCTGATCATCATATTCACGGTTGGTGCGCAGGTAACTAGATCCGTTGGAAAAAACCCGGTTGATAATCTGAGACATGAATAAAACTCTCAATTATCCGATTTGAGACATAATTTGCAGTTGCTCATAGCGAATTCGCTGCGAATGAATCTTATCAAAGTCTAATTCTTCGGAATTTTGGGGATGAAAAAATTAACATTCATTCTAATCTGCATTCTTTGCTATTCAAGCTCATTTGCTCAAGGTCTTTCCGCATATCATAAGGAGATTCAACAATATGAGCCCTCCGAAGAGTACCCCTTTGGCATAATAAACCCAAAGGCTCCTTCCGAAGTGGCACAATTTGATTTCATGGTTGGAATTTGTGATTGTACAGATTCTATACCACAGGGGCCAGACAAGTGGTTGAGCTTCCCTTCAATTTGGCGAGCGAAGTACTTTCTCAATGGTTATGGTATTCAGGACAATAATTTTAATCGCCAAAATCCAACATCCAATCTTAGGCTTTTTGATAAACAGACTCAAGAATGGAAAGTAACTTATATTTCCAATGCTCAGGCCTACTCTACTGGTGAATGGGTTGGTAAGAAGGAAAACGGAGACATTGTACTCTATCGTAAGAATGGTGACGACCAGCCCTATAGCAGGTTGACCTTCTACAATATCCGGGAGGAGGGATACGATTGGAAGAGTGAGACGGTTCTACCCAGTGGAGAGGTCAGACCGGGTTGGAAAAAGAACTGTATTAAGCGATGATTTATATCCACTACTACAGCTGTACGAAGCCCCATTGCCTTGCAATAAGAGCTTTTAATAGAAGACGGAAAGGCTCTTTTTTGCTGTAAAAGATGGGTTAATCGCTATAAAGCTTAACCAAATTCTACTTAAAATTTTCACTTTGGGAATATGAAAAAGATGATGCTCCAATCCGCGATTGAAAAGATAAACACAAACATCCACACAAGGCTTTTGTTAATTTTTCTACTGTTCTTTTCGTGTACAAAAGTACCGGAAGGCCAGGAGCTTGTTGATGCTAACCCTTTGGTGGCAGATATCATAAAAGATGGAAAAGCCGGCAAATTCGGAAACATACACTCCCTCCTGATCTATCAACAAGGAGAATTGTTGGCTGAAGAATATTTTGAGGGCTTTGAAAAGGATAGCGTTCACTTTCAATACTCGGTGACCAAAAGTGTTTCTTCCCTGTTGATTGGTATTGCACTCGATCAGGGTTTGATCAAATCTGTAGACGAACCAGTACTATCCTTTTTTCCGGAATACGAGGGTAAGTTGGCAAACTTAAACCAAGAGAAGCAGGAGTTAACACTTAAGCAGGTGTTGACTATGAGTGCTGGATTTTCATGGGATGAATGGACACACTCTTACACAGATATCAGGAACGATGCGAACAAAATGATACGCAGTGCCGATATGATGAAATTTGTGCTCGACAGGCCCATCCCCACAAAGCCGGGCACCAGGTACACTTATAACAGCGGATGCTCTATGCTACTCTCCGGCATAATTGAAAATAGCACTGGAATGACAGTACAGGAATTTGCAACAGATTACCTGTTTGGGCCATTAGGTATATCTGAGTGGCATTGGGAGCAGGGCAATGATGAGAAATTCAACACGGGTTGGGGACTGCATCTACATCCTACAGATATGTTGAAAATAGGACAATTGGTTTTGAACAAAGGCAGGTGGAATGAGCAGGAGGTTGTATCAAAAGCCTGGATTGACACTTCTATTCAAAACCATATTGCCAATTACGGATATCAATGGTGGCTTTCTGGAGATTACTTTTCAGCAAGAGGTTGGGGTGGTCAGGTTATTGCCATCTCACCCAAGAACAATCTGATTGTGATTAGCACAGCCGCTAATTTTAGCGGAGGGGGAGGCCCTCCAGGCGTACGGGTTATGGAGAGACTTCTGAATTGAATCCAGTATCTGCAATCAATGTGACTAGGCCTGGGAACCACGGTTTTTGAAACCTGGCAGTTTGAAAAACAAGAGTGCCGAAACGAAAATCAAAGTTGCTGTAAGAACGGCTGGGTCTACTTCACCCAGGATCACAAAAAACAAGATGGCCGTCAAAAAGAAGGGGTATCGTATGAAATACTCCATATCCATTTTACGAGCCGTCAAAATAGACTGATACAGTAACAAAAGCACAGGAGCAAGCATTGAAATCTTGACCAGAAAGAGTATATCTGATTGCATCAGGTTATTGCCCACCAGCACAAGTAGCTCTGGTGACATCAGGACTAAATAAGTCAGAAATGCCGAGGTGAACCTAGAACCCAGGGATAAAGGCAAGTTTCGGAATATGGTCAACTGACTGGCTTCAAATTCAAAATGTCTATAGCTAAATACCGAGTTTACGGCTGAACTCAGAAGTACCCCTAAGGTTAATAACCTCAAATCATTTTCATCAGACTTGTACAAATAAGTAGCACCTAAAATAATGCTTACAGAAATAGCTTTGCTTGCCAATAGTACAATAGGTTGCCGATTGAAAAGGTGATGAATATATAGCCATGAAAAGCTTTTTGGCAACTTCTGTGTCCAGAAGGTCAGACCTTTAGTTGCTTTTGGGTCTGAAGGAGAAATTAAAACTTGATGAAGAAAATGGGCAGCTGTAAAAAGGATAAACCCGTTTCCAAGAAGAACCAAACCAGCCGATTGCAAGGCACCCAGTTGAAATGCAGTGAAAGACATAAACAGTCCATAGACCAGGGCAGGCAAGAGTAGCAAGGTTTGAACGTATACAACCAGTAACTTTCTTTGAATTGGCTGTAGAAGGACTATTTCGCCAATAATTTGATTGGCTGCCAGTTTTCTTATCCTTGTACAGAACAGAAGGGTTTTGACTCCATACAAACTCCAAAGTAATAGTGGGATTAAGTAATAAACAGGTTTAGCGGCCAGCCCTGAGGCAATATCGACATGTTGCGGAATTTTTAGAAAGCCGAAGCCAAGGCCCATAACTACCAAAAAGAACCCCGCATTTGCCCGATAGAATTCAGAGACCAGGGTGCGGAGCAAGACTTTTGCAATGGAATGCATCAGAGGATCGAAATGGTTTGGTCTTTTACCTCATAACCATGTGTGGGTTCGATCTGCTCATTTTCAAAATCCTGATGGGTAGCAAAAAGGAACATGACACCATTGTCATAACCAGTGCGAATCAAGTCGCTTACCATATGTTGTGCCTCCTTGTCCAGGGTGATTAGCGGCTCATCCAAAATGATGCATTCAGGTTCTCCAATGAATGATAAAAGCAATGACAATTTCTTCAGCATACCACTGGAATAGGTGCCACAGGGCTGTTGGGCATAGCTGGTTACACCAAGTGACTCTTTCAATTGTTCGATCTGACCTGCTGGTGCCTTCTTAAGTTTTGCAAAAAAGCGAATCAGTTCGTTGGCGCTTAGAAACTCAGGAAATACAGGTTCAGATTGACTGTAGTTTACTTTTAGCTTATAAGCTCCGGGCGATTTTGACAGATCTACGTTGTTTAAACGGATATTTCCTTTATAGGGAGAAAGCCCTGAAAGACAATTAAAGAGAGTTGATTTCCCCGAACCATTTTTTCCTTTGATCCAATGAATGCCTTTTTCAAAAGACAAAGCGGGGACATCCAGGATCAAGGAGGAATCGTAAGATTTCGCGAAGGAGGTTAAGGTTAGCATTTAGAAACTAACATACGGAATAAACAAAAAAGGAGACATCAGTCTCCTCTTATAAATTGTTAAATCAAATGTTATTGGATGGTCACCGTAAAGATGACCCGAACATCTTCGTCTCCTCCGGCATTGGTAATATCACCTTGTTGGACTCCGGTGGCAGTTTTGGATGGCATATGAACCAATACAACATTAAGTGATCCGTTACCCGCATTCCCGGTTGTGGCAGAACCAACGAGGCCAATAGGAAGACCGAGTAAATCCTGGTCGCTATAAGTATAGGTGAAGTTTAGTCCTGCACCCACCTCAAAAAATACTTGATGCTCATCAGCCTCAGTTGCCACCTCTGAGGTGATATCTATAGTGGGAGTGCTGGATTCGTTTAAGAATGCCACTTCCACTCGATATGTACTGTTAGCAGTTAGTGTGGGGTTGATGGTAGTACCATCATTACCTCCAGGTCCATCAATATCCTGGAAAGAAGCAATAACCACGTCAGAGCCATCCTGAGTGTTAGTGAATGTTACATTCACGGTTGTGATCAGCTCAGTGTCATTGACAGGCTCAGGATCCGATGAGTTTGAGCATCCCGCCAAAATAAAAACTGTAAGTACTAATGTTAAGAGGCCTTTGACCCTTAGACTCCCTGAATATTTCAATTTGTTGTTAAACATCTTATTTGAGTAGTTGGTAAAATCTATACAAGATTAATATAAGTGCAACTATGTTGCAATAGTTATTTACGAAATTGTCGAAATTTTATTTTAATGGTAGCCAATTGAATAGCAATAATTGGCTGTTGAAACCCTGTTGCACGGGTTTGGGTAGTACCTTTGTGTTGTGAATTGGCCCAAAATCTTTCTAGCTGTTTTCGTTGTAATGTTCAGCATGTCTCCGTGTGCTGATGAGTCGGCTGATAATTGTGGCGAGGAAGTGCATTATCACCAGTCCAAATCCGAGCCTGGTGGCGATGTACCACTGGACGATTGTAGTGTTTTCTGTAGTTGCACTTGCTGTGGAATTTCTATCTCTAGCATAGAGGCACAGGCAGAATTGACAGAACCGGAATTAGCAAGTTTGGATTTGTTTAGGCTTAATAGGTATGTTGATCCCAGGCATTATGCCATTTGGCAGCCACCGCAGCATTGATTCTTTTTCTCTAGAATCAATTTTTAATTTTAATCTACCTAATACAATGAATTTAAAATCAATGATTGCAGCAGTATTGCTGATGTCAATCACTAATATGATGCTGAGTCAAAATTCACTCAGCTTCAAAATACTGGACAAAGAAACCAATGAACCTCTGATTGGAGCCACTGTATTTGTAAGTCCTGCAATCGGGGCAATTGCCGATTCGGATGGAATGGCTGTTGTAAATGATATTAAGAATGGCCCTGTTGAAGTCAGAGTTTCTTTTGTGGGATATCAAACTCAGCGGCTATCGTATGTTCTCCCTCTTGAAAATTCCGAAGTAATATCGATTCTTATGGAACTGGATGAAGAAGAAATGGAGGAAGTGGTGGTAAGTACCACCAGGTCTTCCAGAAATATCGAGGACATTCCAACAAGAATCGAATTCCTTGGTACAGAAGAACTGGAAGAAAAAGCGGTAATGCGATCCGATAATATTGCCATGCTCCTCAGAGAGAGTACCGGGATTCAAATGCAAATTACTTCACCAAGTTCGGCCAATCAGAGCATTCGAATTCAAGGCTTGGACGGAAGGTATACGCAATTGTTAAAGGACGGATTCCCACTCTACAGTGGATTTTCTGGTGGCCTGAGTATTATGCAAATCCCCCCGCTTGACTTGAAGCAAGTGGAGGTGATCAAAGGTAGTAATTCAACATTATATGGAGGGGGATCGATCGCTGGTTTGGTGAATTTGGTAAGTATACAACCTCAAAAAGACCTTCGAACAAGACTTATGCTGGATCGTACCTCTGCGGGGGGAACTACGCTGAATGGCTTTTATGCCAAGAGAGGTGATAAATTCGGGTTGAGTTTTTTCGGCACTGGGAATTTACAAGATGCCTATGATCCGAACAGCGATAATTTCTCGGACATCCCTAAAACCAAAAGCTTCACTGTAAACCCGGTTATATACTTCTATCCAAGTGACGATAGTAAACTGAGATTGTCTTTGCAGGGCACATTTGAAGATCGGCTGGGAGGAAATCTTAATGCTATAGAAGTAGGAGAAGGCGGTGTTGGTGAATTTTTACAGGAAAATCTCACCAACCGATTTTCATATCAACTGAGCTATGACAAGACTTGGGAGAAGGGAAACGTCCTAACAATCAAAAACAGCCTGTTGCATTTTGATCGATCGATTAATCAGGTTAATCATTCCTTTGATGGTGAGCAGTGGGCTTCTTTTTCCGAGCTGTCCTACTCGTTTGGGGCTAGAGAGAGTAGCTGGGTAACCGGGATAAATGTATATACGGATCGTTTTAAGGAGGGCGCCATTCGCACCAGCGATAGGAGCTATGATCAAACCACTGTTGGGTTGTTTGTCCAGCAGGTTGCTTCCCTCTCTGATAAGATATCATTAGAATCAGGCTTCAGGTTAGACAAAAATGATGACTATGGCTGGTTTGCTCTTCCGCGGGTGAACTTGCTTTATAGGCCTGGTTCAAAATTCACTTATCGGATTGGAGGAGGTTTAGGCTATAAAGCACCTACAATTTTTACTGAGGACTCTGAGCGGCTTGCCTTTCAGGGTTTGTCAGCATTAAACCTGGACGGACTTAAGGCTGAACGCTCTTATGGGGGGAACTTTGATGTTAATTATAAGACTGCACTCGGTAGTGAATGGACCTTCAGTTTGAACCAACTCTTCTTTTACACATACCTGACAGATCCACTCGTATTAAGAGAGAGCAATCCATTGGGTAATTTCTTTTTTGAAAATGCCGATGGCGCTGTGCGAAGTAGAGGAATTGAAACTAACGTAAAATTGACCTATAAGGACTTTAAGTTCTTTCTGAATTATGCCCTGATTGATACTGAGC
Source organism: Roseivirga sp. (assembly GCA_029262895.1). Taxonomy (GTDB): domain Bacteria; phylum Bacteroidota; class Bacteroidia; order Cytophagales; family Cyclobacteriaceae; genus Roseivirga. Next base: position 82,378 of record JAJCYM010000019.1, read on the forward strand.
TAAAGTATGATAACCTTAATAACCAAAAGCCATTAACTGCCAAGCATAATTTGGGAGCAGTACTTGTCTATGAGCAGGAAGGAAAATGGAGATTGGGTCTGGAGAGTTATTATACAGGTCGGCAGTTTTTGGAAGACGGTTCAAAGACTTCAGACTTTCTTATTGTGGGTTTTATGGCTTTGAGAAAATTCAAGGGGTTCAATTTGTATCTGAACTTTGAGAACTTTACAGATACCCGACAATCCAGGTTGGAACCTTTCAATCTTGGATCGAGCATGAATCCTGAAACTCTGGAGGTTTGGGCACCACTTGACGGTATTGTCGTTAATGGGGGGGTAATTATTGATTTGCATTAGAAAAGAGGTGCTGAAAGGCACCTCTCTCTATTACTCTTTCTCACTTTATTAAATACTCTAGTTAATCGCTGCCGTCTGTTTCAGATATGCCTTAACATCCAGCATGGCATTGTGAAAAGCCATTGGCTCTTCGAAAAAGGGAAAATGTGAAGATTCTTGAAACCAGACCATTTCCTTATGTGGTGCTTCAACTTTTTCGAAATAGTCTTCAATTAACGCAAAAGGGGTGGTGTAGTCTTGTTTCCCAGTGAAATAGAAAACTGGAAGTTCAAACGAGAACAACGAATTTTCCAAAATACTACCCTCAATCACGTTGTACTTCATTTTGGCCGAAGCGAAACTGGAGCCTTTCGCCACTTTAAAAACTTCTTTCCAAGTATATTCAGGACTTTTCAAACCCGCCCAAACAAAGGGCATGAAGCTCTTGTGATGCTTCAATTCACCTCCGTATTTGAAGAGATAGTCTTCATAGACCGCAGTACCTTTTTCCTGGATTGCTGCCAGAGATTTTTCATCCTGCTGCGCTCGGGCACTGTTTTCCAGAAATTCTCTTTGAATTTCAAGAGCTAACTTATCATCGACTACCTGACCAATACCAACATAAGCCAGGTATGATGAGGGATCCTCGGAGATCAATAAAGTTCCCAAGTATGATCCCCAGGAATGACCAGCCAGAATTACCTTTTCCTTATTGAATCTCTTTTTGATATGTTCAACAACAAACTTCGCATCATCCATGTATTGACGAACATTAATGGTTTCTGCCGATTGCCCTTCTTTAAATGATTTTCCCGAGCTTCTTTGATCCCATTGCACGACTATAAAATCCTCCTCCAGTTTTTTCTGAAATTTATGTGCCATATACATCATTGGCATACCGGGTCCTCCATGCAAAAAGAGCAAGATTGGGTTGTCGAGGTTCTTACCTCGAATAAGTAAGTGTTCCATATCCCCGTTGACCTTAAGTTCCTCAAGGGAGGCTATACCATTGGAAACTCGTTTGCTGTACTGTGGTGTACGTGCGCAGCTGGCACAAGCAACAACTATCACTATGATAGCGGTTGGAATAATTGTTTTGAGTGGTTTCATTTTTTGACCAAAGAAAGAGGGTCAAAACAAGGATTTCGTCCAATCCGCTAAGTTTGGACTACAAAGTCTGCCTAAAGGTTTCTCTAAATTTTGATGGGGTCTGGCCTGTGTATTTTTTAAACAGGCTGTTAAAGGTAGATTTCGAATTGAAGCCTGAATCATAAGCGATTGCCAGGATTTTCAGGTGGTCATTTGATGAATCCAAGAGTAATTTTTTTGCATGTTCAACACGATGATTGTTGATGAAGTCAAAGAAGTTCTGATTGAGCTGCTCGTTGATGAGTTGAGATAGATGGTGCTTTGGAATATCCAATCTTTCTGCAAGGCCATTGATGGTGATGTTACTTTCTAAATGAGGCTGACCTGTCTCCATTAATTTAGAGAGGGTGTCCAGGTAAACGGATTGCACATCACTTTTTAAACCTGATTTAGTATATCGGGTTTTTGAATTCACTGATTTTTCGGCAAGACTTAGTGTAAATCCAAAAATTAAAGGGTTTGACAGCATCTTGAATCCAAGCATGTAAATGAATATCAATGTCAACAGATAGACAAAATTAAAAGGGTTGATTGCTAAATCTATGGCCGTAAAATAGGCGAGTATGCCCAAAAAGGCCACAATCCAAGAGGACAGCGAGGCATATACAAATTGATAAACCCATTTCAGCGGAATGTTACTAACCTCTCCTTGTGCAGCCGTTTTGAACTTCCTGATCAGTCCAAAAATCATTACAGAATAAAAAACGGCCTGGAGCACGCGGAGCGCCTCGAATGAGATGGCGAAGGTGAGAAAATAGCTATCAGAAGATATGTCAAAATTAACTTTGGCGCTGTGTTCTAGTTGGAAGTAAGGTAAAAGTCCAATCAGGCTAATTAAAAAAAGAATAAAGTGGGTAATGTGCTTCCATTGTAATGGCTCTCGGGTGAGAATAGATCTTATATATAGATAGGTGAGAGGGGCAAACAAATAGGGCGCGGTCCAGGTCAATGCCCTGAGATTGGGTAATGTAGCTATGATTCCGTTGCTTTCTGATGTCAGTCCCAGCTGTATTGCAAGCAACAAAATCAAAGTTCCCAAGACCTTATTTGAGAATTGCCTGGAAGATCTGGACAACAACACCACCGCTAAAACAAGTCCCTGCAAAAAGCCAAGTAGAAAAACGATCTTCAAATTGTCTGGGTTTTGGGGAAATTAAGACTACCTCAAAGTATCAATTTTGACCCAAAAGTCTATTATTAATTTCGGTAATTGCTGCCAGGTGATGATCATCATGCTCTGCTACAAAGTAGGCCAGATCAATGACTCGCATAGGCTGCATCAATCTGGGATGGAGAGCGGTTTTAGTTTCCGCTTCCTGGGCTAATTGTAAACAGTAGGTGAGAAGAATCTCTCTTTCACTCTTTAGCTGTTCAATCAAATCTTCCAGTGACACCTCGTTATGATTGGCCTGATGAGTCTTCTGATTTTCAAGATCGGCAGGCGCAAGTATTTCCGCTCCATCAAGAAAGTCCTTCATACGGGCAGACCATAACTCTTCCAAATCGATTAGATGACCAATGTGCTCTTTGATAGACCATTTTTCATCCAGTTTCACATGGAAATGTTCGGCAGGGATTGATTCCAACTTGTTTTCCAAACGAACCAAAAGACCACCCAATCTTTCATAGATGGATGGGAAGGTGCCTTTCAGATGATCAAAATCAAATTTGCGATCAAACCATTTCAGTGATTGCTCCATAAGTTGGGTAATAACAAAACCTAGGACAAGATACAATTAACGCGCTATTCGTCCTGCAGTGATACCGGTCCGGGATGAATAAACAGTACCAACCGCTCCGACCACGGCATTCTTTCTGTCCATATTTAAAAGAGACCTTAACGAGTATAAGGCATTGACGCCAGTGCAATGTGCACCAATAAGATCGACTACCTCATTTCTCTTCATTTGTTTGGCGGTCCAGTCAAGTGTTTCATCTGAGGCATTCAAAAGGTGAAAGCCACCAATAGCCACTGTGATGGCTTTGTTTTGAATGTTCTTGCGGATATGATCCATTGTATTAATGATACCGGCATGGCCACAACCAGAAATCAATACCCAGCCCGAGGAGGTACTTAGTGCTATAGACTGATCTTCAGGAATATTATCCTCTATGCTTTTCCCATCTTTGATAATCTTTCCGGCCCCGCTCCAGTTTCTTTCATTATGCACCCTGGTCACTGGCCCGGTATTCCACATGCCTGGAAAAATTTCTCCTGACTTCTCATGAATAATGAATTTGCCGCCAAGAGATTCATATTCAGCTTTGATATCAATCATGCCGTTCCCTTCTGCACCGTTTGCACTGGGTCTCGAATAGAAAGCCCCCTTACCCACATGTGCAATGCTCAAGGCTTTAGGGTTAGTGGCCATCAGGTTTTTCCTTAGAGTGATTAAACCGCCAACATGATCCCAATGGTTATGACTTAAGTAGACATGCTCCACTGTCGACAAGTCAATTCGAAGTTCCTCGGCATTTTTCAGCACAGTTTCGGGTCTGGCACCAGTGTCAAACAATATTTTATTCCCGTCAACTTCTATTAGCGCTGCAAAGCCCCATTCGCCCACACCTCTTATGTCCGTAAGCATGGTCGACAAAATGGTGATGCGATAATTTTCGCTGGTTTTAACTTGACTGAATGCCGTATTGAGCATCAAAAAGGTGAAAACGAGAATCCAATAGAACTTTTTCATAGGAGGAACTTGATGTGCTAATAACGTTTTTGACTGGACTCGGTTGGTCGTTTGCAGTGAAATGAATCTAATTTATGGTGAAAAGAAGTATTAACTGAGCAATCTGTAACGGGGATGGTGGCTAGTCATCTTGAATAATTGGCAATGCCAATTGCACATTACATCTTGAGTAGGCTGGTACTTCCAGGCTGGGGTCATTTCGGAAACCCAGTTTGTGGTAAAGGGCCAGAGCAGCTTCAAGCTCTTGACTGGATTCTAAAAACACTTTTTTTGCTCCGATTTCACGTGCTTTGGAGACAATGGCTTCAGCAAGCTTCCTTCCAATTCCCTGGCCCTGATAGCCTTCCAAAACGCCCATTTTTGCTAACTCATAGTGGCCATTGCGGTGATTGATCAGCGCACAGGCACCAACCACCTCATCGCCCATTTTGGCAAAGAGAATATGCCCTCCCTCGTCAATGATTTTTGACCGATGATTCTCTAATAATTCGCGGTCTTTATCCTCTATGCCAAAATACTTCTCAATCCATTGATAGCTAATGGTTTTGAAGTGAACACCGAGTTCATCGGCATAGGGTAAAATCTCAATTTGCTTCATATCGTTTATTTACGATACAACAAGAAAGCAATTTCAACCGAAGCAGCCAACAAAAATTATATATCAGGACCTTATAAATCAGAGAATCTGCGAATAAAAATCAGTCATCTCAAACTTTTTTCATCCGATTGACATCCATTAGTTCTACAATAGTTGTAGAAATTAAACGTTTGTTTTTATATTTGTTCTACAATAGTTGTAGAAATATGAGTCAAAGCTTAGGAAATCTTGAAGAAACCGTGCTCTTAATCGTGGCTGTAATGCCAGAAGAGGCTTATGGTTACACTGTTTCAGAAGAGTATTATAAGAATATGAGCAGTCGAATTTCAATCTCAGCGGTTCACACCGTTTTAAAGAGACTGGAGAAAAAGGGCTATATCAAATCTGAAATGGGAGGCTCCACTACTGAAAGAGGGGGGAGACGAAAGAGAATATTCAGTGTGACCAAGCTGGGCCTCCGAACGCTCGAAGAGATTCAGGAAAACAGAATGAAACTCTGGAATATGATGCCTAAGCTCAATTTTTCTTCTTGATGAGTGCTCCCGAAAATTTTATATCTCCACCAAAATGGGCCAATCGATTTTTAGAATGGTATTGCGCCAACGATTTGGTAGATGAGATTCAGGGAGATTTGCTGGAAGCATTTTATTACCGAAAGCAAGAGCTGGGGGACGCAAAGGCCAAATGGTGGTTCATTTGGGATGTGTTTAGATTTTTCAGACCCTCATCTTTCGGAAAACAAAGTTACAATCCAAATTCAATCGCAATGTTCAAAAACTATTTAAAGGTCAGTTACAGAAATTTTATCAAGAACAAGGTTTACAGTTCAATCAACCTTTCTGGATTGGTTGTAGGTATTACGGCTTGTCTCCTCATTACACTTCATGTGCTTGAAGAATTATCTTATGATAATTTCCACCCAAGTGCAGATAACACCTATCGCCTGGTAATGGATATGTATGGTAAGGAGGAACTGTCCGTGCGCAGCGCCCCAGTATATGCTGCGGTAGGGCCAAACGTAGTCATTGATTTTCCCGAAGTCGAAGCTGCCACGCGAATTTTACCTTTCGGAGGAGGGGTATACAGCACCAGGCAAGAGGATGGTACTTTAATTCGATTTAATGAGGACAATGCAGTTTTAGCTGATGAGAATTTCTTTGAAATGTTTGGCTTTAAACTACTGGATGGGGATCCGGCTAATGTACTTTCTGAAGCGAGCCAGATTGTAATATCTGAGAGTACAGCCAAAAGATATTTTGGAGAGCAAAATCCGGTAGGTAAGACAATAATTTGGAGAGGTAGAAATGAAACCCTGGTGACCGGGGTTTACGAGGATTTTCCAGAGAATTCTCACATGAACTTTGACATGATTATGTCCCTGAAGTCATGGAGTGGTTTTGAAAACTGGATTGACGACTGGGGTTGGTATGATTTCTACACTTTCGTAAGACTAAGTGAAAATGCAGATATAGAAAGTTTCAACGATAAAATTTCAAAGTATTATCATGAGAAAAAGGCAGATGCATATGCCAACTCTGACTCGTATGAAGTCCTGTGGACTCAACCCGTCAAGGACATACATCTTTACTCTAAAGGGCTTAGCTGGGATATGGGTGAAAATGGAGGTGCTGAGAACATCTATTTCCTAGCGGCTATTGCGGGACTTATTCTCATTATAGCCTGGGTCAATTTCATCAATTTGTCAACAGCCCGTGCAGTGAAAAGAGCTAAGGAAATTGGTGTTCGTAAAGTGGTTGGTGCTGGAAGAAAGCAGTTGATTGTTCAATTCCTGGCAGAAGCATTTCTATATAATTTGATGGCGGTATTGATCAGTATCGGTATAGTGCTTATTGCCATACCAATGGTAAATGGATCTCTTGACATTGGTCTTGAATCCAGCCTCCTACTTTCTAAAGAAGTTGTTTTGGGCCTCTCTATTTTGATTTTGGGAGGAGCTTTAATTTCGGGTCTTTACCCTGCCTTTGTTCTTACCTCCTTTAAGGCCATTCAAGTTGTAAAAGGGAATATCTATCAGCGCAAAAAGAAATTGGGATTTAGACAAATACTAGTGGTATTTCAATTCGCAGCATCCGTTACGCTTATTTTGGGCACTTTTTTAGTAGTTAAGCAGCTCAAATACATGCGCTCCCAGGATTTGGGGTTTAGCACTCAGCAGACCCTCGTATTGAAGGGCGCTACATCTTCAAGAGGGGGCAACGACCTGGTGGATCGGTTGAATAGGTTTAAAAATGAACTCGTTCAGTTGCCGAGTGCACAGGGTTATAGCATTACCAACTCTGTACCAGGTTGGGAGAATTTTGGAATAAGTGGATATCGCTCCATACATTTTCCGAATGAAAGGAAGAACCTCTATAATGTGAACACTGATGAATTCTTTTTTCCAAATTTTGAAATAGAGGTACTGGCCGGAAGAAATTTTCAAAAGGAGATGCTTACCGATACCGCGGCAGTCGTTTTGAACGAGGTAGCATTGAGGCATATGGGATTTAATAGTCCGGAGGAAGCTATTGGTGAAAAACTTAACCCAAATACCCAGAATGAATGGAATATTATCGGTGTTGTATCGAATTATCACCAGGCCGGACTAAAGGAGGAATTGGATCCTGTGGCTTTTTTCTATAACCCTGATCGTGGACGATTTTATACAGTTAAACTGGCTACTAACGATTACGGAACAGCCATGAGCGAGATTGAAGGCTTGTGGGATCAGATATACCCAGATAGCCCTTTTGAATATTTCTTTATGGATGAGTTTTTTAACAGACAGTATAAATCGGATGAGCAATTCAATTCAGTTTTTATCGGATTTGCCGGTCTGGCGATTTTTGTGGCCTGTTTAGGTCTATTTGGTTTGGTTTCGTTTACAGCAGAACAGAGTAAAAAGGAGATCAGCATAAGAAAGGTATTAGGGGCATCGGTAGGTAAAGTAGTACTGCTGTTGGCAAAGGACTATGCGATGTTGATTTTGGTTTCGCTAATCATCGCTTTTCCATTGGGCTATTATTTGATGCAAGAGTGGCTTCAAGGGTTTGCCTATCAAACCTCTATTGGCGTGGGAATATTCGTGATTGGGGGATTGCTGATTGCTGTAATCGCTTTCATCACAGTCAGCTTTAAGTCCTTTAATGTGGCCAATAGCAATCCTGTGAATTCATTGAGAGAAGAATGATTAATTGGATTGGTAGACTACTTTACCTCCTACAATAGTATAATTGAATTTGGCTTCCAACCATTCTGAAGGGGCTGTATTAAAGAGGTCTGTATCAATTACCGCAATATCGGCCAGCATGCCCGGAGCAATGGTGCCCTTCACGTCTTCTTCGAAAGTAGCAAAGGCCGAGCCCCAGGTATAGGCTTTTAGGGCATCTTCAAGTGCAATTCTTTGCTCAGGAAACCATCCGGCCTCTGGCTGCCCATTGATGGTCTGTCTGGTTACTGCTGCATATAATCCATATAGTGGATTGATGGGGTAGTAGGAGGCATTGGTCCCCGGCCAGTCCGAGCCGAATGCTAACATACAACCAATGTCTTGAAGCGTTTTAAAGGCGTAAGCGCCTTTGCAACGCTCGTAGCCTATCCGCTCTTCCATCCAGCGCATATCATCGGTGACATGATAGGGCTGGACTTCAGCAATGATATTTCTGCCTTGAAATCTACCAAAATCTCTTTCCGAAATCACTTGCGCGTGTACCAATCTGAAACGCCTGTCTTTAGGGCCGTTGACTTGATCTAATGTGTCCAGGACATCCAGTAGAATTGAATTGGCCTCATCACCAATGGCATGTACACGAAGCTGAATACCGCCACTATCAGCCTGAATTAGCATTTTTTTGAATTGTGGCAGGTTTTGGGAAAACTCGCGCCAACCTCCACGCCATTGTACATTTTCGGAGTCATTGTCCTCGTAAGGCTCATAGAATCGTGCCGTTCTTCCACCCATGATACCATCAATATGGCTTTTAATAGTACCGAAGGAGATGTAGTCGTTTCCGCTTGGGCTTGGGTTTTCTCCCCAGTCAATTACCCATCCTTTAGCCATCATATTGTCCTTTTCACTCAGTCTTGAAGGGCTGAAATTGATTCTGGTGCTTAGGGAATCCCTATCAAGCAGATAGTTATAAATGTCGACTCTGTCCAAAGGGGACATGTCCTGAACCGTGGTGACTCCCCATTTTACTGTTTCTTCTAGGGCCCGTTTTGCTTCAGCCAGTTTTCGTTCGAAAGAACTTTCAGGAATTTCCCTCAAGGCGGCACTCAAAGTAGCTCCGGTAAGAATGCCGTCATCCGAATTTATGCCGAGGTAATCCAGGGCTAGTTGATTGGCCAAACCCTCAGAGCGGTCATATTTGGTAACCAAAACCGGGTGATCGGGTGTAATGTCATCAATCAAATTTTTATTAGGCTGCCAGGCGGCCTTTTTGGTGTCGCTGCCTTCGGAACCAAGATTCCAGGCTTCGTAGGCACCCCAATCACCACGGGTTATCCAACTTCCCTGAGGTAACCTTTGGGTAGTCTCTTTCACTTTTTGAATGAAGGATTCATCTCCATTCACATCCAGGAGGTTGATCCCTAGCAACAATGAACCCGCAGAGGCAAAGTGGACATGTGAGTCATTAAACCCAGGTACAGCAAGCTTCTTTTTTAAATCTATTTGCTGATCAGCAGCAGGAAAGTTACTTCCGCTGCCCAGCTTTACAATCTTGTGATTCTCAATGTAAACCCACTCAGCCCAGGGATTGGACTCATCACCAGTCCAGATCTTACCATTGTGAAGCGTTAGAGATTTTACGGCTTCATTGGTTTCCGAACTACAGGAGAGAAGGACAGAAAGACAAATGAGAATCGAAAATCTGAGATATGAATTCATGGTGCCTGGAGTTTAATTGCCGTGTTTTTTTGCGATGGCCGCCAACCGGGTTTTTATTTCTTCGGCTGATAACCATTTGCCTCTAACCATTACACCAGATTGTCTCTCCATATTCGCAATGTTCTCCAGCGGATTGCTATCCACCAAAATCAGGTCTGCAGACAGGCCTTCCTTGACCATACCATACTCTGTTTCATCACCAAAGTAGATGGCCGGATTAACTGTTCCTGATTTCAGGATTTCGTAAGCAGAAAGCCCTGCATCTGCCATGGATTGCATTTCACGTTGTATAGAGAATCCCGGTACGTTAAAAACCTGCGGGGCATCAGAGCCAAGCAACATTCCTACGCCAGCCTCATGCAATGCCTTGATAATATCTTTTCTAATTCTGTTGAACTTCAAGGCTCGTTCTCCATCGTAATTGGGATTACTTAGCACCCCTTTTTTGGTCCGAACCCAGTTGTTTAAGATGCGTGGATTCAAGTATTTCATTTCAGGATCATTGCCTAATTCTTCTGCTGGTTGAGGGCCAATCCATCTGTCCATCATGGCTTGTGTAGGTACAATCCAAATCCCTGCATCTTTGGTGGCCTGAACTAATTCAGGGATAACACTTTCATCGATGATGTCTGTAAAATTAATGCCAAAAAACCCATTTGTATTTGGGTTGACACGCATGGTTGAAGGTACCATGCCCTCTATATATCCATCCACATGATCAATAGAGGCATATTTGGACTCGATGGCTCTTCTCACACCGACATCAAGGGAGACATGTCCTGCGAAAGGAATGCCAACTTCATTGGCTGTGGCCACCACAGCATTAAAATTCTCCATAGTAAGACCAGGGTGCATCTTAAGGAAGTCATAGCCCGCTTCCTTTTGCGCTGTGACCTTGGATTTAGCTTGTTCAACACTTCTAACTGAATTCCCGTTAATAGATGGCCCAGAGGTATAGATTCTTGGGCCTAGTACCTCACCTGTTTTGACCTGCTCTCGCAATTCCAGATGATAGGGCTGTCCAAGCATACCGCGAATAAGCGTAATGCCATTGGACAAGTACAAAAAGAGGGTTTCTTCCACCGCTTCAGTGCCGTTTTGGTTGCCTGGGATATGCGCATGCATTTCAGAGATACCGGGCATAAGGTATTTACCAGAGCCATCCACAGTTTGTGTCGAAGCTGAGGTGCTCACTGAAGCACTTGGGCCTATTTTCAAAATACGGCCGTCTTTGATTAGAACGGTTTGACTGGTTAATACCTGGTCACTTTCCATAGTAAGCACATTCACATTTGTAAATGCAAAGTCTGCTTCTTGGGCCTTGGTGCATGATGCAAATAGACATAAGGAAATGATGAAAATGGATAGTTTTAATTTCATAGCAGCTTGGTTTGGCTGAATGAATATAAACTAATTCGGAAAAGTATAGGAGCAGAATGTGAAGGAGGAGAGAGTAGGCCCTTTCAATGGCAAGATTTGACAGGATCTACTTTTTGAAAAGCGAATCAACGAACTCCACTTTGTTGAATACCTGTAGGTCTCCAACTTGCTCTCCAACACCAATGTATTTTACCGGAATTTTAAATTGATCTGAAATACCGATCACCACGCCTCCTTTGGCGGTGCCATCCAGCTTGGTGATGGCCAGGGCATTTACCTCAGTAACTTTGGTGAATTCCTGGGCTTGAATAAAGGCATTTTGGCCTGTAGAGCCATCCAATACCAGCATAATCTCATGGGGAGCTTCAGGGATAAACTTCTGCATGACTCGCTTGATCTTGGCCAACTCGTTCATCAGATTCACCTTGGTGTGAAGCCTTCCGGCTGTATCTACAATTACCAAATCGGCACCTGTTTCAACGCCTTTTTTCACGGCATCAAAAGCCACGGCTGATGGGTCAACATTCATGCCATGGGCTACCACAGGTACATCAATACGTTCACCCCAAAGCTTGAGTTGATCTACTGCTGCTGCTCTAAAGGTATCCGCTGCGCCAAGTACCACTGATTTGCCTTTTGCCTTGAATTGCGCAGCTAGTTTTCCAATGGTTGTGGTCTTACCTACACCATTCACACCTACAACTAGGATGACATGTGGTTTATGATCAGGTAATATAAAGTCGGCAAGGTCTTCAGAGTTGTTTTCTTCCAGCAGGTTGGCAATCTCATCCCTGAGAATTTCATCTAACTGGGCAGCATTTAGATACTTGTCTTTGGCGACCCTTGCCTCAATACGTTCTATGATTTTGATAGTAGTATCTACGCCAACATCAGAGGTAATCAGAATTTCCTCCAATTCATCGAGGACTTCATCATCCACCTTGGACTTTCCAGCAACTGCTTTCCCGATTTTCGAAAAAAAGCTCTCCTTGGTCTTTTCCAAGCCCTTGTCTAAAGACTCCTTTTTATCTTTTGAGAACAGTCCGAATAAAGCCATTGATGCTGATTTATAGTGAAGAACAAAAAAGTCCCACGAGGGGACTTTAATTTATGAGTAAATTTTGAAAATCTTACTTGTCAGCCAAAACTGACTTGACCAAATCTTCAGTAACCATTTCTTCTTTGAAAGTGTATGCTCCTGTCTTAGGAGATTTTACAGCCTTGATTACTTTGGCGTATTTTACACCACCTTCTTTTTTCAGCGTTGCTACTACCTTCTTAGCCATGATTATTTAATTTCTTTGTGGATAGTTTGTTTCTTAAGAATCGGGTTGTATTTCTTCAACTCCAATCGCTCAGTCGTGTTTTTTCGGTTCTTAGTAGTGATGTAACGTGAAGTACCTGGCATACCGCTCGCCTTATGCTCTGTGCATTCCATGATCACTTGAACTCTATTGCCTTTCTTAGCCATCTCTTTCTACTTCTAAAATTCGGACTGCAAATATAGGCAACCTAATCTGTTTATGAAACTTAGGCGGGTAAAAAAATGCATGATTGAAAATCATTGCGGGGTGTCTTTTTTAATGCTGTTTGCATTTTGGCTTAGTTTGCATATTTCTTGATCTCAGTGTCAATTTCCGGAAGTACTCCTTTGACAGCCTGGAGTGCTTGGAGAACACTGGAAAGCGAATTTTCTCTTGTGGCAATGGTGAATTTCAAAATATTTATAAACTCTACATCTGAAAGTAAGGCATTGTAATTCAAAGGGGTTGCTTTAAAATATTCGATGAATTCGAATTTTTTTAAAAACATTGGGCGCACTATTGTTTCGGATAGACTCCATTCCGCCTTTTCTAAATCACCTGTTATATAGGCAAACATACTTTCATGTAGTGCCACGAGTTTCTTTTTCAAGTCGTCATTGGTAATGATATCCATTCCCTTTGAGCTCTTTAAGTTATTATAACTGGTAATCGTCAAATAGGGTGAGCCCCACAATGGTAAATTGCCAAAAGCTATATCGAGTGTGTCAACATAACTTCGAACATTTTCCAAATTGTGAACCAGACCATTGAACAAATAGATTTGATTTTGATGTGCCTTGGATATCTTCTCCAGTTCAACACGACATTCAGTTAAGTCACTTTTAATATCTCTCAAAACCTGCACCTGAATCGCTTCTTGTTTTTTGGCTTCGTTCCAATTATTGAGCATAAATGCACCCAAAATACCGATTACAATCACGATGATTTCAAGAATATATTCTGCCCACTTTCTTTTTATCGTTTCGAGTATTTTTTTCATAGTCTCATGTGATGCGCATCAGTCATAAATATCACTGAAAAAAAATGAATATCTCAAGACCTTTGATTTGAGATTAAGGAAATACAATAAAAAAAGACCAAATTCAAGTTGGTCTTTTTTATAATGAATTTCTTGAGTTGCGTTACTTCCCGCCTTTGAGTTTCGGTACAGTGAAAGCATCCAATGGACTCTTTTGCTTCATCATTTCTTCGATTGCCTCAACACTACGAGGAGCAAAAGCAGACAGTAGCTCATAACCATCTTTTGTCACTAAAAAATCATCCTCAATTCTCACAGCAATACCCCACCATTTTGGGTCACAATCACTTCCCTCAGGAATATAAATCCCAGGTTCTACAACGAACGTCATGTTTTCTACTAATGGACTGCGTACATTTTTATCATGCACATCCAGGCCTATATGATGTGAAACTCCATGAGGGAAATACCCATGTCGCGTGTCTTTGGTAGCGATAATACCTAGTTCCGCTAACCCTTCATTTACTACTGCTCTTGCAATCCTTGTGAATTCACTCATTAGAATCCCTGGTTTTATTTTCTCCATTGCAGCTTCCTGAGCCTTAAAAACGAGATTATAGATTGCTTTTTCTTCATCTGAGAACTTGCCATCAACTGGAATTGTCCGTGTGACATCTGCTGTGTAACCACGATATTCAGCACCAAGGTCCATCAATACCATCTCTTCGCTTGCTACCATAGGCTTCTCATTTTCTTCATAATGAAGAATGCAGCCATTGTTTCCAGCACCAATGATGGAAGGATAACCTTCAAATTCAGATTGATATTTTTTGAATACAAATTCATGAATCCCCTGGATTTCAGTTTCTGACATTCCAGGCTTCATGGCTTTCATCACTTCTACTTGACCTACAGTCGAGATGAAGACTGCCTTCCGAATTAAATCAACCTCTTCTGGAGTTTTGACTTGTCTTAATTCGCCCATCAGACCATGTAGTGTCCGTAAATCAATATTGTTTTTCTGAGGCTCGGCATCTAAGGAGTTAGTAGCAGATTGGAAACCGGTCTTTGATTTAAACTGACTAATCAAGCTAAATAAGTCTCCTTCATCACGTGCATTATCGCGCACATCATCCTGAAAATTATAAAAGAGTACCTTATCAAATTTATCGAAATTGATGCTGTAATCCTTGAAGTCAGTATTTTTGAAACTGTTCAAGATGGCTAGTTTTTCTTTTACTCCTGCGTCTCCTAGCCTTCTTCCAGTCCACATTTCTCTTGCAGCATTACGTGGTTGTACAAAGAATGCCTCTTTGTATGTGCCTCCATCAGTGTCCTTTTGCTCTTCCTTAAAAATGAGCAGGATGGCATGGGGTTCACGGTATCCTGTTAGGTAATATAAATCAGGGTTTTGATGATAGATGTAATTCACATCGTTAGCCCTGTTTCTAACTGGGTTTGCGAAAAAAGCTGCCACTGAGTTGTCAGGCATTTTGGCCCTTAGGGCATCTCTTCGACCTTGGTGAAAGTCGGCTTTTAGAAAATCGTTAGGCTTTTCTTGAGCTTCTAAAAAAGAAAATCCTAGCACCATCATGGTTGCCAGGATTAAATATCTTACGGGTTGTCTTGTCATAGCACAATAACGTTGAGAACGCTATTATACTAAAATGTTACCGTTTTCTCTTGCTTTTTTAAGTACAGCGGAGATCCCATTTTTATTAATGGTTCTCAGTGTAGATGTAGCCACTTTCAAGGTAATCCACTTGTCTTCTTCAGGGATATAAAATCTCTTCTTCTGAAGATTAGGGTAGAATTTCCTTCTAGTTCTATTTTTGGCGTGAGAAACATTGTTACCCACTTGTACTTTCTTTCCTGTTATATCACAAACTCTTGACATGATCTCTGAATTTTATCCGTTTTCAAAAACGGAATGCAAATATCTGAATTATTGGCGAACAGACCAAAGTTCCCTGCAAAATATTGGAAGTTTTTTATAGGCTTGATTACATCCACTCTCTGCGGTCAGATTCAACCCGATAAAGTATCAAGTTCTCCAGGGCCTGGGCCTTTTCAAGCTCAATAAAGGGTAGTGTAAGGTGACCAGCCGCGGTAAACAACTCGACAGTTGCCAGGCGTTTTCTTCTTTGATAAAGGCTTTGTTTTATACGAACCGCCTGGATTTTATGGATTTGAGTTAGGTCATAACTTCTACCAAAAAGACCGGCATTGCTTTTCATAAATTCCTGATTTAGCTGAAACGACCTTTTGGAATAGTAAAGGCTAACCAACGCCCAAATGATAGGTAACCACAATAAAAAGAATAAAGCATCAGTGCCAATTTCAAAATAAGTTGCTAGGCCGAGCAAGCTTGGTATCATACCAAAAAAGAGAAAAAGGCGAGTTTTTAGGAGGTGGCTAACTTTATGATCAGAATCGAATTGATAATACTCTTCAGGGAAAACCGCAGAGATGACCCTTGTGATTTGCTCTTGATAGCTCCCAGGTACTTTAATATTTCCCTTTGATCCCGATTCTGCACTGGACGCCTGTGAAATCTTCATGGTAAACATGCTGAACATCCTCCTAATCGGATTGGTAGACCATGAAATGATCTGGACTTTACTTCGATTGATACTAATTTCCTCTCGGTTGAGTAGGCCCCTGACGAGCTTAAGCCCTTTTTTGTGAATAGAGAGCCTAAGCTCATAGTACTTCAGCACAGAATTGACAAGTGAGAAGAGAAAGGAGATGGTGGCCACAAGGATTACCGTGAATAGAAAGGCAAAGAGCGCATTGTCGACCATATAGCGCTCATATTGACCAAACTGACTGGATAAGAAGTCACCAATGTCTTCAGTAGCTTCGTTCAATGTAGAAAACACGAAAGCGAATATGAGCGCCATTGACCTCAGGTGATTTTGGCTAATGCCTACTTTGAGCAGATCGATTGGTCTTAGGTGCAAAATCTGCTCTTCTAAAATAGCCTCTTCAACTTCCTTTTCATCAGTGTTCTCCACAGTGCCGAGTTGTGCTTTTTCAGCGAGTATAAAGTCTCTAAGCGCGATGGCCTCGGTCTTCTTAAGTGCATCTATACTGATTTCGGATTTTTTCGCCCCGGCCGTATCAATTTCCACACTCACCACATTGAAAATCTGATGCAGGATGTTTTGACGGAAATTAATAGTCTGAATTCTCGCAAATGGAATGTTAGTCTTGGTGCGCTTCAATATGCCTTTGTCTATAACTATGGAATCCCCATCAATGTGAAAGTAGAAGCGAAAATAGGTAAGGATGGAACCGCCAAGGTTGAAAGCTGCAAAACCTACTGCCACGTAGCCGATAATGTCCTGAAAAGTGGAATTTCCTCTACCGCCAATGAAAAAACTAAGCAGTATTGGCCAGAACGCACGAATTGTCATTCTGACAAACTTGATCAGAATGACGCCTATGGCTACTGAGGACTGCCGTCTTGGTGCCGAAAAATCAAGGGGTTGGCTCTCCATCTTCAGCGGTTTTTCTAAGAATAAAGTCTTTGAGCTGTTGGGCTGTTTCACTGGGTAGGCCTGGAATTACCAGATCGCTACTTTGGCCTCCGGCTGTGAATACCTTCAGACTGCTGAGTTTGAATTTTCTTTCAATTGGCCCTTGCTTTATTTCAGCGTGTTGAATACGATTGAATGGTATGGAGGTTCTTACAAACCAGATTAACCCTTTGGTATAAATAATGTCTTTGTCCCTGATCGCATACATCTTTCTTTTAAAGCCAAGGAAGGTTATGATCAGATTCCAGGTAATCACCAGTAGGAATGCCCCACCTGAGATTAAATAGCTCGTAGTGCCCAACTCATCGGTAAAGAAGTTGAGTGCAAATAAACCTGCTGCCAAAAGAAGGAAAAACAAGAAATTTCCAATGAGTATGACCTTGAGGTATTTTTTATCAATGGGTTGAAAATCTATGTCTTCAACCTTTGGTAGGTCGTCTAAATTTATAGGAAGATTTTCGAATATGCTGCTCATTTTTGGAAGTCATAAGGGCAATGCCGGCAGCCGTTCTGGCAGCAATAGCCACGTTTCAAGTGGTAATGTTCCGTAAAGACCAATCTGCCTTGATCGTCAAGGTAGTAATCTTCCTTTTTGCTGGCAAACTCAGATTGCTTTTTGGAACGTTCTTTCATCTTTTAAGGCTTGAATAGATTCAGTACCTTTGCCTCACTAAAATTGTTTAGCGCACAAAGATAAATTTTAAGAGATGATAATGACCATAGAGAACAGTCAGGAGGCAATTAATTTGGAGAATAAATATGGAGCTCATAATTATCATCCCTTACCGGTAGTATTGGCCAGGGGAGAAGGGGTTCATGTTTGGGACGTGGAAGGCAAGAAGTACTACGATTTTCTTTCCGCCTATAGTGCAGTAAATCAAGGGCATTGCCATCCAAGAATAGTGAATGCCTTGAAAGAGCAGGCTGAAACGCTCACGCTCACTTCCCGTGCGTTTTACAACGATACGCTTGGTTCTTACGAGAAGTACATGAGCGAGTATTTTGGCTTTGACAAGATTTTACCGATGAATACCGGGGCCGAGGCGGTGGAAACGGCCATTAAGCTTTGCAGGAAATGGGCGTACGAGAAAAAAGGCATTGCTGAGAACGAAGCGAAGATCATTGTCTGTGAGGATAACTTCCATGGAAGAACCACTACAATTATTTCTTTTTCCAATGATCCGGATGCCCAAAAGAATTTCGGACCCTATACTCCTGGATTCATCAAAATCCCTCATAACGATATTGCTGCCTTAAAGGCCGCATTAAGTGAGGAAAATGTTGCGGGCTTCTTGATCGAACCAATTCAGGGCGAAGCGGGTGTTTTTGTTCCTGATGATGGTTATCTGGCCGAGGCCCATAGGCTTTGTACAGAGGCTAATGTATTGTTCATTGCTGATGAGGTTCAGACTGGCATTGCTAGAACAGGTGAACTCTTGGCTTGCGACTATGAAAATGTGAAACCAGATGTGTTGATTCTAGGCAAAGCCGTCTCGGGAGGCGTTTATCCTGTATCTGCAGTAATGGCCGATGATCGCATTATGGAGGTGATCAAGCCGGGTCAGCACGGAAGTACCTTTGGCGGCAACCCATTGGCTGCGAAGGTGGCCATAGCCGCATTGGAGGTTGTGAAAGATGAGAACCTTGCTGAAAATGCAAAACACCTTGGTGAAATTTTCAGGGAAAGAATGAATGTCTTCATTGCCAAAACTGATTTGGTAAACGCTGTCAGAGGTAAGGGGCTATTAAATGCGATTCTGATCAACGATACAGAAGACAGCTCAACTGCCTGGGATATCTGTGTAGCCTTAAAAGAGAATGGACTGTTGGCTAAACCAACTCACGGAAACATTATTCGTTTTGCTCCTCCGTTGGTGATGACGGAAGAGCAATTGCACGATTGTTGCGATATTATTGAAAGAACAATTACGGCTTTCGAATAGTCTCTAATCAATTGCTACAACGAAAACTCCACTTGATCCTGATACGGATTTCGTGGGGTCATTGTGTTTGGTGGATTCAAAGTTGAAGGTTCCTTTCATCACCTTGTTTCGATATTCCGTGACTGTTAAAGTACCGCTATCTGCTAAATAGAAGGTAGTGCCGTCTGCAAGTTGAATTCTGATTCGTGTTGCACTGTCCCGAGTTACGTCATGAGTACCCACAATTTCCGATATCATGGAAGGGTCGATAATCAGCTCTACCATATTTCTTCCAGTATCAAATCCCTTAATTAGGATTAATTCTGCATGGGTAAAAGCCGAAACTGAATCTTGAACAAATGCCGAAACAAACTCACCCGACAAATCCACTTCAAACGTCACATCTATATCTATTGGGTCTATATCATTTGGGTCACTTTCCCCACATGAAACGATAAGGAATGACAACATCACGATTAAATTGGTAAATCTTTTCATTACTTTTTTTATGTAAATCTATTGCCTTGATCAGCGTGAAAACATCCTTGTAGAAACGTATTTTCGAATACCCACCAGAGGGTATTTTTTACATATAGCTGGTTTGTAGGTGTTTATGAGTTGACAATGAACTATGGAATAGACATCTTGGAGATATAATTATATTGAGGGATGGTAACAGTATCCATTACCTGACCTCTAGCTTTGATATCAGTAATGACCGACCGATTGATATTTATATTTTTTGCCATAACCATTGGCCATTCTTGTTTTTCGCAAGAAGGAGATGCTTTATCAATCGAAAGTGCATTGGCCGACTCACTTATGGCGGCTGGCCTTGAAGCCAGGTCTTCCGGGAATTATGAACTGTCAGAGAAACACTACCTGGAGGCCATTCGAATCTATTCAAGTCTGAAAATGGAATACCGTTCCGGGGTTGCCCATTACAACTTGGCTAAGACGTACTATTCCAATTATCAGGATTCCTTAATGCTTTCTGCAGATCGTGAGGCGGTCAGAATATTTGGTTCTTTGGACAGCGTGAGGCAGGAAGCAATGGCTAACAATCAGCTAGGGAATCACTTGTCAGGAATTGGCCTTAATACTGAGTCAATTGACGTCTACAAGGAAGCTGTTCGGCTAAGCCGGTCTATCGGAGATTCGCTTACAGTAAGCTTTTACAAAAACAATATTGGACTTGTTTTAAAAGACCTTGGGGAATATCAAAATGCATTGGCAATGCTCTACGAATCACTGGCGCTTAAAGAAGAATTTGGAGGCACCGATAGGTCAATTTCAAGTGCTCAGTTGAATATTGGTCTTGTACTTGACTTGCTGAATAAGCCAGAAGAATCTCTTCTGTTTTATGCAAGAGCCGTTGATTCTAAGCGGAAGGCTGGAGATAGTTTGGGAATGGCCAGAGTATATAGCAACATGGCTGTTATCCATAAAAATCTCGAACGTTATGACAGTGCAATCTATTTTATTGACAAAAGCAACGAGATATTATCTGAGTTTGAAGACAATGATTTACTCTACGTCAATCAAACCAATTTGGGTAATCTCCAAAAGCGCAAAGGCGACTTTGCGAAGGCCAAAGAACATCTGTTGGTAGCCTTATCCCTTGCTACAGATGAGAATGACAAAAACCACATAGGAGATACCTACCAGAATCTGGGCAGTCTGGCTTTTGATAGTGGAGATGCTGCAGGCTGTGTTGAATACAACCTTAAGGCTTTAGAACTCACAGAGGAAACGGAGTCTTATGCCCAAATGATGGAAATTTACGAAAATCTGCAGGAGGCCTATGCATCCCTTCGAAAGTTCGAAGAAGCGCATCAAAGCACATTGCTTTCACTGCAATACAGGGATTCAGTATATCGATTGGAACAAGTAAAGGCAACGGAGGAATTACAGACCAGGTATGAGACTCAGAAAAAAGAAGACCAAATAGTATTTCAGAATACACAATTGGAGCAGCAGTCATCAATTATTGTCAGAAATCAAATAATCATTGTGACACTTATTGTCATTGCACTACTAGGTGTTCTGCTGGTTTGGCTTTGGAGGATAAAACAAAAACGCCAACGTATACTCAGAGAAAAGGAGCATGAAATTAAGCTTAGGGACGCTGAAATGACGGCTGTTATTTACTCTCAAGAAAAAGAAAGAAAGCGTTTTGCAACAGATTTACATGATGGATTTGGACAGCTTATCTCAGTGCTAAAGCTGAATCTGGGAAGATTAAACAATAACAATTCCCGTGATGTGGAACTGAGACAGGAGGTGTTTGGTCAGAGTGAAAACGTAATCAACGATATGTATGCTGAATTGAGGAATATTTGTTTTGACCTTATGCCACAAACCCTGGTGAAAAGAGGACTTCCCAATGCCATTAGAGAGTTTGCTGACCGTATTAATGTCACCGGAACTAAAGCAGTTGAGGTCTTAATTTTTGAGGTGGAAGATCGACTTTCAGAGGTTATGGAGGTCTCTCTTTATCGAATTACTCAGGAGTGGGTCAATAATATCCTCAAATATTCAGATGCCAACTCAATTACCATTCAGCTGATAGGCGGAGGAGATGAGATTACGCTGACCATCGAAGATGATGGATTGGGCTTTGATCCAAAGACCTTCTTTGAAGGCAGTGGAAATGGATGGAGAAATATCAATAGCCGATTGAACCTTATCAATGGTGAGTTTGATCTTGATACCAAGCCAACAAGTAGAGGTTCAATGGTTACCATTAATGTAAGCTTGCAGGAAGCGCCCTCTATACCCGCCAGCACTGAGGAACAAATCACGGCTTAATCGGATATTTTTAATAGATTAGCATAAGTACCTTGCCTGCATAGATGAAATGGCTTGTAAACATCGCAGCAAGGGATAAATTGACCCAAACAGTGAAAATTGTATTAGTTGATGACCATTCGATCTTACTCGATGGATTGAAAAAATTGATTGAGGAGGATGACATGCTTTCGGTTGTTGATGCCGTAGGCAATGTGCCAGATGCGATCAGAGCTATCGACAAACACAAACCCGACCTGGTGATCACAGACTACAATTTGGGTCCGGATGATGGACTAAGTTTGGTTCAGAAATCAAAACGACTATTCCCTGATATGAAGTTTATTGTGCTGAGTATGCATGATGAAGCCCATCTGGTAAAAGAAATATTGAAGGAAGGCGTGAATGGATACGTTCTGAAAAAAGATACCAAAGAAGAACTACTTGAAGCCATATACGCGGTTCGTGGAGGTAAAATGTACATGTCAACAGAAATCAACGCCATGTTGGTCAAGAGTCTTTATGAGCCTGAAGAAGGCAAGCTGCTCACAGCTAGAGAAAGAGAGATTCTAAAGTTGATTGCCCAGGAATATTCCAATAAAATGATTGCGGAGGAGCTCTTTATTAGCGAACGCACAGTGGAAACCCACCGAAAGAACATCTTTAGAAAAACCAAGACTGGATCATTAGTAGGGCTTATTAAGTTTGCCTATGCCAATAATTTGATTTAAAATGAACCTGTTAAAGGCCGTTTATTGCAATCAATACTCCGAACTAAAACCCAAGGGCAAAGAGGCCGCAGCACGTACCAATGGAACGAGATTGCTGGCCGTGGGCTTAGCGCTATACATTATTTTGGCAGTAGTATTGTTAATGGTGATTTCAGAAAGCTTTGCCGATGGCTTCACCGACCTCATCGAGGACACCTTTGGAAGAAGAAGGGGCCGAAGCATAGGAAAATTTGTTGCGCTCATTCCATTTCTGATTTCTCTGCCTTTAATAAGGTATACACTGGGACGAGAAGATGCCTACAACCAAATGATAGCTGAGTATGAGACACTAGGAGCTGAGGAACAAAAAAGAATATCTAGCAAAGGGCTTTACTTTTTTCTTGGATCATTGGCTGCCTTCGCCATTGCTTTTATAATGATCTTCATCTTTCTAGCGTAGCACAAATTCATTTTTGACGTTGAGGAGTCCGTGCTAGCACGGATATCTAAACCCCCAACTCCCAGTATTCTATCGTGCTGCATGTACCAATACCTTTGGATTAAAGATAAAATCCATGAAGACGAGCCTCATACTATTTTCGATTTGTATTTCACTGTCCTGCTTGGGACAGGAAGAGCAGATCAGACCTAAGGTCAATGAATATTTCAAACTTTTGGAAGAAAAAAAGATATCTGAAGCTTTGGATCATGTTAGTCCGGAACTACTGGATATGTTGGGTAAGGACACCTTTGTGAATTTGTTCAACCAAATGTTCAACACGCCTGGTATCGAATTTAGTCTCGGCAACTTCAAAATTAACTCCATTAGTTCAGGGTTTGAGTTCGATGAAAAAACCTTTGTACTGGTCAAATATCAGAACAAAATGACATTCAAGGTTGATATGTCAAATGACAAGGAGGGGCTTCTTGGGCCAATTCTATTGGGCACTTACAAACGCCAATATGGAGAGGATAACGTGACCTTTGAAGAACCGGGCACTTATATTATTGACCTCGACAAGGACATGTACGCTATTCAAAGCAGCGCTTATGAAGGCTGGAAGATCATGGAATATGAAAAAACGATGGCCATGTTTCTGGATAGGTTAATCCCAGTGGAGGTCAGAAATCACTTTAAGAACTAAGTCATGAAAAAGCTACTAATTCTATCAGGTCTATTCATTTGGATGTCTCTGGACGCCCAGGTATTGGAAGTACCCACACTGAAATCAAAGGGGGTTGCGCTCGGAGCGGTTAAGGTGGAATTGAATCAATTCGATTACGTAAAGGACAAAGGGTTAACTCTATCGCAGTCAGATGTTGAAACTTATGATGAAAAAGGACGATTGATTTCCATCGACAGAAAAGTACAATCGACCGGTCTCAGTTATAGATATACTTACAAGCTCAGTAAGAAGGGGATTCTTGAAGAAGAAAAGATCGTTAACTCTGCAAATAATCAAACGGTAAGGACGACAACTTACACCTACAAGAAGGGCCTGCTGGTAACTACAACCCAGGTTCAGGGAACGGTGACCTTTGTTAAGAACTATTCCTACAACAAAGATGGCCATATGATAAAGATGGAGGCCATTGAAAACGGAACTGCGAAGGGGGAAGAGATTTATCAAGTGGATGAAGAGGGTAGACAAACTAGAAAATCTCAAAAGTTACCGACTGAGGAAGTAGCAAGAACTATTTCAACATTCACTTATTCAACAGAAGGCAATCTTGAAACTAAGACTGAAACCCGAAATGTCAATAACGTAAAGTATGAGATTGTTGTCATCAAAGACCTTAATACAGAACGTAATCTAAAGGAGACCAACAAAAACCTAAGTAACTCCAAGTCAGGATTTAGCAACTCTCTATTTGTTGATGATGAAAAGGGTAGTTGGACAAAAGGGGAGGTCCTGGATAACGGGCACGGCAGACCACGCCTCGTTTTACGAAAGATCACTTATCAGGATGGTTCAAGCACCGGAAGGACATATATGGCACCTGAAGATGACAGAGCACAATACTATCGACAGAGTAATGATTTTCAGGTACTTATCAATGGCGCTGTAGCAAATACAACAAGAGCCTTTGGGGTTCCTAACAGTGATGACCGCTTAACCTATCATCCGCTAAGTACTTCATGGATTCTTCTTAAAGACTACAACAAGGAATCATACCAAACAACATGGCATGAAGGACAAATGATCACTCATACGGAAAATGAAGTGCTCTGGGCTAAGGGTGCTAAAGGTGTTGCGGTCTACCAAAACGGAAAAGCTCTAGAGAGTACTACAGCGTCAACATCGGGGACCTATAATGAATACCCCATTGTCGATACACGCGTGCTCTACTTTGGCAAAGAATTGCAGAAAACCCTCGTAGTGAAAGGTGTAGGTAAGGGAGATGATTTGGGTAAAGTCCAGATTGCCGATTTCACAGACACCCATCGCTATTGGGGCAAGGCTTCGGACAGCACCTTTACGCTGGTTACTTATGGTGGTTATACAGGTATACATCAGCAAATCGAAGATGTTGAAGGAAACAAATTGGTGGCTGCAACAAAGCAACTGACGCAGTGGTATAGCTTGCCTAAATTCAACGAGGGATTTGATAATGGCAGTCCGGGAGATTTATTTCCAGCTGCCTATTTGACTGACCCAGCAAAGGAGATTAAGGAGGGAGCATTGTTTACACATGATCTTGAAAATCTGGTTTATGACAATCTGAAAGACAATAAGTTCAGGCTTAAAACTGAAGATGGTAAGCTAGTGACCAATGTTACTAATCAGACCTTGAAAACCCACGACAATGAATTGATCGCCTATTTTCCGCTGACCAAGCGGTTTATTCTAATGGAGAATTACTATGAGGATTCAGATGCTGAGGATTTTTTGGATCAACCGGTGACAACACTGATGGAAGGCCATCCAATGGGATATTATTTATACAATGACGGTGCGAAAATTGCTTTCTATCGGTCCTACCAGGAGATAAGAAGGTATCGTTTTGATGCCAGAAAGCTGAATGACCAAACAAGGAAATACACGGCTGTTTTATACGACTCCACCACCACTAAGAGCTACAAGATGAACTATGATCTGGATCAGGAAGCTCGAATGGGCCCGATTGAAGAACTCCCATATGACGACATCAACACCTACATTTTGAAATTTGAATCAGGTGGGTGGGTCATATTTGAGCAAGGTACCCTTGTAAGGAATTATGATTATAGTGTAATGGATGGAAACCACGTGATTCATTTTTTTAAGGATCAAATTACCGGAAAGGCCAAGGCTTATAAGTTTAAAGATTTCAAGGATGCCGAAGCTGGTGATTTTATCAGTTCTGAATTAGTCTCTGAAAGAGAGCTTGTAGATCTTTCCTTAAAGCTTAAAGTAAATCCACTCAAACCTATTGAAAAGAAATAGGGCTAAGGGCGAAACTAAGGCCCTATATCTTAAGAAATTTACTCCTAAATCGGCACAAATGAGCTTTGGTCATTTGTGCCGGAATTGACGGGTTTATATTAAGCCAACTGGTTATCCGTGGCAGTACGGATAGAAAAACCCCCAAGCCCTTGTATGTTTTTACAGGTTGATGTCAGTGAAATTTGACTATCAATTAAATGTAGAAGCAATGAAAAGAAACATAATATTAGGATTGGCCCTTGGTCTAATTTGTCTAAGCTGTGAAACCGATGAAGCTCCCAGCGCTGAGGATTGTGACGGGCAGGTATGCATGGCATCTGTAGGAACTGATGAAACTGCTGTCACTGTACCGGCTGAAATACATGGGACTTTCAATATGGCACTCACATTTGCGGAGCCAAATTCTCCTGTGCCTTTGGGTACTAAAGTCACCTTTACCATTTCGGCCAACAAACTCATAGTAGCCTATGAAGGAGAAGAATGCTTTTCTATTGAGAACGCTGTGGCGCGATTTGGGCCACCAGCAGGCAATTACACCTTCAAAGCGGCATGTATAGGAGATATCGCATTTAACATTTCTCAAAATAGCGATGGCAGTCTGAATGAAGTGAATCTTGAGCTGGCTAGTGGACCTGGATTTTACGGGCAATTTACACTAACGGGTGGCTGAAACGCATTAAATACCCACTAGCCCTGAACCCGAAACCCCTGCTCATGGGGATTTCCAAAGGAGCGATTAAGTGGGAGCTTTAATTATCATTTAAAAATCAATCAAACATGAAAAAGACATTCTTAATTTGGGCGCTTTTGTTCACGATGGGAGCAATCGCTCAAGCACAACAAGTAGGAAAAATGGATATTAAGGAGTCTGCCGTAGGCCAGAAGAAAATGGTCAAGGCAGCAAAGAGAATTTATATCTCCGAATTTTCCGTGAATTATCAGTTAGCCTATAGCCAGACATCAATCGCCAGAGGAGGACGAGAATTTGGTGGAGGGTATAGAGGTGATGCAAAGGCATCTCTCAGCGTTGCAGTACCTGGTGTTGATCCAGAAGAATTGCAGAAAATCACCGATGATGTATATCAGGAGTACATTCAAAAACTTAAAGATGCTGGCTTTGAAATAGTAGGTGCTGAAGAAGCAGCCGGGACAGACATTTTTAGTGATTGGGAGCGTCTTGAGGGCGGCACAATAAGCCAAGCCCAGTTTCCCGGATATCTGGCCACAACGCCTAAAGGCTTTCACTTCTTTGTGCGAAAGATTACCAAAAAAGGTAGAGCTAAAAATGGAGTCTTTGAATATGGCAATAAGCTCTCTAGACAGATGAATGGAGTTATTATAGCCAAAGTAAACCTGACCATTCCCTTTGTGGAATCAGCCGAAGGAGGAGCGAGCAAGGCACTCAGAAAGACAGTAGGGGGTGTGGCAAAAGTGGTGCTTAGACCCAATTTCAGTCTTTCACCAAGGGAGTCAGTGCAAATTAGTAAAACAGGAAGTGCCAGCGCTATTACTCAAAGCAGCTATATCTACTTCGAGAGCTTAAAGAATCAGGGAAATGCCAGATATGACTTGAAAAAGGCTGTGAAAATTGATGGTGTTTTTGAAGATAAAAAGTACAAAGCTTCTAAAGCTGCCGATCAGGATTTATGGGGAACAGATGCAGGTCATCTTAGAGTCTTCCATTTCAGTGATCAGGAAGTAGCTTCAACACAACCGATTCCATGTGAACCATCAAAATATATAGGTGGAGCTAAGCAAGTGGTGAATGAGTTTGTGATGAATTCGCTGAACAGTTTTCTCGCTCTAATGAAATAACAAGATTGCGATTGTTGTGAATTTTGGTTGTCACAGATAATTGTAATCGATGTATGGAAGAAGCCCCGGAAACGGGGTTTCCTGATTTAAGTACGTGGTAGCACGGATGTCATTTTCCCCTGATAGACGGATACTCAGCAGTCACCTCAGGCACTAGCTTTATCATATGAAAAAGTCGATCTCATATTATCTTATCAAATCAGTGATTTTCGTGCTGATGATTGTTCTCACCAAATCTATTCTTCATGGTCAGACTGATGAAGTAGCTGGTGATTTTGAACATTTGACTGTCAGAAAAATTAAAGGAGATGTGGTTCGAATAGAGGAGCGGAAATATTATAAGGAAGGAAGAGACAAACCTTATCTTCTGAGTCATTCCGATGTATTCAGATACCATGAAGGTAAACTCATGGATGCTTATCAAAAGTTAAATCGGACTGATTTTAATAGAACTTTTCGCAAGTTTATCTACAACAGACAAGATCAATTGATAACAGTGGAAATCTCAACCAATGGTAGCAATCTTCTTAGCCAGAAATTGATTTTACTCTACGATGATAAGGGTAATGTAAGCAAAGTTGAAAAGCACAGCGGAGAGAAAATGAGCGCTGTGACTTATGCCTATAATAGCAAATCCCAATTAGTAAAGAAGTCCAAGACCAATGAATCGGGAGAGATATATAGGGAAGAGTCGTATTCATATTATGCGGATGGTACCCTCTTGGCTTGGGAAAGTAAGAATTTGTCATCACAGAAGAAGGAGACTAAGCACTACAGTTATGCCAAAGATGGAGGCAATACGATCACCACAATAAAGACAGATGACCGCGAGGGGAAAACTACTACAATCTCTACCGTAAATGAACTGGATTTTGAAATTAAGAACAAATACGAAACAGCTAACTCAGTTGGTAATCATGACGGAGTATATCGCTATGCTGTAGATAAAATGTTGAATTGGATTAGAATGGATAGAACCCCATTCAATCATCGCGGCAGTTATACCTTAAGACAGATTACGTATGCTGACGGAACCGTTACCGGACATCTCGAACCTAATGAGCTAGATGAATACGTTAACTGGAAAAGGATAAATACCAATTTATTCTATGTGTGGGCAGATGGAAAAGATATTCGTCAAACTGTGAGTTCAACATATCTGAAAAATTCTTCCGATGTCCTCGGACATGATTTAGCATCAGGCAAGTCGTTTATCATGAAGAATTTCAAGAATGATTCAACTGACACTTGGAGGTCAGTTGAGTCCATGAAAACAGGAGTTGATGTATATTGGATTGCGAATGAAAGTGCGCTTAGCATCTATCACAAAGGCAGTTATATCTCTAATAGAGAAGCGCTAATTGTCAATAACGATGTGATTGTTTATATCCCCTCACTCCACCAGAGCTATTTATTAAAAGATTATAAGGATAGAAAAGATGGCCTCTTGTATGCTGCCGAAACATTGCCACTAAGCACCAACATTTTTTGGTATAAAACCGCACCTGATAATTTCCGAGTGATTATAAATGGATCAATTGCGAGCGGTGCACTTCCTAATGATTGGATTAATTCAACTGATATTCTGATAAAGGATGTGTCTGGAAATCCAAGATTTATGTTGAAAGGCTTTAAGGCAGCAGAAGTTGGTGAGGTTCATCCTGTGACATCATACAACTGAGTGTTATGGAAAGTTATTTGAACAGACTAAGTGCCTTGTCTAAAGAGAAGACATACACCTTAAATGAAGAGGGAATTGCAGATGAAACAGGTGCTTGGAAATATTCCGACATCAAGCACGTCCAATTGAAATTTACCCCCACACGATACTATGGAGGAATTTATCAATGCGTCATAACCTCGCAATCAGGTGAGGTCACATTGTCTAACAGACGATATAAGGGGCCGGCTGATTTTGACTATCAAAATGAGGCTTATAATCGGTTTGTTAAAGAGCTTCATAAGAAGCTAGAGTCAATAGCCGGTATGAGCTTTGGAAGCGGTATGTCAAGGCCAAGATTTATGCTTGAGTTGATTGGAAGCCTTATTTTCTTCCCCCTCATTGTGTATGCGATTTTCGCCCTCGGACAGGCCTTGGTTGGCGGTCTTATACTATTGGTTCTTGCCGTCAGATTGATACCCTATTATCGAAAAAACAAACCGCGTAGTTATCGGGCATCAGAGATACCAGATGACCTACTGCCCTAAAATTTTAATGATTAACCTTAAATAGAATAGATATGAAAGCGATTTTGAAAGTATTAGGACTGCTGGTGGTGGCATTTGTGGCCTATGTGGTCTTCAACCTCGATGGCTACGGTGAAAAACTAGAGTTTAATGGTACAGACGTTTACTATACTGACTTGGTAACAGAAGCCGAGGCTCAAAAGCTAGGTGAATATTTGGTTGAGTCAGAATTTGCAGATGGAGGTGAAAAATCAGTTCAACTATCCAAACGTGATTCAACCTATCTGTTCAGAATGGTGGTCATTGATGGCGTTACCGAGGACAGTACAAATGATGTCACTTTTTTGGCCATGACCTATACCTTGTCCTTTGGCGCATTTGATGGCGCTCCAGTAGAACTGGAGGCTTGTGATGATACATTTGAAACAATCAGAGTTTACGGTAAAAAATAGGATGAATTCTAAGTCGCGCTTTACCCTCGGCATCATTGTGCTCACGGTTTTACTGATAGGCTTCTTCACAGTCGCCTTGATGATGGGCATGTTTCTTTCTATTAAAGGGTTTGCCCCGGAAAGACTAGGCTTCTTGATTATAAGTGTTGGTCTGGGTTTCGTTACGCTTCGAAAGATGATTAGTCTGAATAAGAAAGAGACCAGATCAAGAGTTGATGCCGTAGTGAAGGATCATCATGAGTTTATTACTGAATGGGTTATAGCACCTTCACAATGGAAGACTTTTGTGACTGAAAAACTTGCCTTTGATCTTAAGGAATCGAACGGATATGGATATACGCTTGGTGGAATTCTGGGAGTCATCTCTGGCTTTGTATTTTCCAATGAGTATGCCATTGAAATGGCACTGCTGATTGGTGCTGTGGCCTTCCTGTTTTTCTTTTTTGTAGGTAAATATGGGGCCTTGGTGGTTGCAAAGAAGAAATTTGGAAAACTTGAAAAACTTGAACAAGGTGAGGTTCACTTTGCCAAGGAGGTCATCATCTTTAATGAGAAGTTGATAATTGTATCAGGTTTTGGTCAAACTTTGAGATCATTTGCGAAAGAAGATCGCTTTGGCATGAACTTGTTAACCTTCACTGTTCAAACCGGTTTTGGACACAGAAGAAATACGAGTCAGTTTATGATCCCGATCCCTTTAGGTGGCCAAGATGAAGCAGATAAACTCCTCAACTATTACGCGAGCCTAATACCAAATCAAATATAACATGACGGATACAAAACATTTCTTACCGCTTGCTCTGCGTTGAAAAAATTAGCCATAACGATGCTATGCCTTCATTTTTCGCCTTAATCAAGCGATAATAATTTAATTTCTATTCGCGCCATTTCATAATTGAATTGGTATAATAGAATGACTAGTTACCGTTGCCTCTAAACCTATTCCTCAATTGTTGAAATCGTTGCTGCTGCGGGTCAACAGGTAAGGGATCATCCAAACCAAAACTTCGAATGTTGAAGGTAAAGGTGAGCATAAAGTACTGTGTAAGAATCTGTGTTTGAGAATCCTCTATATAGGAGCCATTGATAGACCTTTGGATGCTTTGATTTTGTTTGAGCAGGTCAAAAATGGTGAATTTGATTTCCCCTTTTTTCTTCAGCACCTTCTTTCCAACTTCAAGATTCCACAAGGCGAAATTCTGATTAAAACCATCTGTTAGACCGGAGTTATAAGTATGCCTGACAGTAGATCTGAATACAATGCCATCACCGAAAATCCAGTTCAATCTCAATCGGGTGCCTTGCGAAAAGTAATCCGTGCTGCTCACTGTTTGCAAAGTGTTGCTAACGTTGTTATAGCTTGAGTTACTCGATAACGTGAAATCTATTTTTTCACTGATGTTGCTACTGAGCACCCAGCCCAATCCAACAGTCGGGCTGGAGGAAAAATTGAGTTCAGAATTGATCATTTCTGGTGTACGTGTATAGTTAAAATTGGCAGTGAAGTTCAGGTTAGACTTAATGAATCCCAGGGGTATGCCATATGAAACAAAACTTCTTACTGTTCTGTAGCCTTCCAAATTGACCGACTGTAGTAGCTGCGCGCCCGGCTGGAGGTTTATTCCATTCACTGTCTCTGGGCCACGTGAAGCAATAGTGGTGCTGTTACCAATATATTTGTCAGATAATGATGCCATAACCATGGCAAAAAACGTGGTTGACTTTTCAGTATTGGTAGTGGTAAAACGTACAGTGGCAGTGTGTTGATAGTTTTGATCCAGGTTAGGGTTGCCGGCAGTAATGAACAGTGGATTTGAGTTGTCTATTACGTTTTGCAACTGTGATATTGATGGCGCGTTCGTACTCGTGCGATAAGTAAAGTTTAAATTCTTGGTGCGCGTGATTCTCAATCTATAGGAAATTGAAGGAACAAAGTTCTGAAATGTCCTTTTGACATTGTCATCAATAGGAAAGGTCTGGTCATTATCCAATTTGGCTGACTGGTAGTTTAGATTTAATGTCAAGTTTGCCTTTTCCCCCCTCAGGTTGTAACCTGCCCCAATTCTATTGGTGGTATAGATGCTTTCGAAAGTATTGCTCAATGGTATATTGAGATCTGAAAAAGTGCCGTTGGCTTCGTTGTAGTCGAAAGTCCTCTTGTCCGACTCCGTTTTTTGGTAGCCCAGTCTATAGGTAAGTGAGAGCTGGCTTTTGTCATTTAATGGTTCTGTATAAACCACATTTGTATTGATGTTGTAGCCGGGACTGTTTAAGTCAGCGAATTGATCCAGGTTGTTGGTGGTTTCAATACCATTTCTGAAAAAAGAGTTTTCAGAATCCAGGAAGCTCTCTCCATTACTTTCGTTAAAGGCCGTAGACAGATTAACAGAAATTGTTCTACCGCGTTTTTCAAATCTGTGTCTCCACAAAATATTATTAGAGAGATTATAGGCCAGAAGTTTCGATGAGTTTAGGGTGTTTGTTGAATTTAACGTTTCGCCATTGTTGAGCGTAAGTCCATTTACCAGAGCCGATCCATCATTTTCTTGTAGGGTTAGTCTTGGGCGTATTTGCAATGAATTCTTGTCATCGATTGTGTATTCGATTCGTGCACTGAAACGGTGATTGGTGTTTGTACTTGGTACAAAACTATTCTCTTCGTAAGTCTGGCCTTCATTGCCCGGAAGAATGAATTGTCTGAAGAGAGACTCATCAGCATTGTTTTGTGAGGTATTGAAAAAGTAACTGCCTGTTATCTTGAATTTATCGTTTCCGGTGGCTGAATAGTTTACGCCAAAGGCCTTGGTTTCTGAAATACCGCCTTGATTGCCAACAAGGAAATCACTGGTATTGCCACCATTCCCGAATCTGGCACCACCACCACCGGTGGCTCCACCTCCGCCACCGCGTACCCTTTGGCCACCTCCGCCACGGCCACCTCTTCTTCCACCGCCACTGGTTACGCCAAGTAAATCACTTGTTGCAAAATTCTGAATATTGATGTTGTTGATTTGCCCCAGAAAGGTGGTGCGGCTTTTTTCACGGAATAAATTGATGCTTCCTCCAGCATTGTATTTGTTGTCATCTCCAGCTCCTGCATATACCTTACCGAATGTGCCATTGCGCATACTGGCTTTGGTGATAATGTTCATGGTTTTGGTGGTTTCCCCATCTGCGAAACCGGTAAACCGGGCTTGCTCACTTGGCTCATCATAGACCTGAATTTTTTCAATGATTTCAGCGGGTAAATTGGTCAGGGCAGCATTTGGATCATCTCCAAAAAACTCGCGACCATCCACCAATACCCTGGTAACATTTTCACCCTGAGCCTGAACCTGACCATTCTGAATCACAATCCCAGGCATTTTTTCTATGAGATCCTGAGCGGTGGCATCCGGATTAACCTTAAAAGCCACGGCATTCATTTCCACCGTATCACCGTTTTGCACTACCCGCTGGCTGAGCCCTTCTACGGTTACGCCCTCCAGTAGTTTTAAATCCACTGGCATGGCAATGATGCCCAAATTGACAGTGCCATCTTTTACCTCAATCGCCTTTTTAAAAGTTTTATAGCCTACAAAGGAGATAGTAAGGTCATAATTCCCATTTAATACTCCGGTCAGTCTAAAGTCACCTTGTTGATCACTGATTTTGACCTTGTAAGTGGAATCAGACAGATTTTGTAGGGCCACTGTTGCGGCAAATAGGGGCACCTGATCGGTGCTGTCTTTAACTGTACCCTTAACCACCCAATATTGACCAAATAGGGGTGATGCACTTAAAATGAGGAGTGTTGTGATGATAATTTTTTTCATTGACCCGGGATTTACGATTGGTTTGACAGTGTGAGAGGCCGAAGGTTTAAACCATTGCTATAAAACTGCTATTTGATAATTAATTATTGTTTATCGATAAATAATTATTAAATTACGATTTCAATTTAAAATCATGAAAGAGAATAATTTTCTAATCACGGCCGCACTTTGGCTTTTGAACATCACCAGGGGACTTGCTGTAATTGCTTTTCTGCTGCTGGTTTACTTTGTGTCCTTTGAAGGAGTCAAACCTAGTCTTACATTGCCGCTGGGGTACAAATATAATTTTTTGACAAACCTTGAGCCTATTGTAATGCCTGAGGGCTTAGAGACACTGTTTAGAGATGCCTGGATAAGATCTGCTGGTTATAGATTAGAAATTGGGGTCACTGGAAGCAATATCATATTTTATATTTTGGTCATAGGGATAATCCTCGGTCTATACATATTCTTCGCTACGCTTTTGTACAAAATTGTTAAGTCCTCTCAAGCAAAGGACTTTTTTAATTTGAAAAATGTATTTCGACTGAGACTTATTGGATTCTCGTTAATAGGGCTTGATATTTTATCGAGGCTTATTGGGTTCTTTACTCGGAGGTTCTATGACAACTGGTTCGATCCGGAAGGTTTACATTCTGGTTCCAGTGTGAGGGTCGTGCCTGACCTTTTTAACAACTGGATTTTTCTTGGCCTCTTTGTGCTGATTTTGGCCCAAGCTTTTGATCATGGATTAAAATTGAAAGAGGAACAAGAACTAACAATCTGATTATGGCTATAATTGTAAACCTCGATGTGATGCTGGCCAGACGTAAAATGCAGTCTAAAGTTCTGGCGGAGAAAATGGGTATCACCCTGGCCAACCTGTCCATTCTTAAAACAGGAAAGGCTAAAGCCATTCGTTTTTCTACACTGGAAGCGATTTGTAAGGAATTGGATTGTCAACCAGGAGATATTTTAGAATACAGCAGTGAAATAAACACGGATTAATAAATTTTGATGTAAAAATAAAATTATGACTTCAGAAGAAAGACCATGGATATTAGGCGCACATTTAGGTACGCTTATCGGATATACAGTAGCTTTTGGAAGCTTTTTGGTGCCGCTATTTATTTGGCTCTCCAAAAAGGATCAATCACCTTTAATAGCAGAGCATGCCAAGGCTTCCTTGAATTTTCAATTGTCCATGCTTGTTTATCTCATTATTGCTGTATTTTTCGCCTTTTTGCTTATTGGAATACCCTTTGTGTTTGTCATTCCTATTGTCAATTTGGTTTGTGTGATTTTAGCTACCATTGACGCGGATAGGGGAAAACTATTTAATTACCCACTTACTATTAAATTTGTACGCTAGATACAAGTATGTATTCATTTGACAGAACATCTTTTGAGGCATTCAAGGCAGAGGACCGAAGGAGTGATTATGGATTTTGGTCAGAGAAAAGCCAGTTGGAACGTCTGAAGGCTGCCTACTATTTGATTTCGGTTGCATATGACTTTGATCCGGATGATCCTCCCAGAATGGATAAGACTGTTTTTCAAGCAAGAAAAAGGGATTGGTGACAAATATTTTTAATAATGACTTCTTGGAATTCATTGGTTGTCTGAATAGACATAATGTTCGTTATATTCTTGTTGGTGGATACTCTGTGATCCTTCACGGCTATCCAAGAACAACTGGTGATCTTGATATTTGGGTGGAACCTAATGAGGCAAACTATAATAGGCTTAAGGGCGCTTTTGATGAATTTAAACTCCCGGTTTTTGATATGACCCTTGGTAATTTTCTAGATATAAAGAACTTCGATGTCTTCCGTTTTGGACGGAACCCCATGGCAATTGACATTATCACGAATCTTAAGGGCCTTGAGTTCAACGATTCATTGGCAGGAATGGAAACGAAAACGTTTGAAAGTGTCGAGATCAAGTTTATTGGTTACCAAGATCTTATTAGAGCGAAGAAGGCTTCTGGAAGACCAAAAGACATAAATGATATTGAGAATCTAGAACGATAACAGCAATGCATATCAGACCAAGAAGAAACAGAAAAACCCAAGCCATCCGAAGCCTAGTGGAAGAAACGAAGGTCACTACCGATGATCTCATCTTTCCGCTCTTTCTTTTGGAGGGGACTAATCAGAAGATCGAGGTAGAGTCAATGCCTGGGATTTATAGATTGAGTGTGGATTTAATGTTAAAGGAGATTGAAGCCTGCATGAATCTGGGGATCACAGCCTTTGATGTTTTTCCAGTGGTTCCCGAGCATTACAAGGACAAACTGGGCACCAAGGGTTACGACTCTAAATTCTTTTACCTGACTGCGCTAAGGGAGATAAAAAAGCAGTTTCCCGAAGCTGCTATTATGACTGATGTGGCTATGGACCCCTATAGTTCTGATGGCCATGATGGACTGGTTGTAGATGGAAAGATACTGAACGATGAGACGCTCGAAATTCTGGGCAAGATGGCTTTAGCACAGGCAGAAACTGGCATCGATATTCTTGGGCCATCCGATATGATGGATGGTCGAGTAGGCTATATCCGAGAGGTATTGGATGAGAATGGTTTCGAGGAGGTGTCTATCATGTCATACTCGGCAAAATATGCAAGTGCATTTTATGGGCCCTTTAGGGATGCGCTTGATTCTGCACCTAAAGCTGGTGATAAAAAAACTTACCAAATGAATCCAGCTAATCAGAGAGAAGCATTAATCGAAGCAGATCTGGATGTAGATGAGGGAGCAGATTTTCTAATGGTAAAACCGGCCCTGGCTTACCTTGATGTGATTAAGCTTTTTAAGGACAGTTATTCACAGCCCATTGCGGCATACAATGTAAGTGGCGAATACGCCATGCTCAAAGCGGCTGCAGAGAAAGGTTGGTTGGAGTATGATAAGGTAATGGCGGAAACGCTGTTGAGTATAAAAAGGGCAGGGGCAGACATTATTCTTACCTACCACGCCAAAGAGTTTGCTCAGTTGGCATAGTCTTCTTGCACCAGCCTGGCGGCTCTGATTCCCGAATATACTGCTCCATCCATATAACCAGGGTAAATTGCAGAGCTTTCCGAACCCGCTATAATTAGTTTTCCATTCATTAAAGGCTCACTTAACTCAGGATGCCCATTGTTTTGGTGTGGCGCGAGGAGCGGAACCCCTTTCACCGAGGTAAATTCTTCTTTGGACCAAATAGTATCGTGATATGAGTTAAAGTCAGCAGCATTATCGCCAAAGAGTTTGACCAATTGGTCGATGACAAGTGTCCTTCGTTCCTCTAAACTTATTGCGTCCAGATCGGGGTTGAGAAAACCTTTGAGAGCAAAAAAACTTTTTTCAATGTCGGTATGATCATGGACTTCTTGAATTATACCAGTTTGTGTAAATCCCATTCCTGAGAGGCCTGACATTTTCCAGAAGGGCCGTGGATAGGTCACTCCAAATTTGATTGACTCACCCATCCAGGTATGGGTTTGCTGCATGACCTGTATTCGTTTCTCCTGCGGCTTCGGATTCATTTCAATATTATGAGCAAGCAGCTGAGAAGGGAGCGTTAAGATCACCCTGTCTGCTTCAAATAGGTTGTCTTGTTGGTCAGTGAGAACTATTGAATGTTTAGTCTCTCGAATCTTAAGGACTTGTGTGTCGTAGCAAATATTCGGTTTACCTGATTCCTGAAGGAGTTTGTCAATTATAGCCTGACTCCCTCCACTAATCCGAAATGAAGGGGCCTGTCCGGAAGGCATATCAATGAATTGAATAGGAGAATTTATTCCAACATCATAAGCTATTTTTCCCTCAGTGGACTGTTCAAAGTACTCAACTTTCAGTTCCTCTAATAAACGCCTAAGCACTAGGTGTTGTCCACTAAACCAGGTGGCACCCATTTCGAGAGGACCTTGAAGCGTATGGATTCTTCCCCCGGGCCGATTTCTCGCTTCCAGTATTTGGAATGGGATCTTGAATTTGCTCAGATGAAAGGCTGCAGTAAGGCCTGAAAGCCCTGCGCCAATGATTATGACTGGATTCACCCTAGGTCAATCATTCTTGGTTAAGAAAAGTTCAGTTGATATTGACGCAACCAGGAAATAGTTGCGAGTTTGGTTAGGAGTAAAAGAAATCGAGATTTTAGGCCTTTCCTAGTTGCTTTAACATCTTGGCATGTTCCATAAGTGCTATGGCGAAATTGGGTTGTGAGTTATATGGCAACCCAAATTCTTTGGCTGTTTCCTTCACGATTTTTGAAATACGCTTGTAGTGAACATGGCAAATATTTGGAAACAAATGATGTTCTACCTGATAGTTTAATCCACCAACATACCAATTGAATAATCTGCTTTTAGGTGAAAAATTTGTAGTGGTAAATAACTGGTGCACGGCCCAATTGTTTTCGATGTTTCCTGTGTCATCCGGGATAGGATATTCTGAAGATGGCATCACATGGGCGGGTTGAAAAATACAACCTATCCAGAGTCCAGTAATCATGTGCATTACCAAAAAGCCTATAACAATTATCCACCAAGGAGCAGAAATAAAGATTAATGGAATGACCAACGCATAGGCGTAGTAGGCAATTTTTGAGAAGATGGTTTCTGCCAAGACACCCCCATAGGTTCTTTTTTGGCCTTTAATTAGCCCCATCTTCTTGTATCTATTAAGCTGAACAAAATCTTTAGATGTGAGCCATAGGAAGGTCATTATTGAATATAAAAACCAACCGTAGATATGCTGAAATTTATGAATCTTGTAGTGTTTTGCATGAGGAGAAAGCCTCATTAGGATTCCCGGATCAATATCCTCGTCAACTCCCTCGATATTGGTATAAGAGTGGTGAAGGACATTGTGTTGGATTTTCCAATTAAAAGAGCTTGCCCCGATAAGGTTCATGACATAGCTCATGTATTTATTTACAGTTTTGTTTTTGGAATAAGAACCATGATTTGCATCATGCATAATTGACAATCCAATTCCAGACATTCCAAAGCCCATTAAAGCCCACATGCCGATGATCATCCATGTATCGGTGACCACGCCAGTAATCATTAGAAAATAGGGCACAAAATATAGCGCAAGCATAAAAACGGTTTTCACGACCATTCCGGCATTGCCATAGGTAGATTTCTTTTGAGTCTGGAAATGGGTCTTAACTCTTTTTCTGAGTACGCTGATGAAATCGCCTTTTTGATTTGGAGTAAATCTAATGGACTTATAGTTCATAATAATGGTTTCTCTTGAAGCTTTGGACCGGGATCATGTCACTGTATGACACCAAAATGCAAAGATAAGTTTCATTATCCACATAGAAAAATGCGAGTATTTAAATAGTCATTCTTTTATGCTTAGGGATGGAGTAAAGAATCGACCCTTGCGCCATTTTTATTCCATTAGGCATTGTTTAGGTCCTTTTTCTTTCCTTTTTCTTGGGTAAGGACTCTCGAAGACGTGCTACCAATCATTGTGAGAGATTATTTCTTTAATCCCTTGGAGTTGCGGCACTATAGATCTTCTTCCCGCTCCAGAAGCAGGATAGAGGTCTGTGGCACGATAAATAGCTTCTCATTCTCATAGACTACTTCCAGTGCTCCCTTCTGAAGGAATATGGCCAAATCACCCACCTCAGCTTGAAGCGGAATGTATTTAATTTTTTCTTCAGGCTCCTTCCATGGTTCATCTTCCTCAACAGGCATGGGAATTGGATAGCCTGGCCCTACCTTAAGTATATATCCGGTTTGAACCTTTTCCTTTTCCTGAACACCAGGCGGGAGGTAAAGGCCACTGTCTGTTTTTTCAGGAGACTTCTTGGGCCGGATCAGGACACGATCTCCCACCACTATCAATTTTCGAAGCTTGTTGTCAGGCCACAGTTCCATTTGACGTATTTTGTTTAAAACCGGGTTAAATATACTATACCCCGTCTATGTTCTTCGTTTACCCAACAAAAAAGGTCAACCCGTAAGCTGACCTCTTTCTTCTCGATTGGTAAAAAGGGTTTTATCGTTTAACAAGCAGTTTAAGGTTTCGAATATATCCTGCTGTTTGAAGTCTGACTATATATAAACCACTTGGTATGTTGCTCGCATCAAAGGTAAGCGTGTACTCAGTATTGGCGGTTGCATTTCCTTTGAATAATTCGCCAATGCTCAAACCTTCAGCGTTGTAGATATTCACAGCTACAGCACCTGTCTTATCGGTTGTGAAATTAATAGTAGCCTTATCAGTAGTTGGGTTCGGGTAAGAGCTCAGCTCAATTTTTGGTTCAGACTGTGAAAGCACTCTTTCAACCGTTGATGTTCTGCCCTCAAAGCTATTTATGACACCGCCTGCCTGGTTATTATCGGTCTGACAACTTCCTAAAGTTGCACCACGCTCCAAATACCAGTTGATGTTGTGCTGGTCAACACAAACGGCAACGTTATTGTAGCATACAGTGACTTTACCGTACCAAAGTGGGATT
This sequence comes from Roseivirga sp., assembly GCA_029262895.1. Taxonomy (GTDB): domain Bacteria; phylum Bacteroidota; class Bacteroidia; order Cytophagales; family Cyclobacteriaceae; genus Roseivirga. The sequence continues at coordinate 122,811 of JAJCYM010000019.1, forward strand.
TCCGTATCACACACCTCTATGACACCCGGCTCTGCTTCACACTGATTACCTTCTCCATCGGTGTATGCAATTACCTCAAATGGTCCTAACACGTCTCCGATAATCGGTACGGAACATGAAGTATGGACTTCGTATTTAGTGCCTGAATCTACCTGAATGAAGGTTTTGGAATCCAATCTGCCTTTATGATCAAATCCTTCGAAGATCAAATGTGCACCGTTTTGAACGTTTGTATAAGTTCTAAACTTGCTCCCCTTTTTCTTATAAGCATTGACGGTTACTCCTGATGGACCTCGATAGATAACTACGAAGTTCTGCATTTTCCCTTCACATAAGCAATCTTCGCTGCTGGAATCACCATCGTCATCATCACCATTCCCTGAGTCATCATTATCATCTCCGGAATCATCATTATCACCATTCCCTGAGTCATCATCATCTCCGGAATCATCATCGTCATCATTCCCAGAATCGTCATCATCATCTCCGGGATCGCCATCACCTGAACCATCACAATAATTTCCTTCACCATCAGTAAAACTGATTACCTTAAATGGGCCATACACAAATCCAAGAATATCTTCGGAGCATGAGGTATGTACTTCGTACTCATTGCCTCCGATCACCAGATTTGTCTTTGCCTTGAGCCTTCCGTGCTTATCGAATCCATTGATGGTCAATTCATCACCGTCTTGGACATTTGTAAATGTTTTGATGAGCGTTTTCATTTTGTCATCGTAGACATATACAGTTTGTCCGGACAGGCCATTGTAGGTCACCGTAAAGTTTTGCATTTTACCATTGCACTGGCAGTCTTCAGAGGAATCGTCATTATCCCCGGAGTTGTCATCGTCATCATCTCCGGAACCACCGTTTCCTGAGTCATCGTCATCATCCCCTGAGTTATCACTATCATCATCATCTCCAGAATCATCTCCAGAATCATCACTGTCATCATCGTCCTCTGAGCTATCGCTGTCATCGTCATCACCGGAGTGGTCATTGTCATCATCAGTGGAACCTGATCCATCGCAATAGTTCCCTTCTCCATCTGTATAGCTTATCACCGTAAAAGGCCCATAAGTATTTCCGAGAATGTCAATGGAGCAGGAGGTATGAATTTCTATAAACAAACTACCGATTGCGAGGTAAGTCTTTGACTCTAACCTATCATGTTTGTCAAATCCGTTGATCGTCAATTCGTCACCGTATTGAACGTTATAGAATGTCTGTATTACCTTATTCTTCTTCTTATTGTATGCTTTTATAGTGTTTCCAGAGAATCCCTCGTAGCGCACCGTGAAGTTCTCCATTTTGCCCTCGCATTGGCAGCTATTATCGTCTCCCGGATTACCATTGTCTCCAGAGTCGTCATCATCGTCATCCTTGCTATGAGAAGTTCTTGTATTACCGAACTCAACCTGACTGTTCTCAATATTGATAAAATTCTCTCTTTCAATAAATGTGGTCATCGGGTTATCAGCAATCGGAAGGATGCTTCCATCGGTTCCGCCTGTACCTGTTTCATCGCATCTTACGTCCACAACCTTGACAACAAAGTCCTTAGACACAGTACATCCGTTCTCGTCAGTAACAAGCACTGTATAAGTTGTTGTTTGCTCCGGAGCTACAGTGGCCACATTGCCATCAGAACAAAGGATGTCTTCGTTTGGTGACCAGGAGTAGGTGTAATTACCATTGCCTCCAAGTGCATTAGCTTCCAGCATGGCATATTGTTCTCCGTAACCCAGGTAGATTGTGTGAACTTCACCATAGGTATTTACAGGAGTCTTCGGAGTCATTGACATGGCAACACTCAGTTCATCCGGTTCAGAGAGTGTGATTTGAGCTGTTGTTGATGTGCCGTTAGCGTCTGTCACCGTTAAGGTATATTCACCAGCACCTAAGTTGGTAAGGTCCTCATCGGATGATCCACTGCTCCAGCTTATTGCATAAGGAGCACAGCCCCCGGTGATGGTAGCATCTATGGCGCCATCTTCAGCACCATTGCAACTGATGTTATAGCCCATCTCGTCATTGTGAACTACAGCCTCAAGACTGATTTCCAATGTTAATGGTATCACCTCAATATCAAAATATTCTGAAATTTGGTTGCCTGCAGCATCAGTGGCAGTATAAGTTACGGTAGTTGTACCCGGTGGGAAGACATCACCTGGATTATGAGTACTGGTTAATGTCACGTTACAATTGTCTGATGCTGTTGGCGCATTCCAGCTAATTATTTGGCCACAATCAGTATCAGTCTCCTGATAAGTAATGTCGTAAGGCATATCATTGATTACAGGATTTTGATTATCAATGATCGTAACTGTTGCGGTTGCCGTGCTGGTATTTCCTGATGCATCAGTCGCGGTTAGCGTTACTATGTTTGCACCCAAATCATCACAAGAGAATTCTGTGTTGTCTATAGTCAGTACATCAGTTCCACAATTACCAGTACCAGTGGTAATCTGACAATTATCAAGGTCTAAATTGAAATCACCTTGTGCATAGTTGCCATTACTATTGAGGTAGCTGAACCATCCTGAAAATCCATAGCTTCCATTTTTGTTGTTTGCTCCAATACCCACCTGAAATCCGAAGGAGTAATCTGATGGTTTGTGAGCGAGTGTCTTAACCTGTCCTGCGTTATCTCCCAGACCCGTAAGTGTGCTGGGTGAAGTAGTATTCATGATATAGTAAGACCAGTCAAGATAATGATCATCAGCATGGCCTCTTTCATCTTTGTAACCACGACCCAATCCTGACCATTCACCCCAAGTCATTTTATCTGACAGGACCAGATTGACGGCCCATTTGTCATTAGAATTCTGAGTGTTTACAATAGTACCCGTAACTGAAGCTGTGCCATCCGAGAACTCAGTAAGGCTACCACCATTCGCATCAAATACAAAATCAGCGTTATTCCCACTGGCCGTATATTGACTCAGCCAGACGGCATGCTGGTCTCCCTCGGCTGCCGAAGCATCACACTCTTGATTATAGGAAGTCAATACATCGGTTGTTACAACTGATGCAGCACCATTTTGATCCAAGACCAGGGTAATGTCCTGAACGTTTATTACAGGAGCAGTGGTGTCCAGTACAGTAACTGTAACAGTTTTTGTCGTTGTATTGCCGCTAGCATCGGTAGCAGTAAATGTCACCGTGTTTTCTCCAAGGTTTGAGCAATCGAAGGTCGTCTTGTCTATGCTGATTGTAAAGTCGCAATTATCATAAGAACCATTATCTATTTGTTCAGCTGTGATGGTGGTGTTGCCATTTTCATCGAGACTAATCGTAATGTCTTGTACTGTTACGACAGGGGCAATTGGATCAACAACGGTCACAATAACCGAAGCAGAAGCAGAATTCCCACTTGGATCAGTACCGGAAAGGACTACTGTGTTTTCACCAACATCGTTACAATCGAAATTGAGGTTGTCAAGGCTCAGTTCAACCTCACAATTGTCATAAGAACCATTATCAATATCCAGCACAGAAATAGAGGCATTGCCAGCCTGATCGAGTTGTACGGTCACGTTCTTACCAATAACCACAGGAGCCGTATCATCCACAATGGTAACAGTGGCCGTGGTGGTGGTAACATTTCCTGATCCATCAGTACCGGTGAGTGTAACTGTGTTCACTCCGACATTGGAACAATCAAAGCTGTCTTTGTCTAATGTGAGCGTAATCTCACAATTATCAGAAGAGCCGTTGTCTACATCGCTAGTAGAGATACTGGCACTACCATTTTCATCCAAAGACAGGGTTAAATTCTTAGTCAGAACGACTGGTGCTGTAGTGTCCTCAATAGTAACAGTGGCAGTCTTAGTTGTTGTATTACCACTGGCATCGGTAGCGGTAAATGTCACTGTGTTTTCTCCAAGGTTTGAGCAATCGAAGGTCGTCTTGTCTATGCTGATTGTAAAGTCACAATTGTCAGAAGAGCCATTGTTGATTTGTTCAGCTGTGATGGTGGCGTTGCCATTTTCATCGAGACTAATTACAATGTCCTGTACTGTTACGACAGGAGCAATTGGATCAACAACGGTTACAATAACTGAAGTGGAAGCAGAATTTCCGCTTGGATCAGTACCGGAAAGCACTACTGTGTTTTCACCAAGATCATTACAATCGAAATTGAGGTTGTCAAGACCCAGTTCTACTTCACAATTATCATAAGAACCATTATCAATATCCAGCACAGAAATAGAGGCATTGCCAGTCTGGTCGAGTTGTACGGTCACGTTCTTACCAATAACCACAGGAACGATATCATCGACAATAGTAACAGTGGCCGTAGTTGTGGTGACATTTCCTGATCCATCAGTACCGGTGAGTGTAACTGTGTTCACTCCGACATTGGAACAATCAAAGCTGTCCTTGTCTAATGCAAGCGTAAGATCACAATTATCATAAGAGCCGTTGTCTACATCTGTTGTAGAGATACTGGCACTACCATTTTCGTCCAAAGACAAGGTTAAATTCTGGGTTAGAACCACGGGAGCCATATTGTCATTGACGGTTACCGTAGTAGTCTTTACCGTTGTGTTACCACTTTCATCAGTAGCGGTTATTGTAATTGTGTTTTCTCCTTTATCATCACAGGTGAAGTCAGTTTTTTCTATTGTGATAGTTTCCTTTCCACAAACACCATCTCCGTTGGTCAGCACACATGAGGTAATTTTAAGGTTGAAATCACCCTGAACCATATTTCCCTGATCGTTTTCGTAAGTGAACCATCCTGAACTGCCAAAGTCTGTGTTTTTGTCATTTGCAGCTTCTCCTACCTGGAATCCGAAGTTGTAATTGGCAGGTCTTCCAATAATCGTCTTAACCTTTCCTACATTACTACCGAGACCGGTGAGTGTACTTGGGTTGGTAGGGCTTGGGTCAACGATGTAGTAAGACCAATCTTTATATTTCTCACCTACTTTGCTTGCGCTGCCCTTCCAGCTTCTGCCCAAGGCGGACCAGTCATCCCAGTTCATTTTGTCTGAAAGATTCACCTGAACAGCCCACTTGTCATTAGAATCAATTGAGTTTTCTATAATGCCTGTAATGGTTGCTGTACCATCCTGGAATTGTGTTAGCGAACCGCCATCCTGATCAAAAAGGAAATTGGCATTGGCATTTGAAGGAGTGTATTTGCTCAACCAAACAGCATGATTATTACTACTATAGGCTTCAATGGTGCATTCTTCGATATAGGAAGTAAGTACATCACCAGGCTCGATAGAAGCTTCGCCATTTTCATCAAGCTCAATAGTAGCCTCAAGCACATCAAACTCAGGTGCAGAATCATCTATTACCTCAACAGTAACTGTTTGAGTAGAGCTGTTGCCATTAATGTCTGTAACGGTAAGGGTTACTATGTTTTGCCCAAGATCATCACAGCCAAATGTTGTCTTGTCAATAGATATACTGCCAATTCCACAAGCGTCAGTTGATCCTGTGTCTATGTCTTCTGCAGTGATTGTAACATTGCCTTCATCATCAAGGGCTACTGAAATATTCTGTGCTGAAACAACCGGTGGTGTATTGTCTACAACAGTAACCGTTGCAGTTGCTGTGGCTGAATTTCCACTTCCATCAACTCCTGTGAGGACCACAGTATTGACACCAACATCATTACAAGTGAAATCGACATTGTCCAAGCTCAACGTCAAATCACAATTATCGAAAGAGCCGTTATCAACCTGTGAGGTAGATATAGTGACATTTCCACTGGTGTCTAATGAAACCGTAATGTCTTGTGTAATTACAGTTGGCGCAATATTGTCCTCGACTGTTACAATGGCTGTTTTGCTAGAAGTATTGCCAAAAGTATCTGTAGCCGTTAGGGTCACTACGTTGTCGCCTATATCATTGCAGTCAAAACTTGCTTTATCTAGGGCAAGTGTAAAACCACAATTATCTGAAGAGCCATTATCCACCTGATCTGTTGTAATGCTTGCATTTCCGCTGGCATCCAGATTGATAGTCAAGTTTTGAGTTTCAACTGTAGGGGCTCTGTTGTCTACTACAGTAACAATTGCTGTGGCAGTGGTTACATTTCCACTTTGATCAGTTACCGTGACTGTAACTATGTTTTGCCCAAGATCATTACAATCGAATTCCTTTTTGCTGGAACTGATAGAAGCAATTTGGCAATTGTCACCCGTGCATGTTGGTAGGAGAGGGGCAGCCGTAATGGTATAATAGGAATCTCCTGCACCAGGTACAGTTTCTCCTGTTGAACCAGTGTCATCATTATCATCCGGCACCGTTTCATTATCGCAAATAATCAGTAAGTCTTTGGTTTTGATCTTAGCTTCTCCGTTTTCGTCAAGCTCAACAGTAATATTCTGAGTGACTACTTCAGGGGCAATATTATCCACAACGGTGACTGTGGCTGTTGCGCTACTGGCCAAACCATTGCTATCTGTTCCAATTAGGGTAACTGTATTAACACCAAGATTGGCACAGGTGAATTCTGGTTGGTCAACGGTCAAAGTAAGTCCGCAATTGTCGAAGCTGCCACCGTCTATATCCGCTGGATTTAAAGTGGCAATGCCGTTTTCATCTAATTCAATGGTGGCATTCTTCGTTACAATGGTAGGTAACGTGTTATCACCAATAGTAACCTGCGTAGTGGTCGATGCGCTATTACCAGCAGCATCCGTTACTGTTATTGTAACCGTGTTTATGCCGATATCATTGCAGTCAAAAACGGTTTTGCTTGACGTTACAGTTGCGATACCGCAGTTGTCTTTAGTAATGTCATTTCCACCGCGTCCACGGCCTGAGGCAACCCATTTTAATAAGTCATTCGGATCCAGGATGTAAGTGCCGTTTTCGTCCAAAAACCAGCTTTTGGCTAATGTAAAGAGCTGTGGAGGAAGATTGTCCTCTACTGTAACTATGGCTGTACCGGTGCTCGTGTTACCGCTTTCATCAACCCCGGTCAGTGTTACGGTCACGTTTCCTAAATCATCACAGGTAAAGTCGAATCGATCAAGACTCAAAGTCATGTCACAATTGTCAAAAGAGCCATTATCTATATCGGCTATAGTAATCGAAGCATTGCCATCGGCATCTAAAGAGACTGTAGCGTTTTTGGTAATGATAGTTGGCGCTGTGTTGTCTACCACCGTCACGGTTGTGGTCACTGAAGTGGAATTGCCATTAGCATCGGTAGCTGTAAGTGTGACTGTATTGTCTCCCACATTAGCACAGGTAAAGGATGTTTTATCTATAGCTAAAGAAACATCTCCACAATTATCATTTGAACTGCTGTGTACCTCAGTAGCTGTGAGTGAAGCATTACCATTGGCATCTAAAGTGAGCGTAACCGTTTGTGCTGTGACCGTTGGAGGCGTGTTGTCCACGACCGTTATAATGGCAGTGGCCGCAGCCGAATTATTTGAAGGATCAACACCTGTTAACGTTACCACCACATCCCCAACATCTGCGCAGGTAAAATCTAGTCTGTCCAAAGAAAGTGTGATATCGCAATTGTCAAATGAATTATCGTCTACATCAGCAACCGTAACTGAGGCATTCCCTGTTTGATCAAGAGTTACAGTAACATTCTTGGTTTTAACAGTAGGAGCAATTTGATCCACAACTGTGACAATTGCTGTGGCAGTAGTTATATTTCCGCTTTGATCTGTTACCGTGACTGTGATTATGTTTTGCCCAAGGTCATTACAATCGAATTCCTTTTTGCTGGAACTGATAGAAGCAATTTGGCAATTGTCACCCGTGCATGTTGGCAGCAGAGGGGCAGCCGTAATAGTATAATAGGAATCTCCCGCGCCAGGTACAGTTTCTCCTATTGGACCACCATCATCATCGTCCGGCACGGTTTCATTGTCGCAAATGACCAATAAATCTTTGGTTTTGATCTTGGCTTCTCCATTTGCATCAAGCTCAACAGTAATATTCTGAGTGACTACTTCAGGGGCAATATTATCCACAACAGTGACTGTGGCTGTTGCGCTGCTGGCCAGCCCATTGCTATCCGTTCCAATCAGCGTGACTGTATTGACGCCAAGGTTGGCACAGGTAAATTCTGGTTGATCAACGGTCAAAGTAAGTCCGCAATTGTCGAAGCTGCCACCGTCTATATCCGCAGGATTTAAAGTGGCAATGCCATTTTCATCTAATTCAATGGTGGCATTCTTGGTCACAATGGTAGGTAGCGTGTTATCACCAATAGTAACCTGCGTGGTGGTTGATGCGCTATTACCAGCTGCATCCGTTACTGTTATTGTAACCGTATTTATGCCGATATCATTACAATCAAAAACGGTTTTGCTTGACGTTACCGTGGCAATACCACAGTTGTCTTTAGTAATGTCATTTCCACCACGTCCACGGCCTGAAGCAACCCACTTTAATAAGTCATTCGGATCCAGGATATAGGTGCCGTTTTCGTCCAAAAACCAGCTTTTTGCCAGTGTAAAGAGTTGTGGAGGAAGATTGTCCTCTACAGTTACAATGGCTGTACCAGTGGTTGTGTTACCGTTTTCGTCAACCCCGGTTAATGTTACGGTTACGTCTCCTAAATCATCACAGGTAAAGTCGAATCGATCAAGACTCAAAGTCATGTCACAATTGTCGAAAGAACCATTATCTATATCGGCTATGGTAATTGAAGCATTGCCATCAGCATCTAAAGAGACCGTAGCGTTTTTGGTAATGATTGTTGGCGCGGTGTTGTCTACCACCGTCACGGTTGTGGTTACTGAAGTAGAATTTCCGGCAGCATCGGTAGCTGTAAGTGTGACTGTATTGTCTCCCACATCAGCACAGGTAAAGGATGTTTTATCAATAGCAAGAGAGATATCACAATTGTCATTTGAGCCATTGTCTACCTGAGCTGTGGTGAGTGTGGCATTACCATTGGCATCTAAAGTGAGTGTAACCGTTTGTGTAATGACAACTGGAGGTGTATTATCCACTACAGTCACGATGGCAGTGGCCGCAGCTGAATTATTTGAAGGATCGACCCCCGTTAATGTTACCACGACATCCCCTACATCTGCGCAGGTAAAATCTAGTCTGTCCAAAGAAAGTGTGATATCGCAGTTGTCAAATGAATTATCATCAACATCCTCAACTGTA
>JAJCYM010000020.1 GCA_029262895.1 Roseivirga sp.
TGTTGAACGATTCTTCCAAGTACCAGTATTTCACTAATCTCATATTCAAAAAGTCTAGCTGCTCATTACAATGCCAATCTAAGGTACGGCATATTTGTAAATCCTTATTGGCCTGCGTTTTTCAACCGTCTAATTTGTGCTAAGCTGGGCCGAGAACTTTGCTGTTTTTGATAAAATTTTCTCGTTTGTACTTTATGCTACATTACGGGCTTACCCAGAGGTCAAATTAGATGAATTAATCCTCCCAATCTCATTAATATTGATTGTAGATGTGACAAACCCGTCACACAAATTCTTATCACAGCATGAGCAATCACGAAAATATTAAACTTAAGGACCAGCTATTAATGCAAGAATTAGGTGTAGACAAAGACGAACTCAAAAACCTTAAGAAAAAGCTCTCTAAAGTTGAACCAAGGGCTGAACGCGGAACTGAGACCCTTTTCCGACTTACCTCCAAAAACCACTATACGCTAAACACAATGGTGGACAGGAAGGCCAACATCATGATTTCAATGAATGCGATTATTATGTCAATAATCATAGGCACGGTAATGAATGAATTGGATTCAGACCCTCACCTGGTTTATCCCGTGATTATGATACTAATTACAAATCTTGCCTCCATTGCCTATGCCGTTCTGGCCACAAGACCTGATTTGACTCACGGAGATGCCCGTGAAGGTGCTGGTCTTTTGTTTTATGGAAACTTTAATGACCTGGATGAAGAAACTTATGTGGCAGGAATGCAAAAACTGATTTATAGTGGAGACGCCCTATATGATGCCATTTCAAGAGACATTTACAACTTAGGTAAAAGACTCAAAATCAAGTTTGGCTACTTGAGAAAGTCCTTCAACATATTTACTGTGGGACTTGTTCTTTCGGTATTGGCATTTATCATTTGCCATGTGTTCTTTACCTGATTAATGATTTTGGAGCAAATTTTTGATTCAATTAAGTGGTTTGATCCTTTCAACATTTATACCCCATCCGATATATTTTGTCTTTTGATCTGAAATCCTTGTCTCTATAGAATAATTTTGACCAATGAATTTTTTTAACTTGATAGTAGTTACTTAGCAGCAAAGCCAATTCTTATGTACAGACTCAAACTAACTCTCTTACTTCTGACTATAATATCGCAACAAGTGGTATTTGGATTTCAGAATAGTAATGACCCCATTCATTCGATTTTTTTGATAGGTGATGCCGGGGAGCCTGATGAGAACCCTGTGCTTGTGGCGCTAAAGCGTGAGTTGGCCAAGGTTGGAGATAAGGGAACAGTCGTGTTTTTGGGCGATAACATTTATCCCAAAGGACTTCCACCAGTTGGACATGAACTGCGGGCAGCCGCGGAAAAGGCAATTGATGGGCAGATCAATGCAGTCAAAGATTTTCAAGGTCATAAGTTCTTTATCCCTGGTAACCACGACTGGGCTCAGGGAAGAAAATATGGCTGGGATTGGCTGCAATTGCAGGAAAAATATGTAGAAGATGCCTTGGACAGCCAGGATGTTTTTCTACCCTCCAGAGGTTGCCCCGGCCCGGTTGAAGTTAACTTGACCGACCAAATCACACTAGTGGTTATCGACACCCAATGGTTTCTGCATAAAGGTAAAAAGCCAGATCAAGGCTCGGATTGCGGGGTAACTTCATTGACAGAGGTAGCGGTTTTACTTCAGGATATTCTTGAGCGCAATGCGCATAAAAAAGTAATTGTGACTTCACATCATCCAATGTACACCTACGGTATTCATGGTGGTGTATTTGGCATTAAGGATCATTTATTCCCTTTGACAGCATCGGGCTCACTCAAAAATGCCTATGTGCCTCTACCTGTACTCGGTTCCATTTACCCGCTTTATAGGAAGTGGTTTGGCAATATTCAGGACAACACACATCCGGTTTATAAGCAATTCCGAAATGGCATGGTAAGCCTGATGTCGAAACATCCGGATATTGTGCATGCAGCAGGACATGAGCATGCACTTGAGCATATAGAAAAAGAAGGCATGAACTTTATTGTGAGTGGAGCTGGTGCTAAAAGCAACGCCCGAGTAAGACAAAAAGGTGCCGCTCAATATGCTTCGAATACCATGGGATTCGCTCGGGTTGATTACTATGCCAACGGCAAAACGCAATTGACATTTCTGACCCCTGACGGTAATGGAGTAAAGTCTGTTTACACAAAGACCATCTCCGAGAAACCCTTCCGACCAAGCCCTGAGGCCCTGGCAGCCAGATTTGCAAACATCAGCTTTGCCGGTAAAGACACTATTGCCCCTGCCAGTAATCAATATATCGGTAGAACCAAGTTCCACAAAAGCTTGCTTGGTGAAAACTATCGCAAGGAGTGGGCAACTCCCGTTAGAGCACCGATGTTTGACATTGGCAGCATCAAAGGTGGACTTACCCCAATAAAACGAGGTGGTGGTCATCAAACGATATCTCTAAGAATGGAGGCCAGTGATGGCAGGCAATATGTGATTCGGTCCATGGACAAAAACCCCGCTTTGGCCTTGCCGCCAGAGTTAAGACAGACCTTTGTGAAAAATATTGTCCAAGACGGAATTTCCGCGTCACACCCCTATTCTCCTTTCATTGTGCCCACTCTGGCCGATGCTGCCGGGATTTACCATGCTAATCCTAAGCTTTACTTTGTACCTATGGATCCAAGGCTCGGGATTTATGCCAGAGATTTTGCCAATACCCTGGTGCTCTTTGAAGAACGGGCCAACAAAAAGAACATTGATCAGGACTTTTTTGGAGCCGGTGATGATGTTAAATCCAGCCCTGATCTCTATGAAACACTAAGAAAAGACAACGACAACCAAGTAGATGAGGTGTTTGTTGCACGAAATCGGCTATTCGATTTTTGGTTGGGCGATTGGGACAGACATGATGACCAATGGCGCTGGGTTGAATATAAGGGCAAAGATGATGAGAAGACCTATCGACCCATTCCTCGGGATAGGGATCAGGCATTTTTCATTGGTGAAGGTATTTTTAAGCGAATCGCTGGTTCGAAATGGGCCCAACCATCCTTCAGAGGATTTGAAGATGACATTCACTATATGCCAGCCATGGGCTTTTACAGAATTCGATGGTTTGACAGATATTTCCTGCCTGAAGTGTCTCTGGAAGATTGGCTAGACCAAGCCAGAGAACTAAAAACTGCTCTGACCGATGAGGTGATTGAAAGTGCATTGAATGAGTGGCCTGAAGAAATCTATGCGCTAAGAGGTGATGAAATATCAAGAAAACTTAAAAACAGAAGAGACAATTTTGAACGCTATGCTAGGGATTATTACCTCTTGCTGGCCAAAGGGGTTGATGTGCGCGGCAGTGACAAAAGGGAGTTTTTTGAGGTAAAACGATTGGATGATGAGCAAACACAAGTAACTGTCTACAAAATCTCCAAGAAAGGGAAACGGGACAAAGTGCTTTACCAAAGAACCTTTAAGACTTCTGAAACAAAAGAAATCAGGCTTTTCGGATTTGACGGAGAAGACGAGTTTGAAATTTCAGGAGATGTCAAAAAGAGTATCAAAGTCAGAATTATAGGCGGTGGCGATAAGGACATCATCACTGATAAAAGTACTGTTGCCTCAGGCGGAAAGAAAACGGTGGTTTATGATACCAAAACAGGAACTGAACTTACTGCCAGCAAAGAAACCTTGAATAGAACCACGGACAAAGATCCTGATGTCAATAAGTATGACATGGAGGCATTTAATTTTGACGCCAAAATGCCGCTCCTTTCTTTCAACTTTAACCAAGATGACGGAATTTTTCTGGGTGCAGGTAGCATAAAAACAAAACATGGTTTTAGAAAAGAGCCCTATGCCTCCAGACAGACTGTCTCATTTAACTATGCTTTTGCCACCTCATCTTATAATTTGAGCTTTGCTGGTGATTATGTTGATGTTTTTGGAAGAACAGACTTCCTTTTAGATGTGGACATCAAACAACCCAACCATGTCAATAATTTCTTTGGATTGGGGAATGAATCGGTTTATGATGAAGACCGTGAATTAAATTATTATCGCACTCGATTCCAGGAGATTAAAGTGAGCCCAACGCTCAAATTTAATATGGGATCTCATGGTGCTTTTTATCTTGGGCCAAGATTTCAAAATATCGAAATTGAAAATAGCCAGGATAGGTTCGTTGCTGACTTTGGTGTAAACAATCTCAACCCGGTAAATCTATTCGAGACCAATACTTATGCAGGTGGGGCTATAGGTCTCAATTTTGATACCAGAGACAGTCCGGCAATTCCTAAAAAAGGAGTCAAGTTTTTCACCGAGGTCAGTTACCTGGGTGGCTTAAATGACAACTCTGCTAATAGCGGAAAATTATCAGGAGAGTTGGCCTTCTATTGGAGTTTTAAAGAACCTTCCAGAACTACACTGGCTACCAGGGTCGGTTTCGAATATGCCTTTGACGACTTCGAGTTTTTTCAATCGGCAAGATTAGATGGGTTCAGTACACTCAGAGGTTATAGAAGGTTTCGTTTTGCCGGAGCCACTAGCTTTTATCACCAGCTAGACCTACGTATCAAACTTTTTGATTGGCAATCTTCATTTTTGCCCTCTGTAGTAGGCTTGGTTTTGTTTAATGATATCGGTAGAGTTTGGTTGCCAGGAGAAAACTCCAGTACGTTGCATCACGGTTATGGTGCAGGCCTTTGGATTGCACCTTTAAACTTCGTTGCCATTAACGTGCTATTCGCTAAATCGGAGGAAGAATTCACTCCATTAGTCAAATTCGGGTTTTACTTCTAGGCTTAATCATACCAAATCAAATATGAATTGGTATCATAAGCCTTAAACATCTGGAATTTCAACTTTGAAAGTGGTCCCTTTTCCAGGCTCACTTTCAAAGTTGACCGTTCCTCCGTGCATTTCAACAAATTGACGGACAATCACCAAGCCTAGTCCAGTACCTGCTATATCGCCCACGTTGCTGGCTCTTGAAAATGACTCAAAGAGTTGCTTTCTGTCTGCTACCGGTATGCCGATACCAAAGTCCTGAACATCAATCTGCACGGCTGTTTCGTGATATTTGACGGTCACCAGCGGTGCCTTTTTCCCAGTGGAATATTTAAAAGCATTACCTATCAAATTTGAAAGAACGTGACTAATGAGCTGACCATCTAAATTCAATTGCCTTTCTACGCCTTCCACCTTAATCTTCAAGACTCTTCCATCTGCGGTGTCCAGCGAATTATGCTCCATGGCTACTTGCTTAATAATGGCGGTAAGCGAAGTAATGTCCTTATTGAGTTGGGTTTTGCCCACGTCCAATCTACCAAGGGTAAATATGTCTTTTAGCAATGAATTCAGCCGGTTCAACTCCGATCTTATCCGCTCTACATGCTTGCCAATTTTCGAAGAGCTCAGCTCAGGAGAATTATCCATGTACATGTTGATTAGCTCGTTGCTGGATTGAATTGTAGTTAATGGGGTCCTGAATTCGTGAGAAGCCATTGAAATAAAACTCGATTTTAGTTTGCTCAAGCTTCTTTCTTTTTCCATGGCCTTAATCCTTTCTGAAATGTCACGGGTTGATGATTGAAGGTATGCTATGTTGTCATTGGAGTCCATGACGCAACTCAACACCGTCTCTACCCAAACCCAATCCCCATTCTTTTTTCTCACCCTATAAGATGCATTAACATTCCTGCCTTTAGTCTTAATAGTTTTGTTAACCACCTCCTGGATATACCGCACCTCTGTTTTATCTACCAGAGAGAAAGGGTTTAATTTGTAAAACTCCTCAGGTGGGTACCCAAAAAGTGCCTCACACGATGGGGAAAGAAAGAGGAACTCTCCATCCACATTTTGAAGACCAATGACATCCCCTGAATTTTCAGAAACAAGCTTATATTGTTCTTCCTTTTCTCGCAGCTTTCTTTCTGTAATGATTTTCTCAGTGATATCCGTTTTGGTTGATCGAATAAATATCGGCTCGTCCTTGTCATTGACAATAACACCACCTTTCACTTCAACCCATCTCCATTCTCCACTCTTATGCTTAAATCTAAAGATTGCCTGACCCTTTTTCGACTTGCTGTCAATTGCCTCCTTCATCTCATCCACAATTTTGGGCAAGTCTTCAGGGTGAATAAATTCTGTGGTGTTTCTACCCAGAAGCTCCGCAACTTCATAGCCCATTGTATCTTTAACGGATGGTGAAAGGAACAAATAGTCACCATTCAAATCCATCAGGGTCACTATGTCATGTGAGTTTTCTGATATGAGCTTGTATTGCTCCTGGCTTTCGCGCAGCTTTTCTTCGGCCAACACCCTGTCATTAATGTCTCTGGTCGAAGTTTGTAAGTAGAGCATCTTTCCATTGGAGTCATAAACCGGGCCGGCCTTGGTCTCCAGCCAAATGTAATAGCCGCCCTTGCTGATGGCCTTAAAGCTTATTGTAGACACAATATCCAGGCCTCTGATTACCTTGAGCATAGCCACTGAAACCGCTCTAAGATGATCTTTATGAATAACCTCGCTGAACTGCAATTGTTGCAGTTCCTCAGGTGTGTATCCCAAAATGTCCTGTACCGAGGGGCTCACAAATACAAATGCTCCATCCGGAGTTTGTAGACAAATACAATCACTCGAATGCTCAGAAATCAACTTGTATTTAGCCTCACTCTCTACCAGTTGCGACTCTGCCTCTTTTAAATTTGTGATATTCGAAATAGACCCAACAATTCTCCTTGGTTTGCCCTCTTTAGTATATAGAATTCTGGCCTTTATAAATACGTAGACAATTTGACCATTAAGAGCGATCAGCCTGGATTCCATCGCGAAATCCTGGTTTTGTTCTTTAAAAAGGCCTTCTATGTTGGAGACATACTCGGCCTTATCTTCTTCAAGAATGAATTTGGTTAACAGGTCCTCATCAAGTGGGTTTTCTCTTGGCTCGTGACCTAGACGATCCCAAAACTGAGGAGAGAGGTAGGAGTTTTTATACTTAAAGTCATACTCCCAAATAACATCATTGGTCCCTTCAACGGCCAATTTGTAGCGGTCATTACTGTTTTGTAGTTCCTTTTCCAGCTGCTTCCTTATAGTCACGTCCTGAAGCACGGTGATGTAAGCATCCTGATTCTGAAATTCCAAAGGCATGGTTGACGCATTTACCCAGAATAGCTCTTTGCGATTGTTTGAAAGCACTAATTCATGATTTTGCACCATGCCCTCTTCGGCCAATTTTAACATGTAATCCCTTCGCCCCGCAGAATCCTGGTAAAATCTATACGCCTTCTCACCTAGAAATTCCGAAGGACTTAGACCAAACACCCTGAAAAGTACTTCGTTAACAAATAGCACATTGCCATTTTTTTTAGATGAAATAAAAACGGGATCAGGAAGCGAATCCACTATACTTTTTAGCCTTTGCTGACTAGTTTCAAGTGTAAGTCTTGCCTTCCTTATTTCATCAATATCAATGGTAACACCATCAATCCTAATTGGCTTTTTACCCTCAAAGCGAACACTGACTCGATCCAAAACATAGCGGAACTCACCACCTCCCTGATAAATCTTGTAAGTGTAGCTACCCGTTCCTGTGTCAAGCACCTTAAAAAGTTCTTCTAAAACCCGCTCTCGGTCTTGCTCATGGATGATACTCTGCCACTCAAGTATATTTTGAGGAATAGTTTTAATACTCTTGCCAAGAAAACGGACTTTCGGATCATTTAAAAAATGAATACTGTAAGGCTCAACAGTCAAATCAATATACCATACCACCTCCGACAGGTTCTGAACTACTGCCGCATAGTCATTTATTTGTTCGTTCATCTGCACTATATTGTCAGTAGTATTCTCAAAAATGTTTTCCATCACAGAAATGGCCTTAATTGATATTATTCACTATTTTTAAATTTACACAATAGAGTTAGTTAGCCAAAAACTCTGGGTCTTTCGCCATCACCTAAACATGATAACATAATGAGTTTAATAACAAACGACTATACCAGTTTGCCTAGAATACTAATTGTAGAAGACGAGCCATTCATTGCCGAAAACCTTCAGGAAATGCTGAGCATATTCGGCTATGAGGATACTGAAATTGCTAATTCAGCCAATCAGGCTATAAAAGCCATTAAAACCAGCAGGCCTGACATGGTGCTGTTAGATGTAAAAATCAAGGGCGACCAGGATGGTATTGAACTTGGTGGAATTATCCAAAATCAGTACCAAATCCCCTTCTTATATATAACTTCTTATTCCGACAAAGAAACTGTTAACAGGGCAAAGCACACTCATCCACTTGGCTTTATTGTAAAACCATTTACTAAGGATGATGTTTATGCAGCCATTGAGGTAGCCTTGTATAACAAGGGTAGAATAGCCTCTGGCGGAGGCAAGAACTCAGTCAATGAAAACCCAAATGCCAATAGCAACGATTCCATTTTCGTCAAGAAGAAAACCCTGCTTGAAAAAGTGAAATACGAAAATTTGCTGTGGATAGAGGCAGACGGCAACCACATTACCATACATGTGGATGATGGCAGAAGCTATACCATACGTAAGTCATTAAAAGAAATCACAGACAAGTTGCCGAAGGATCGTTTCCTAAGGGTGCATAAGTCATTTGTGGTTCAGGTAGATGCCGTGACAGCAATTGATTCGAGCAATGTGCATATGGGAGATCGGAAAATACCTATTGGGCGGTCGTACTACAATGCCTTTACTGCCACACTCAATACTATTAGCGCGAGCTAGTTTCTATTGTAACTATAAATCACAGCCGGAATACCATCTCTTTCTTCACTCACTGTATAATATCTGGAGCCATCCAAGGACCAGGCAATAGCCTCACCTTGCGGTTCAGGTGTATAGTTGAGGGTGGAAAACTCCTTTTGAAACGTTTCTTGGATTAATTCATTCTTGCTTCTTTTCCAATAATAAACGCCTTCATAGGTTTTCATTAATATCTCAAGGCCATCTGCCGAAATATCGCCTCCCACAAAACTTGTGATTGGAATACTTGTTAAAAATTCGGCTGTATTTATTTCGGTTGTTGATTGTGGAAAGGGCAGCCTATAAACGTTGACTGCTTTTTCCCTTTTTGACACAATGATGATGTCCTTTGTCAAAGGATCAATCATTAAGGTTTCGGCATCTCGAGACCCGTCAGGGTATTGATATTCAATTTTATCGAATGAGGTAAAAATTCCGTTGACCGAGCCCCCTCCTTCACTCAAATCAGGCTCTAGCGTTCTATAGATAATTACACTCGATCGCCTGGCAAAGTTATCCCCAATATCACCTACAAAAAGATAGTTCACCCCGGATACTGGTCCTGGACCAATTGCCAGGTCCTCCCAGTCAACATTATCAATATCTGGTAAAGTAAATGTCCCTTTACTCTCCCCTGAGGTTGACATTAGATAAAGAGCTGCTTCTCCTCCACTATCATTATGTGTCCAAAGAAAATCTTTGTTTGACCTACTGGCTGCCAGTCCAGATGCCTCATCGATTATGTCCAGCTCCACAATCCCTGGTTTCAAGGGACCAGAAAACAACAGGCTGTCCTGCCGGATGCCGGTCAAAGGTGATCTGGAATTGCTTTGGCAGGATTCCAAACAAAAAACCGCAATCAACAGCAGGGCAGTTGGGAATAGCTTGAAGAATCTTATCATCAGAAATATTTATGAGGCAAACTCATTAGGGATTAGAGAGCCTGGGCGCTCCTAAATTGAAAGAAAACAATCGAGTAGATTGAATGCCTATTTTAAACTGGCACGTACCTTTTTGACTTTATCTGGCTTAACTATATCACCTTTATTTCCCCAGGAATTACGAATGTAATTGAGCACGTCAGCGATATCCTGATCATCCAGCCCAGTGGCAGGCATTTGTCCATTATATTTTTTGCCATTGACTTCAATCTCTCCACTAGAACCTTCAATCAGTTGTTGGATTGATCTATCCAGATCCTCCATTAAATAGTCAGACTTTGCTAATGGTGGAAACACACCTCCAATACCCTGTCCTTCAGAAAGATGACAAGCCAGGCAAACACCATCGTATACCTTTTTTCCATCTTCCATACTCTTTTTCAAAGTGGCATCCTGAACATTGAATGAAACAGATATGACCATTATGGCCAACAAGGCGAATGTGAGTTTAATTTTCTTCATGAAAAGGGTCTTTACAATTTTCGTACCGACAATGTATTAATAGCTGTAGGATTAATCAACAGAAATCATGTGTAAGCCTAACTTAAAAATCAAGAATCACCTGTTTTCTGGTGAGGTCCTCCATAGTTTCCCGTTCTCGAATAAGTCTGGCCTCACCATTATGAATCAATACTTCGCAGGGCCTAAATCTGGAATTATAGTTAGAAGCCATACTGAAACAATAAGCTCCGGCATTCTTTACGGCAATTAAATCACCTATGTTCACCTCGGCCATTTTCCGATCGCTGCCGAATGTGTCCGTTTCGCAGATGTATCCAACCACGGTGTAGATTCGCTCTTTGCCACCAGAATTAGAGAGGTTGATCATTTCATGATAAGCATCATACATCATTGGCCTAATGAGATGATTGAGGCCAGAATTAACGCCAACAAAAACCGTGGCCGGTGTCTCTTTGACCACATTAGCCTGGGTAAGTAAATAGCCCGCCTCGCTCACCAGGAATTTCCCCGGTTCAAACCATAACTCAAGATCTTTGCCATAGCCAGCACAAAAGGATTTGAAAGCAGCCGATATTTTGCTTCCAACCTCCTCCATATCTGTAGTAATATCTCCTTCTTTATAAGCAACCTTAAAACCACTTCCTAAGTCCAGAAAACCAAGGTTTTCAAACTTTTTGGCCACATCGAACAAAATGTTGGCAACGGTCAGGAATACTTCCGCATCCAAAATGTCGGACCCGGTATGGATATGTAGTCCGCGAACATCAATTCCATATTCCTTGACTGTATCTAGAATTTTGTCCAAATGATAGACAGATATTCCAAATTTAGATCCTGCATGGCCTGTAGATATCTTCTTATTGCCTCCTGCCATCACATGTGGGTTCAGGCGAAGCCCAATAGGTATGCTACCCCCAAATTTCTCTCCAAATTGTGCAAGGATTGAAAGGCTGTCCAGATTAATCTTCACCCCTAGGGCTACTGCCTCTTCTATTTCTTCTAAGGCAACACCATTGGGAGTGTAAAGAATTTCTTGGGGCTGATAGCCAGCCATTAGTCCCAAATATACCTCTTGGATCGAAACACAGTCCAAATCAGAACCATAGCTTCTGAGCAACTTTAAGATAGAAATGTTAGTCAAGGATTTGGCCGCAAACTTAATTTTCAAGTTTACATCTCCAAACGCCTGCGAAATGACCTCATACTGCTTTTTGATCTTTTCAGCATCATAAACATAAGTGGGTGTGCCAAACTGTTCGGCCACTTCTTTAAGTTTAACGCCCTGTACCTGATATTCTCCTCCAATCAATTCCATAGCCGATAATTGAGCGGCAAATATACATTTTGAAAAACAAAAGAGGAAGCAACTATTGGTTGCTTCCTCTTTTCATAAAGTTTACCTTAATAAAGATCTTATTCAATAATCACTCGTTTGGTGAGTGAACTGTTGTTTTGAATTACCTGAAGAATATAAATTCCTTTTCTTTTGCCAGTCAAGTCTACTTTGAAAGAGTATTCTCCTGAAGCCAACTGGTCTGATTTATCATAAACCACACCTCCGTCAGGGTTGATCACTTTTACCTGCACAGGGCTATCGTTTCCAGTACTCACATCAACAGTAAATCTGCCGTTGCTTGGGTTTGGATAGAAACTGATGTCTCTGATTTCCAACTCATCCATTTTATCGGCACCAACCTTCTGTTTGTCTGCTTCCCTTGCAGAGCGCACAAAGACCTTGACTCTCGAAATTACTTTGAATCCATCTTCATCATCCTCATCACCTGATCGAAAGTGGAAAATTCTTCCATTATCGTCCCAATCACCAAAGTCCAGATCAAAATCGAAATCAAACTTATCCATTTGCTCACGTAGCCTCTCTCTCAATGATTCAATGTCTTCAAAATCATCACCATTAAAATGAAATGATTTGCCTCGATTACCAAAATTAAAGTTATGTCTTAGGGAATCTATGTGTATTCCGAAATCATCGTCATCAAAATTGAAACTAAAGCCATTACCGAAATTTCTGAAGTGATTCCTAAAATTGGAACGCAGGGAATCCGCATCAAAATTGAAGAATATGGAGTTACCCTCATCATCATCGTCATCAAAGCCATTTCCGAATCCTTTTCTGATAAAGAAGTTGCTTCCATTGGAACGGAAATTGAGGTTGCCCTTGCCAAAGCTCAGGTCATCCACATTTACACCATACTCTTCCAAGTCAGGGTCATCCGCTATAGCCTCATAGCTATCATATGTCTTTTCAAAAATCTTAGAATCGTCACCACTTTTAGTAACAATCTTAAGTTTCACCTTTCCTCCGTCAAGTGTGGTGAATGAAATTGATCTGCTCTCATTAACTGATCTGTCCTGCGCAGTTGCAAGCATTCCGAGACCAACCAGAATGTTTAATGCGAAAATCAGGAGTATTCTTGTTGCGTTGTTTCTTGTCGACCTATCCATAGTTTTACCTTTAATTTGCTCGTTTACGAAAGTATTTATTTAATCAACTGGCTCGTGTTAAACCAGAGTTAAAACATGTTAATTTTTGTTAAACCAGGTACTTACACCTCATTATTAAAGTACTTTTGATATATGAGTCACAGGCGAATCAGATGGTTAATTGGGTTGCTAAGCGCAGCCATGACCGGTTTGATCATTTTCCAGTTTTACTGGATGAGCGATGTTATTCAGGTCAATAAGGAACGCTTTACTCAGAATGTTCAGGGTGCTTTAAACGAGGTCACTGGCAAGCTAGCCAGGCAAAACGACATCAACTTTCTTCAGCAGGACATGAATGAGATGGTGCCTTACGGCATGGAGCGTATGAATGCCATCAGAGACAGCGCTATTGCGTTTAATAGAAATGTTGACAACCGCCAACCTACTTTTCCACCTCAGGATTTCTTCGATCTCAGCACCTTCAAATTTGAATTCGATGAGGCAACCAATCAGATACAGATATTTTTTGATCTCAGGGGGCTTCAGAACCCTGGGGTTAGAGGGTCAGATCAATCTGCTTTCCAAAACCAGAGGCAACGACAACTACGGCTAGAACAGCAAATGGCAAGAAGACTGGATGACATGAAGCGTTCGTGGACAGACCATTTGGTGGGTAGTGAAAACGTTTTTACCAGATTCAGCCCCGTTTTACTAGATACGCTGTTAAAAATAGAATTCAAGAATAGAGGTATCGCTCTGGACTATGATTATGGCATCATTCAGCAGGGTTCTGATAAACCGACCTTCATGAATATTGAGAATCAGGACAGTCAAGAAGGCATTCAAAATTCAACGCTCAAAGCAAATCTGTTCCCGATGGATTTGATTCAAAAAGACTACTACTTGTCAATTTTCTTCCCGAGCCAAAAAAACTTCCTGCTGAAGCAAGCCCTATTACCTCTGTCTGCTTCAGGGCTTCTGATGTTGGTGGTTATAGGCTGTTTTGCTTATGCCATTATGGTAATTCTAAGACAAAAGAAGTTGTCTGAGATCAAAACTGATTTCATCAATAACATGACCCATGAATTCAAAACCCCAATTGCCACGGTATCATTGGCAACAGAGGCACTGCTTGATGATGACCTTAAGTCAAGCAAGGGTTTAATTGATCGATACGTGAAGGTCATTCAGGAAGAAAATAAACGATTAGGTGCTCAGGTGGAGAAGGTGTTGCAGATCGCAAGTCTTGATAAAAAGGACTTTGAGCTTAAGTTTGACAATACTGATGTGCATGATATTATAGCTGGAGCTATTGTCAACATCGATCTGATGGTAGAAAAACGTGGTGGAAAGGTGACCAGCCAACTTCTGGCCTCCAACCCAATTGTAGAAGCCGATCAGGTTCACCTGACAAACATCATCAACAATCTTCTGGACAATGCCAATAAGTATACCAAAGAGGCTCCTGAAATTCACATCAGAACCGAAAATATTTCAACTGGACTAATCATCAAAATTTCTGATAATGGAATTGGCATGACCAAAGAAGCGATTGAGAAAATCTTTGACAAGTTCTTTAGAGTTTCTACTGGCAATGTTCATGATGTAAAAGGTTTTGGCCTGGGTTTGTCGTATGTCAAAAATGTTGTGGACATGCACCAGGGGGAAATATCTGTAAAAAGTGAGGTTGGCAAAGGGAGCACATTTAAAGTATATTTACCTTTCACACATGTCTAAATACAAGTTACTTGTCGTAGAAGACGATCCCAATCTCGGTCAAATTCTGAATGAATATCTTTCCCTTAAAGGTTACGAGACTACACTCTGCCGTGATGGAGAAGAGGGGGTAAACATGTTCAAACGAGAGCAGTTCAATCTTTGCCTGTTTGATGTAATGTTGCCAAAAAAAGATGGCTTCTCCATGGCCAAGGAAATACGCAGAGATGACAAGGAGACACCCATTATCTTCCTAACTGCCAAGTCGATGAAAACCGATACAATTGAAGGTTTTAAAATCGGGGGTGATGATTATATCACCAAGCCATTCAGCATGGAGGAATTGCTGCTAAGAATACAGGCCGTTTTAAGACGAACTGTGGACAAAAATCCTCAATTCTCAGATCAGAAGGTTTTCGAATTCGGCTCTTTTCACTTCGACTTTGACAAACAAATGCTGAAAGGCCAGGTTGGAGAGACTAAGTTAACCTCTAAAGAATCCGAACTGCTTCGATTGCTCTGTCTGCACATCAATCAACCCCTTGACAGATCTGTGGCCCTCAAGCTCATTTGGAGAGATGATAGCTATTTCAATGCAAGGAGCATGGATGTTTATATCGCCAAACTCCGAAAACTATTAAAACCGGATGAGAACATTCAGATCATTACGCTCCATGGGTCAGGCTTCAAACTGATCACTGATGCAAAATCAATCGGATAACAGATTTTGAAATCCCCTGCAAACTTGTTAATTTATTCGTCCTTGCGGATAATAGTTAATAAATACCCCGCTTAATTTTTTGGATTAGAAATTACTACTTTTGGCTCCCCCAGAAAGTGGTGTTTATGCTTTACTATGATTGAAATTGTACCGTCCATATCCATCTTGAATGGCAAGATAACCAGGCTGAAACAGGGAGATTATTCTGACGAAACTGTTTATAAGGATAGTCCTGTAGACCTGGCCAGAAAGTTTGAAGATTGTGGCATTACAAAAATTCATTTGGTAGACCTTGATGGCGCCAAAAAGGGGTCCCCGGTTAACTACCATGCACTGGAAGCAGTCTCTAACTACACTAAGCTGAAAATTGATTTTAGTGGAGGAATTTCTACTGATGGTGATATCAGCAAAGCTTATGAATATGGTGCGCATTCCGTAACAGCCGCCTCAGTGGCTATAGAAAATCAGAAGTTATTTGCATCATGGCTGCTCTCATACGGCAGAGAGAAGATCACTTTGGGAGCCGATGTACTGGACAAGAAGATTGCAATTAAGGGTTGGCAGAAATCAACTGATATCGATCTTTTCGAACATATCAATTATTACTACATGCGTGGCCTCAAATATGTGAAGACCACAGATATTGCTAAAGACGGAATTTTGGAAGGGCCTAATTTCGAATTGTACCAGGAAATTGCTTTAGAATTTCCTGACATACATCTGATGGCCAGTGGAGGTGTACGTTCGGTTGATGACATCATACACTTAGATAAGGTTGGGGTAAAAAGTGTAATCTTCGGAAGAGCGTTTTACGAAGGCAAATTGACTCTGGACGATATCAAAAGTTTAGCCTAGAACTTTTTAATCAGGAATATCAGAACTCCAGGTTCAATTTGAGACTCATATTACGACCTGTTTCATCAGCATAATATCTGAATCTATTCATATAGTCACGATAGCTCGAATTAAGGATGTTGTCAACAGTAATGATTACCCCCAGCGTAGTTGAGGTATTTAGGGGTAACTTAAACCCGGCAGATGCATCAAGTACCATATAGGCCGCAGGAGCATCTAAAATATCAAAGGTGGTACCGTTCAGTGCAAAAACATCCGAACCCAAAGACTTTACTAGTTCAATCTGCTGAATGGTAATCGTTCTAGGAGCGTTCCTCTGTTTATTGACGCCAAGTGCGGAGAACGAAACAAATCCATCTTTAAATTTGTCACTTTCTGGCAATTTCAAATCAAAGCCGGTACGGATTCTATTTGCCGGGATATTGATCAATGCACTGTCATTCCCCTTATCTCTTGCCTGCAAAAAGGAAACTTTATTTACCCAATGGAGACCTTTGCTCAATTGAAGACTCAAGTCCAGATCAAAGCCAAAAAGAGTTGCATCCGTTTGCGTGTACCTAAAGATTGGAAACGCCCCTCGTGTGGTCAAGGTGATGTCCTCGGGCCTCAAATAAATATAATTGGTAATTACATTGTAATAAACAGAAGCATCCAGGCTGAAGCCTTCGCTGGTATGTTCCAAATTACTCACCCATTTGATAGAACTCTCACTCTCCAGATCTTCGTTACCCTCTTCAATCGCAGCGGCACCGTGATGCAATCCATCGCTAAATAATTCGTTCACGTTTGGTGCTCTCCAGGCAGTTCCAATATTTGTCCTAAAATCTGTCTGCTCATCAAGTAAAAAGACAAATCCCAGTGACCCGGTTGTGTTGTTAAAGTCAAATTCGGGTCGAATCAACACGTCATTCTCATCAAACTTTCTAATCTGATAATGTTTAAAATCGTGCCTCAAACCAAATTCCAACTCATACTTAGTTTGAACAAACCTGGTAATGAAATGACCTCCAAAAGTATAGTTGTCATAATTGGGGATTAGAGGAGTTACTCCAAGATCAAAGCGATTGTCGTTGACCTGATTCATATAAGTGAGACCTGCATCGCTCTTCCAATTGCCCCTTGCATTAATATCCAAATCCAAATCCAGGGAATGTGTATTCAAGGTCAGGGCAAGTGAAGGCAGGTTCGCTAAATCTCCTCTTCGAATATCAAATTCTTCACGCTGATTTTTTTGATACCCATACAACACTTTCAACTCTCCCAGTCGTTTCAATTCTGCGTGGAAAAATCCTTTGATAAGCTGATGGTTGATTACCTGTTTTGGCACGCCAATCTCATAACTAAAATCTTCAATAATGGCAGGTTCAGACCTCCCTACAGCATCCTGAAAGTCTGACGAGCTGCTGTTGTGCGCTGCCCTTAAGATTCCAACCTCCGAATCAAAATTGCTATAATATATCTCCGCTCCAATTCCAGTTTTATGATAGCCAACCCCCGCAGAAAAGTTCTCTTCGATAACACCAGTATTCGTCAGTCTGTAATTGGCAGCACGAGCATCACCACCTTTTTTATAAGTTCCCTGAAGTCTCCATCCTAGCCCCCTTATTCCTTTAACTCCACCTTCCAGATATCCTGAACCTGCATACATTCCATTGTTTGATGCTCCAATCAGATTAAACTGACCACCCAATCCCGGCTCCTTAGGTAGCTGCGGAGGGTTTACAAGTATTACTCCTCCTATGGCGTCAGATCCATATTTAACAGCTGCCGCACCTTTAATTAGAGATAAGTTAGTTGCCACAAACGGATCAATTTCAGGCGCATGCTCCTGGCCCCATTGTTGACCTTCCTGGCGAATGCCATTGTTTAAAATCAATATCCGGTTACTGTGTAAACCATGTACAACAGGTTTTGCAATGGTAGGTCCTGTTTGCAATACATTGACTCCTGATATTTTTGACAATGCACTACCAAGGGTCTCTCCTCTGGATTGTTCCAATTCAGTTTGACTCAACTCTGAGGTATTTAGGCTTGCTACTTCACCAATGCGCTCACCTTCAACAGTCACAGCCTCCAAATTGGTCACAGTCGGATCAAGCTTAACTTCAATGTCCAAATCGCTTTGATCCAATACCACTGATACTCTATAATCCTTGTACCCAATAAATTTGACAAGAAGCTCGAACGTTCCACTACAGATTTGCTCTATAACAAATCTTCCTTGTGAATCGGCCACGGCAGATTTCTTTTCTTCAATTAATTGAAGTGTGGCGAAAGGAATAGCTTTTTGTGAGTCAGAAGATCTCACCACTCCAGAAAGCTTTAACTCACAATCATCAGATTGGGCTAAGGCCAAATTCGGAGCAACTACGAAAAGAAGTACAGCAACTACTTTTTTCAGCATAGGACATGTGAAATAACATCTTTTGCAACACTATTGCAATTCGTTTTTTCTAAAAGGGTATATCAGGGGTAATTTTGGTCAGCCGTCAGTCGAATCAACGAGCTTAAATTTGTAGAACAGGTAATAGATGAAATTAAAAGAGAGGTTGGACTGAGATTCTTCTGCCTTACTTTTTTCGGAACTTTCGACACTCGGTTTCTTAGAATCTTTTTCCAAGAGCGGCTCCGGAGTAGGTATTTTTGGAAAATTGATCTGTGGCATAGGGCCTACAGGTAAAACGTCAGACTGCCCACGAATTTCCTCCACTGAGCGTTCTCCATTATTCGGTATAGAATCCTTAACAATAACTACAGAAGTTTCTGATTTCTCTTGAATAATTTCGCCTTCTTGAGCCTGCATTATATGCGGGACACCAAACGCTCCGAGCGCTAAAAGCAAAATTGAATAAGAGTATCTAACTCGCATAGTTTGCCATTGAGGGCTATAAAAATAACAAAAAAACACAAATAACTTAACGTCTTCATGTTTAAAATGTTCATTCTTTTGCGATTTTTGGTGTATAGCGCATCTTTGAACGTATAATAAGCAGTTTTATGACACTGATTAGCTGGCAGGATTTCGAAAAAGTTCATTTGGTAGTAGGGACCATAATCGAGGTAATTGATTTCCCTGAAGCAAGAAAACCAGCTTGGAAGCTAAGGGTGGATTTGGGTGCTGAGTTGGGAATAAAAAAATCCAGTGCACAAATCACGGAGCACTATTCCAAAACCGAGCTTATGGGTAAGCAGGTAGTTTGCGTAGCTAATTTCCCTCCAAAACAAATAGGAAACTTCATGTCGGAAGTGCTGGTCACGGGTTTTCCTGATTCCGATGGAAACGTAGTGTTAGCAAGTCCTGATAAACCAGTGCCCAATGGTGGCAAACTCTTTTGATGGACGGAATCTTGGACTTTCAGAAATTGTCAGAAATTGTTGGCGGGTCAATCACCCAATTACATTCCAACCATGAAATCAGCGATATCATAACTGATAGCCGAAAAGTCCATACCATTGGACTGCACTCGGTGTTTTTTGCTATAAATGGTATCCATCATGACGGACATCTCTTTTTAGAGGATCTCTATAATAAGAATTTGCGAAATATTGTGGTTGAGAAGGAAATTGACTGGCATCAATTTCCGGAGGCTAACATTCTGGTGGTAGAAAATTCCATTCAGGCCTTGCAAAAACTTGCCACGTTTCATAGGTCGGAATTTCAAATTCCCGTTGTAGGCATCACTGGAAGCAATGCAAAGACGATTGTCAAAGAATGGTTGTTTCAACTGCTCTCTGGCAGTTATGAAGTACTACAGAGTCCAAGAAGTTATAACTCTCAATTGGGTGTATCGCTTTCCGTTTGGCAACTGAACTCAGGACATGAGCAGGCCATCTTCGAAGCTGGCATTTCGACAGTTAACGAAATGCGACATCTCGAGACTATTATTAAGCCTACTGTTGGGATTTTTACCAATATAGGTTCGGCCCATGAGCAGGGATTTTCGTCTGTTGAAGAAAAGGTAAAGGAGAAACTTCAGCTATTTAAAACCAGTGAATTGATCATTTATTGTCAGGATCATAAGCTGATTCATGATATGATAAATGAGTCATCACTTATCAATTGCCAATTGCTCTCATGGTCTTTCAATGCCGACAGTCCTATCAAAATAAAGACAATTAATGCCCGTCATTTTGAAATCAAATTCAACCAGAAGGTCTTAAGGCTTAAACTCCCATTTGCAGATAGGGCATCGCATGAAAATTTGTTCCATTGCATTAGCTACCTGTTGCATTTGGGTTTTGAAGAACCCAGGATTCAGGTTGCACTAAATCGACTAGAACCAATCAAAATGAGGTTGGCCTTAAAGCAAGGTATCAATGGTTGTTCCATCGTGGATGACACCTACAACAATGACCTTGTAGGACTGGAATTTGCCTTACAGTTTTTGCATTCTCAGCATCAGCGTTCTTCTAAAACAGTCATACTTTCAGACATTCCTCAATCTTCATTAAGCCAAGACCTGCTCTATCAAAAGGTGGGTCAATTACTCAAATCACAAGGTGTAAAGAGGTTCATTGGAATCGGCCCTGAGCTTTATGCTCAAAAAGAAAAAATTGACATCCCCGGTGAATATTTCAATTCTACCGATTCATTTTTGAAAGACTTCAAAACCTTGGTATTTGAAAATGAAATGGTCTTGGTCAAAGGTGCGCGGGTTTTTGAGTTTGAAAAAATTGTTTCACAACTGGTAGAAAAACTACATGAAACTGTTTTAGAAATTGATTTGGATGCGCTCACTCACAACCTCAATTTCTATCGAAACAAACTGAGAGCATCTACCAAATTAATGGTCATGGTAAAGGCCTTAGCCTATGGTAGCGGGAGTGCCGAAATTTCAAATCTATTGCAATTTCACAAGGTTGATTACCTGGCCGTGGCTTATACCGATGAAGGTGTAGAATTAAGAAAAAATGGCGTTCAATTGCCGGTCATGGTGATGAACCCTAAGAATGATCTGGTTAGGCTTTTGGAAAATGATTTGGAGCCGGAGGTATTCGGGCTATCACAATTGCAAAGGTATGTTGAAGAACTTAAACTTATTAATCAGGAATTAGGCGTTCATTTGAATATCAACACGGGCATGAATCGCCTGGGTGTAGATGCTGAAGAAATAGATCAATTGATCGAAGCTTTGAAGGTTTCCCCACAAATAAAGGTCAAGAGCATTTTCACCCACCTGGCTGGAGCAGACTCAACTGAGCACAGGGACTTCTCACTGCAGCAGCTTCATGATTTTGAGCCAATTGCTCAACAGCTAGAAAAAGCGTTGGGCTACAGCACCATCAAACATGCACTTAATTCCGCAGGCATTTTAAGCTTTCCTGAGTATCAGATGGATATGGTAAGACTGGGCATTGGGCTGCACGGTTTTGACCCATCCGGGCATGCAAACGAGTTGTTCTCAGTCAGTACCCTCAAGACTATTATTTCCCAAATCCGCAAAATCGAAGAGGGTGAAACCATAGGTTATGGAAGAAAGGGAACAGCTACAAAAGATTGTGTTATTGCTACTATTGCATTGGGCTATGCTGATGGATTTTCAAGAGCCTTTAGCGATGGAATTGGCCAAGTAATGATCAACGGAAATCTGGCAAATGTGATTGGGAATGTCTGTATGGACATGACTATGATTGATATCACGGGCATTGATGCTAAAGAAGGAGATGAGGTGATTATTTTCGGTAAAGAGCTACCGATTCAACAGGTGGCCTCAAGTATAGATACGATACCCTACGAAATTCTGACTAGTGTGAGCAGTCGGGTAAAACGAATTTACTTTTCACATTAATCAACCACCGCAGCCCAAGTTTTTCTTTAGCGGTACATTCTTTGGTAAACCTCCAAAATCAAAATCCTTGTCGTCCCATTTATCTTCCTTTTCTGCCTCCAATTTAGCTTTTCGTAGAGCCTCTTCATATTCTGTCTTCTTTGAGGTCTTGTTTTTCATGTCTAATTAACTGTATTAACCTTTGAAAAATTCCAATTTTAGTTAATTTGAATGGATGAATCTGAACATCCAGACTTTGGTGCAAAGACAATTTGATCAGGTGGACAATGCTCCTCTGGTGGTGTTCCGAATGCTCTTTGGTTTTCTGATTTTTGTCGAATCCGCGGGTGCTATTTTCACGGGTTGGGTAAAGGAAACCTTTATTATTCCAGATTTTACCTTTACCATCATCGGGTTTGAATGGCTTCAACCTCTGCCCGGTAGTGGCATGTATTTCTACTTTGCCCTTATGGCTCTTCTTGGCCTAATGGTCATGTTGGGGTACCAATATAGGCTCAGTATTGGCCTCTTCACACTTCTTTGGACAATTAGCTACTTCATGCAAAAGTCCAGCTATAACAATCACTACTATCTATTGATTTTGCTCTGCCTTTTTATGTGGTATGTACCTGCTCATGGCTACGCTTCACTGGACGCCCGCAGAAAAAATGCAGTAGTAAGCCTGACTTGTTCAAGATGGTGCATTAGCATATTCAAAATTCAATTGTGGATCGTATTCAGCTTTGCTGCCATTTCGAAGCTTTATCCCGGGTGGCTTCAGGGTGATTTCATCGATTTCGTCTTTGTAGGAAAACAAAACTATCCTGTTATAGGCCAGTGGCTACAGGAAAATTGGGTGCAAAAAGTAGTTGTTTATGGAGGCATCATTTTCGACCTAGTGATCATCTATTTTCTACTATGGAGAAGAACCCGCAAGGTTGCCTTCGGTGTCACTGTTGTTTTTCATCTTTTTAATTCGGCAGTTTTTCAAATCGGGATTTTTCCATACCTGATGATTGCTCTTTGCATTTTCTTTTTTGATCCCTTTATCATCCGAAAAAAGTTTTTAAAGAAGAAGCCCATTAGCAAAACACTCTATTTTGAAAACGAAGTGCTGTCCGTTCGCAAGAAAGCGTTGTTATACCTCTTTGGCCTCTATTTCCTTATCCAATTTTGGCTTCCGCTCCGGCATCATTTATTTGCGGGAGATGTGATTTGGACGGAAGAAGGTCACAGAATGGCATGGCGCATGATGCTAAGAACCAAGGGAGGTAGTATTGATTTTTTGGTTAAAGATGTTGCCAATGATTCTACCTGGGTGGTTCAGCCGAGAACAGAACTGAACGCTAAACAGGTTTCTGCTATGGCCTCAAAGCCAGACATGATTTGGCAGTATTCCAAAAGGCTCAGGAAAAAATACCAGAAGCAGGGTATGCAAAATGTACAGATATTTGCCAGGTCAAGGGTCAGACTTAATGGCGGGCCTGCTTACCCCATCATTAATGAGAATCAGGATTTGGCAGCAGTGAAGTGGCAAAGCATGAAACATTCTGATTGGATTCTGAGCCCTGATGAACAATAAGGATTAGTTTGTTTTGTTTATCCATTCACCGCTAGTAAATTGCCCTAGTTTTTAATTAATCTAAATAAAAAGAGAGGATGAAAAGTTTGGCTGACCTAAAAGTCAGTGAAAAAGGGATTATCAAGAGCTTCTCAGACGAAGCCTTATCCGTCAAGCTTATAGAAATGGGTTGCCTTCCCGGAAGTGAAATTGAATTGAATTTTGCGGCACCCTTCAACGGTCCTCTTGCTGTAAAAGTAGCAGGGTACCATCTCTCTCTGCGCAAGGAAGAAGCGCGTAGCGTTACACTGGAAGATTAAACCAAATGTCGGACCAGAGCAAACCTAAAATAGCGCTTGTCGGTAATCCTAATTCTGGAAAGAGTACACTTTTCAACCTACTCACTGGTCTAAGTCAGAAAACCGGCAATTTTCCCGGAGTTACTGTAGACAAAAAAACAGGTACGTTTAAGCTTCTGGATGGAAGAATAGCTGAGGTTACTGATTTGCCCGGAACCTACAGCATCTATCCCAAGACACTGGACGAACAAATAGTTCAAGAAGTGTTTTTGGATAGAACGCATTCCCATCATCCGGACATGGCCATAGTGGTTACAGATGCCACCAACCTCAAAAGAAATCTGCTGCTCTTTACCCAAATTAGGGATCTGGGCATTCCCTGTGTGCTGGTTTTGAACATGTTTGACATCGTTCAGTTGCGCAAGGTGAAAATCGACCTTCGGGGCCTATCAATTGATTTGGGTGTCAAGGTACTCGCAACAAATTCACATTCAGGAGATGGAGTGCAGGCCCTGAAAAAAATAGTTTCTCAAGCCTTAATTTCAAGCAAAAGACCCTTTTATGATACCTATCATTTGGCTTCAAAAACCATTGATGCCATTAAGGAATCTTTTGATCTGACTGAAAACTACCGCGCCTATCAATATGCGCAACAAACGGAGCGACTGACTTTCCTGAGTGAGTCACAAAAGGAAGAGATTCGAGAGATCAAAAAGGAGAACAACTTTTATGATCTTCCTACTCAATCCCAAGAAACTATCGGCAGGTATCAATTGATCTCCGATATTGTAGATCGAAACACTATCCAGCCCTCAGACAGTAACAAACGGACAATTTCAGAAAAAATAGATCGGATTGTTACGCATCAGGTGTTTGGTTACGCGGTATTCCTCGGTCTGCTCTTTCTCATATTCCAATCCATTTTTGCCTGGGCAGAGGGCCCAATGGACATTATTGAGGGGTCCATTTCCCAATTTGGCTCCTGGGTAAAAAGCAGCTTACCCGCGGGTGTTGTAAACGATCTAATCACGGATGGAATTATTGCTGGCTTAGCTGGCGTGCTGGTGTTCATTCCGCAAATCGCCATTCTCTTTGCCTTTATCTCTCTGCTCGAGGAATCTGGCTATATGGCTCGGGCAGTATTTCTGATGGACAAATTGATGCGGAAATTCGGTCTTAATGGAAAAAGTGTGGTACCCCTCATTTCCGGTATGGCCTGTGCCATTCCTGCAATTATGGCAACCCGGAACATCGAAAGCTGGAAAGACAGACTCATAACAATTTTTGTAACCCCATTCATGAGTTGCAGTGCACGACTACCTGTATACACCATCCTGATTGGTTTGGTGGTACCAGAAGATCATCTCTTTGGTGTTTTTAACATTCAAGGCCTCGTGCTCATGGGCCTTTATTTGCTTGGATTTCTGGCAGCGGTAGTTTCTGCCATTGGGATGAAATATATGCTTAAGGTCAAGGAGCGTAGCTATTTCGTAATGGAACTGCCGGATTATAAGTTGCCACAATGGAAAAACGTGCTCCTTACAATTTATAGCAAGAGTAAGACATTTGCGGTGGAGGCTGGTAAGGTTATCATTGCTATTTCAATTATACTCTGGGTATTGGCTTCCTATGGTTCAGGAAACAACTTTAAGAATGCTGAAGAAATAGTGAGGTCCGAGCTACCTCAAACGGCTTCTCAGGAGCAATACGAAATCGCCCTGAGCGCTCATAGGCTCGAATATTCTTATGCCGGCCGATTTGGCAAGGCTATTGAGCCAATGATTAAGCCACTTGGCTATGACTGGAAAATAGGCATAGCATTGATCACTTCATTCGCAGCAAGAGAGGTTTTTGTGGGCACAATGTCTACCATATATAGTATTGGGGCCAGTGATGACGATGAAGTAAGCATCAGGGAAAAGCTACGGCAAGAGGTTGACCCCGAAACCGGGGAACCTGTCTATACCATGGCACTGGGGTTCTCACTTATGGTATTCTATGCCTTTGCAATGCAGTGCATGAGCACCCTGGCCATTGTTTATCGAGAGACCAAGGGATGGAAGTGGCCTTTAATTCAAATGGTTTACATGACGGCTGTGGCTTATCTCTCAGCCCTTGTCACCTACAATATCTTTTGATCATTTGGGGGGCCTATAATTCAAGGGAAGCATTTCAGAAAATCCGCCCCATGTCCACCAGCCCATATAGATTACATCATCAACATTGTTGAAATAGCCCGGATAGCTTAAAACTGGCTTCCTATTTCGAAAAGCAATCACTGATTTTTGAAACAAAGGCACAGAAGAAAAATCAATTCCCCCCGTTTGCTCATGGCTGATCAATGCCCGACCACTCCCCAAATCTATAGTAGATCGGGATTTCCGATCCGTGAATTCAAATTTGCTTCCCTTAGATTTATCTCTGAACATTTTAATGTAGTTCTCATCTTCGAATTCCCCCTGGTAGGTAATCTCAATATCAAAATCGGACTTTAGTTGACGCTGAAACAAGTGATTTGTTCTTTGAAGTTTCAAAATCTCCCCAAGTTGTGGAACCGTGAGGGGAGAGGAGTACTCAGCAGTGGTGGAATCGTATCTCAGTAAATTCACTCTAAATCCCTCTTCAAAGGTCTTGCCATCCAACAACGCATGAAGGAAGTGCATGTCTGATCCCAGATAGGCCGCTTTGCGCGCGGCTTCCCATTTGTTGTTTTTTCGTCTTGATTTGGGCTCCAGTTCCGTGAATCTCGCTTGACCCTTTCTGGTGACTAGTCCGTTTTCGAATTTGAATTCCTCCAATTGAAAGGACACGTCATAACCCATAGCCATGTTTTCAATAAGCAAAGGTTGATTAGCCGTGGCAGTATAATTCCTGGTAGAATCAGGCCCTGGGGTAAACTCCAATACATGGGGGTTTACAATTCTACAATTTTTAGCGTTCACTGATCTGCCCAAAAAATCTACTTTGAATCTCTTCAATAAGTTCCTGTCCTGCCGATTTCTCTTTTTGCGGCTAGGTGCTGAAACAGTAAACTCACCTATCACTGTGATCTCCATTTCCAATTCAATTTGAATTGTATCACTTGATGTGGCTAGTGGGAATGGCTCAACATGAGGCTTATAGCCCACATGTGACACAATAAGTCTGGAGTCGAAATCAGGCACGTTGTCGATTCGAAAAAAGCCATAAAAATCAGTAGCATCACCTAAAGAACTATTGTCTATAAAAGCACTTGCAAACTGCAGGGGAACTTTGGTTGTGGCATCTATCACCCTACCGATGATAGATTTTTCCGTAGGTGGCCTTTTCAGGATAACAATGTTTCCACTGACCTCCTTATAAAATAGGTTTTCAAGTTCAAGGAGATCAGTCAGAACCGCCCGGAGTGCAACATTAAAATACGTGCCGTTAATCTTAGTTCTGGGAACAATGTTGCTATTGTAGCTGAAATTGACCTGAGCCACACGACTGACGGTTCGCAAGGCCACGGGCAGGGAAGCATCATTAAATCTTACGGAAATACGTTTGTCAAGGATGGAAACATCCTGACCTTTTAGCAAGGGAATGAGAGTACAAAATAAAAGAATGCATACCGCAAGTCTTCGGGGCATTCCCCAATTTACTCACTACAACTTATACCGGACAATTTTATTTTATTTTCTTGAGTCTTAGACGACTCTAAACCTGGAAAAGTGGCTTTTAGAATAGTTAATACTTCTTCCATGGTATTGTTATCAAAAGTACTTGTCACTGCGCAATTGGCCATTGCATCGGTTATCTCAAACTCAACTAGATAAGCCTTCTCCAAATCTTCCAAGACTTCTGGCATTGGAGTTTCTACATAATCAAACTTACGCGTCCACCAGCCACTGAAGTTCAAATTCAAGATTTCGCTCACTTCAATTTGGTTGCTTTCAACATCCAAGGTGGCCTTTTGACCTCCGGTTACCACAGTGCCTTGGTCAACCTCAGCCATCGCTGCAAAAGCCACGCTGCCTTCAGTCACGTTCAACTCAACCCTTTCATTGGGATAGGCTGTAATATCAAAGTTGGTTCCTAAAACCTGTATGCGAGAAGCACCCGTTTCAACCACAAATGGTAAGTCTTCATTTCGGGTTACATCAAAATTGGCCTCTCCAATCAAGGTCACAACCCTGTCGGTAGTGTTGAAATCTGCACTATAGGTAAGTTTTGAATTGGCATTCAATCTTACTATTGAGCCATCAGGCAATTTCAGTTCTTTCAAACCATTCTCAGAAGCCACCTCAATAGTGCTTGGCTGCCCAGGAACATCTTTTACACCAGTAGCAACAAAATAGCCTGCAACGGCCAAAATCAATATTGTAGCGGCTATTTTCAAAAAGCTATAAGGCCTTTTTGGGGTCATTGGCACCACTTTAGATTCCTCCAAAGTCCGCTCTTTTACAGCCTCCCAGGCTGCAGTAGTGTCAAACGATATACTACTGTTCGGGGCATGAGTAAGCTGCCATACATTAAGGTATGCCTCAAAATCCCTACTAACCGCTTCATCAGCTGCCAATTGGGTTTCAAAAGAATTTCTCTCCTCCTCCGATAAATCATCGGCCAAATATTTGGCCATCAACTCTTCCATTGTCTTTTATTCTAAGTCCTAAAAATAACAACCAAGTTGTTTTTTCCCCTTACTCCAACATTCACAGAATGTTAAAAAACTTATATATACTCTTTAAGGCTCAGCCTCAACATCTTGAGTGCCTTGCCCATATGTACCTCTACTGTCTTTTTCGAAATGTTCAATTCATCAGCTATTTCATGATACTTTTTACCCTCTTCCCGGCTCAGTCTAAATACCTTCTGGCATTGAGGTGGCAGTTCATTGATGGCATCTGCAATTTTCTGTTGCAATTCAAAATCCGGCTGATGACTTATATAGGCCTTTTGAGCTACTTCGATCTTATCCTGCTTTCTGGCCACATAGTTTGAGACCACCTTTTGATGCTTGATGTAGTTCAAAGCTGTATTATAGGCTGTCTTGAACAGATATGATTTAAAACTGATATCCTCTCGGATCAGTTCTCTTTTCACCCATAAATTGACAAAAGTGGTTTGAACTATTTCTTCAGTAGTGTCTTTATCTCTGATAATGCGCATGACGTAACGGCAGGTGGCGTCATAGTGCATCTCAAATAATGTAGAAAACGCGCGCTTATCTCCACCAGCAAATGCAGCTAATATTTTAGCTTCTTCCTCTCTCGTCACGTAGTCTTAGTTATAGGTTTGAAACTTGAGCCATGAAGATAAAAAGAAAATCCAAATAACAAGATCACCGACAAAACCGGACAATGCCTCTTCGAACTCAAAAAAAAATCTACATTAAACTAAAGTATAATAACATCCATATCTTTGGAATCTCGTAATAAAACGGAGCCTTCAACCTATTAATCAGTGAAGAAAACAAACAAGGAATTCGAGGATAGATTCATTCAGTTCAATGACAAAAGTCTTGCTCTTAAAAAGCAGTATACTGAGCTTTCCTGGACGAGAGTGGTGACGTTTTTTATTGCCGCAATTCTGATAGTTATATCCGCAAACAGCGACTCTTCAGCAGGGGTAATCACCGTTTCGGTTCTTTTCGTAATCGTATTTTTCACTTTGATGAAAAAGCACTCTACGGTAAAGAGAGAAAAAATCTTCCAGGAGGAACTCGCTCTCATTAATCAAGAAGAACTGCTTCGCCAAACTGGAGATTTAAGTTCGTTTGACCCCGGTTCGGAATTCATCCAGGCCGAACATCAGTATCATATTGACCTTGATATTTTTGGGAAAAACTCTCTTTTCCAATTGCTCAACAGGACTTCCACAGGTTTTGGGAAAACCATGCTTGCAAAATGGTTAAGCCAACCAGAACAAAAGGATGTAGTAGAACAGAGGAATGAAGCAGTCAAAGAATTGGGGCCAAAAATAGACTGGAGGCAAAATTTTGAGGCTTATGGTCGATCCTATAAAGAAGAAGGCAACGGGGTTCAGAGCTTATTGGAATGGCTCAAAGAGGCCAACTCAATTCTGCCCAATAAATTTTATGGCAAGGCAATCTTCATCTTTCCGGTTATTACTATCACAACACTTTTTCTTTGGCTGTTCGGTCTTGCACCGGTCGCTTTTTTCAGCTTGTCCATTTTGATTAATGTTGGCATACTCGCATCGGTTCAAAAACAGGCCAAGGATATTTATGACAAAACCGTAAAGAGTAATCAGGCCTTGAAGGCTTTCGAA
Source organism: Roseivirga sp. (assembly GCA_029262895.1). Classification (GTDB taxonomy): domain Bacteria; phylum Bacteroidota; class Bacteroidia; order Cytophagales; family Cyclobacteriaceae; genus Roseivirga. The sequence goes on from JAJCYM010000020.1 coordinate 29,783, forward strand.
AATCAGATACGACTAATCGAAGGCGAGTCTTTCGATTCCAAACTTTTAAGCTCATTGAGAGTGTACTTTATCAATGACAATATCAAGGCGTCCGCCAGTCTTAAAGAGCTGCAATTCATTCTGGATAACCTACATAATAGGATGAACATGATGTATTGGGTCTTCAACATGGCGTTTTTGTTAGATGTAATTTGGCTTATCAAGGCTGAAAAGTGGAAAGAAAAAACCAAAGCCGACATTAAAGAATGGTTCGTTTCCATTGGAAAAATTGAGTGCCTTAACAGTCTTGCAGGTTGTCACCACGCCAACCCTGACTTCTCCTTTCCCAAAATGAGCCTTGAGCCATTTATAGTTAAAGGCACACAGGTTGGTCATCCGTTAATCAAACGCGAAAAGCGAATTTCCAATGATTTCGACTTTTCAGGAAAGGGCGGTATTTGCCTTATTACAGGCTCCAATATGAGCGGCAAAAGTACGTTCCTAAGAACAGTAGGCGTAAACACCGTGATGGCCATGATGGGAGCTCCTGTTTGTGCGGAATCATTCGATATTTCCTATCTAAAGGTTTTCACCAGCATGCGCACTGAGGATGATCTGGAAGAAAGTGTTTCCTCGTTTTATGCTGAACTGAAGCGGCTTAAGCAACTTTTAGGCTCCATCAATAGTGAGGTACCTCTATTATTTATGGTGGATGAGGTGCTTAAGGGCACCAATTCTGAAGACCGTCATAAAGGTGCACACGCGCTGATTCGACAGTTGAATAAAACCGATGCGTTTGGCTTCGTTTCAACCCATGATATTGAACTGGGCAAAATCACCAACGAGCTACAAGGCGTGAAAAACTACAGCTTTAACAGCATTATCGAAGGTGATGAAATCATCTTTGATTATACACTCACCGAAGGCATTTGCAAGAGCTTTAATGCGACTAAGCTGATGCAGAAAATGGGTATAGAAATTATTGAGTAAATTTGCCCGCATTCCAGCTTCAGCACATGTCTGCATTCTATCAAGATTTTAAATTAGGGGTTTTAGGAGGAGGTCAATTGGGCCGAATGATGATCCAATCGGCTATTGATTTCAACATTGATATTCACGTTTTGGATCCTGATCCAAACGCTCCTTGTAAGTCTATTGCCACCTCTTTTCAATCGGGGAAACTCACAGATTTTGAGACCGTCTACAACTTTGGTAAAACCTGCGACCTGATTACCATTGAGATAGAAAATGTAAATACGGAAGCGCTTAAAAAACTCCAGGCCGAAGGAAAAAAGGTCTTCCCTCAACCTGAGGTCATTGAGCTTATTCAAAACAAAGTCAAGCAAAAGAAGTTTTACCTCAACAACTTTATCCCTACTGCACCTTTTGTGGAGACGGCAAACAGTGCTGAGGTCCGAAAACAACAGGGATTTTTGCCCTTTGTAAATAAGCTGGCCACTGAGGGCTATGACGGCAGGGGTGTTCAGGTCATCAAATCTGCTGATGATTTAGAAAAGGCATTTGACCAGCCCAGTTTTGTGGAAAAGCTAATTGACTTTGACAAAGAGATTGCTGTCAGTGTTGCACGTAATGAAGCTGGGCAGATCAGGACTTTCCCTACGGTAGAAATGGTCTTTCACCCTGAAAAAAACCTGGTTGAATACCTGTTTTCACCTGCCTACATTTCTGATCAGGTGGAGCAAAAAGCACAGGAAATTGCCAAATCAATTATAGAAAGGCTTGATATGGTAGGTCTTCTTGCCATAGAAATGTTCGTCACAAAGGACGGGGACGTGTTGGTAAATGAGGTTGCGCCAAGAACACACAATAGTGGGCATCAGACTATTGAGGGTAACCAGACTTCTCAATTCGAGCAACACTTGAGAGCCATTCTGAACATGCCTTTGGGCAATACAGATGTGGTCATTCCCTCAGCCATGGTGAATTTGCTTGGTGAAGAGGGGCATACGGGCTTGGCCAGATATGAGGGTTTGGATAAGATACTCAATACGGATGGGGTGCACGTACACCTCTACGGCAAGAAAATTACCAAACCATTCAGGAAAATGGGGCATGTTACTATCACCGACAATGATCCTTCCGGTTTAAAAGAAAAAGTTAAATTCGTACAGGAACACTTAAAAATCATCGCATGAGCAATCCACAAGTCGGTATTATTATGGGTAGCCAATCGGACCTTAAGGTCATGTCAGAAGCCGCCAAAGTGCTTGAAGAACTTAACGTTCCCTATGACCTGACAATCGTTTCAGCCCATAGGACCCCACATCGCATGGTGAAATATGCTGAAGCTGCACGATCAAATGGATTGAAAGTGATTATAGCAGGTGCTGGCGGTGCCGCGCATCTTCCCGGAATGGTAGCCTCACTTACTACGCTTCCTGTCATTGGAGTACCGGTAAAATCGAGTAATTCTATCGATGGCTGGGATTCTGTGCTTTCAATTCTGCAAATGCCGGGCGGTGTACCAGTAGCCACAGTGGCACTTGATGGCGCTAAAAATGCAGGTATACTGGCTGCTCAAATTATTGGAACCAATAATGTGGCCGTAGCCCAAAATTTGGCAGACTACAAACTGGCCATGCGTGAAAAAGTTGAAGACAGCATAGCATCAGTATCTGACGGCAAATGGAAGGGCTGATTAACCAGGCCAGGAAATAGCCACTGAAGACCTTTCAAATAGTTAAATCTCGAATTCTACTTCTTTGCTCATCTCTGCATAAAGAAAATCGAACCAATACTCATATTCGCTGAATTGGATACAGTCTTCAATCATCCGATCCTCAGATCTGATTTTGACAAAGCTGGTTTGAGGTAACCAATTTTTCAATTTGAGCATTTGGTCAATTGGAAGTCGGCTTATCTGTACATAGCCTGCTCCTTGCTCGATATGTGGGTATGCCTTCATCGCTTCACAATATTAATTTCAATCTGAACGAAATGGGGAAACTGAAGATTATTTGATTGTTAATAATCCAGGTCCTGCATTTCCTAACTGTTAGAAGCTCTAAACCAGTGAATTGTTACAGGCAAAGTCGATTTTATGAGTTAACTACCTCAGTACCCTTTTTTCTTTTTAGCTGTGCTTACATTATCTCTCAGTAACCGCTATTTGTGTTCTCGCAAACAGTTTCATAAGGGAGACCGGGTTTTAAGAGGTTCATCTGTTCGTTTGTGAAGACACAGACGAAAATATCTGCGACAGTAGGTTGGTTGCAATGAGATGTTCTGGCCCCAACTAAACCGTTCGTGAGGTGGGTTTTCTCCCATGAGGAAGACTTGAGTACCAAACTCGGTATTTCTTGTGTCTTCAGATAAAATAGGAGCATGGGCACAATCAGTCCCTTAGGGACATAAAATGGGATAGAAATTAGATGTTGAATTTCGTTGTGCCGTAGGTACAACACATTATTTATCTTCAAGAGGAGGTTTAAAGGTCAAGCTTATGTACCTAAAGGCACAAAGGTTGTGTCTGGGGTATCTTTTACCAAAATATCGTCCCGATGGGACTTATTACTCATCCTAATGACATCAATAGCTTTTATAAGGGAAACTAGTTTTGAAAGGTTCTTTAGTTCGTTTGTCTCCCCACAAACTAAGGCATCTGTAAAATGGGTTTTGTGAGCTAATCACCCCCAGTGCCCTTTTTCTTCTTTTTCTTTTTGAAAAGGCCTTTAAGCACGTCCTCGGCTTTTTTCTTGGTGTTTTTCAGCTCAGTGCTTAGGCTATCTTTAGGGATTCCCAACTTATTGGTGAGCTTCACTGCAGCACTATCAAATTGGCTGTTCAAGGTAGATTTTGCGGAGTCCTTGAGCTGATCCACCTTAGCATCCACCACCTTTTCTGCAGAGTCTTTAGCTGCCTCCACTTGCTCGGTCACCTCTTCCTTCACCTCCTCTTTCTTATCATCCACCTTGGTTTTGATTGAGGCCGTTACCGTAGAACCAAGACTTGAACCATCAGAAGAACGCACACCTGCCAGACCCACCTGAGGATCAGCATATGAGCCTTTAAGACTCATATCAAGTTTGACATCCGATCCAATCGCAGCTTTGTTATTAGTCAGGGAAGACAACAAACTGTTTAGCTGTGTGCCAATTTGACCAGCCGGTACATCCAGACCTATCACATAATCCAGGCTGCCATCTATTCCTGTACTACCCGCTATTTCGGTTTCATAATTGCCAAGTTTGAGCTTAAATGGTTTTACGAACAGCCTGCCATCCTTAATTTCTGCGGACATTTTTACTTTGTCCAATGTAGCCGAAGAAATATTGGCCAGTTTGGATACTGACCCCAGTTCAGAAATGATGCCCGACTGCCCCAAGCTGGCTTCCAATACCTGAATAAGACCATTGCCCGTCAAGGATGAATAATCAGGCATCATATCTTCATTCAGCAAACCTGAAATGGAGAAATCTGTGTTGAACAGACCTGTCATCTTCTCGGTAACCGGAGCCATTTTCTGGATCATTGTTATACTCTGAAAAGCAGTTGGAATAGAGACACTGTTTACATCAAACCCGAAATCAAATGATGGCTTTTCAGGGCGGCTGTCATATTTTCCATTCATTATTACAGTACCATTCAAGGCATTGAACTTGGCCCTGTTCAAATCCAGGGCACCATCCCTTACTATAAACTTCCCTGAAATATCATTCATGGCTAATTGGTTATACACCACCTCATCGATTCTCGAATCAAGGATGAACTCCACGTTCTCAGGAAGCCTGATCACCTCATAGGGTTCAGATTCTATTGTCTCTTCTTCAGATTCCTCTGTGGTCATCCACTCATTCACGTTGAGCACATCTGCTGTCACATCCAGGTTTCCAGTCAAAGTTTCTTCATTTAGTGCAAAGCCCAGATAATTAGAGATGCTACCATTAAGACTATAATTAGTTTCACCCGCTTTGCCCTTCAAAGAATTGACCTCAATTGATCGAGTGGAAAAGGTGGTATTGGCTTCAGATATGGAATAAACCTGAGCCATACTCTCGTCCTCATATACAAAATTTGAGAGGGTCACTTCGCCTTTGGTCGGTAAATTTCTAAATCTTCTTGCCTCCACATCAGCCATGCTTCCGGATGACTTCAAATCTGCGATCATCATACCCTTTATTGAGACACCTTCCATTGGGTAGAGCATCATTAGCTTCTCCAGGTCAAGTGTACCCTTTCCCTCAACATCCCATTTTGGATTATCAAGATTCTCAATGGTCGCCTTAGCTTCAAATGGTTGATTGTCCATTTCCATGCTTAATCGACTGACGTCAATTTTTGTATCATCCATTCTACCAGAGACATTTCTGACTCGAGATGTGAGATTAATATTCTCTATTGGAGAAGGCAGCTCCGCATAGCGAATCAGTCCATTATCCAGCTGAATATTCATGTTAATAGCGGGAATGATGTTTCTGGCACTGTCATATTTCCCATTGGCACTAGCATCTATCTCAAGCAAACCACTTAGCTCAAGACCGTCTACAGGAATCATCTTACTAATATCTCCCAAGTTCAGTTTACCTTTCAGTTTGCTTTCAATGGGGTAATCTTTGAGGTTGAGCACCATTAGTGAAGCATCAAAGGGGTTACTACCAAAGTCCACATGCATTTGCTTCAAATCCACAGAAGTTTCTTCTACCACGCCTGAGGCATTCTTAACACTGAGATCTACTTGAACATTGGTGATTGATTCTGGTAAATCAGGATAATGGATCATTCCATCTTTTACGTTCAAATCGAGGTTGAAACCTGGCATCTGCTCCTCGGAATAGGTGCCTCGAACATTACCAGAGAAGGCCACCTGACCGGCAGCTTCAATATCATCAAAACTCTCAGTGTAAGCCCCAGGGATTAGGGAAAACAGCTCTTTGAAGTCTGTGGAAGGGGATGAAAAACCAATATCCATTTTGTATCCTTCATCTAACATGGCAAAGGTTCCATCAATCGACAATGGAAATTTGTTGATTACAAATTCATTCTCTTTGAAGGTGTATGTCGAGTTAGGGAGGTCTATGCTCAATATCAGATCTATATCCAGGCTCTTATTCGCAACGTATTCTGCACCGTCATAGATTAGACCAACTTCATCAATAGTACCAATGGTTTTAAGGTCAAAAACTTCTGAGGCAAAGTCGCCCCTTCCTTTCAAATTAATACCTGATAGTTGATTGATTACGCCTGAGGCCTGGTCGTAGTAGACAAACTCTCCATCTGTAATTGAAAACTTGTTGATACCAAAATCTACACTCCCTCCAGCCGATTCGGTTTCGGTAACCGGCTCCTCCGAAGGTTTGGCGATATCATAATTGGCCGCACCATTTTCCAGCACCATAATCAGGAACCTGGGCGCATCCATGTCAACTCCTTTGATGGCTATTTGATCACCAAAAAGAATATCACTCAGGTTCACTCTTGCTTCCAGGTCACCTACATGTACCAAGGTATCTCCTTCAAAAATACCTCGACCTACAATTCCAAAATCTCCAAGTGAAACAGTAAAGTCGGGAAAGTTCTTGATCATCGATAGACCAAACTTATCCACATCGAAATAAACCGTGGCTTCAGTCGCTTTCTCAAATTCCTGAACGATGATCTCTTTGATCTTGTCTTTAAAAAAGATTGGAACAAGCAAAATGGCTATGAACAAAAAGAGAATAAAGCCAACGATGATCTTAGCCAGTCGTTTCATAGCATTGAAAAGTTAAAAGGATAACAAAGTTATTAAAATAACCCCTGAAGAACTCGATTATTTTAAATCTTCAACAATTGATGATGTAGGAGATACTAGCGTTTTAGCCTTCTAATTTTCTTTGGGCCAAACCACAGCCATAGCCCCGAGAAAACCAGGACCAAAAGTCCTATTCCCAATGCATTCATAGAAATTAGTTTGAAGAATTCACTAATGATGGTGCCATCATGGATGCTTTCAATCCAATCGGAATTCCGTTTGGCCACAGACAGCACTTCCAAAGAGGTGGCATCAAGCTGTGCTTCCCAACTGCCAGTATCAAAAATGACCTTGGCGATGCCCTTGGTTGGCCGGTACTCAATTCGATCAATATTTGCTGATGTAAGCCCAAGTGAATCTACGGCTGCAATAGCCGCAGCACTCAATTCTTCTACCGACTTCCATTCTGAGGCATTCAGAGATATCCCTTTTTGGGTTGGGGGCTGCAAGACGTCAAAGTCCTTTTTCCAGGCAAGCAGAATGCCGGTAATTGCACTAATTATCACCAGCAAAGCAATGCTTATGCTGAAGTAGCGGTGCCACACTCTGTAGCCACGTACTGTTTTGGATAATTTGCTGACGTCTTTTCTACTCATTCGAGACTGTATGTTTTCTCATCTCAACGCGCAATTATATGAAATTATATCAGTGTGGCAACCACTATAACCACTTGAGGAGCAAATCGACATATTTCTTGACCTTTTTAGTATATGGAGGGTAAAGGATTTTTAAGGAAGTAAGGCCAACTCTTTGACGCAAAATCGCTTTCTCATTTGAAAAGGCACGAAAACCATAAAAACCATGTGACTTGCCTATGCCGCTGTTGTTCACTCCGCCAAAGGGTAGATAATTGTTCGAGAAATGAATGTTGCCGTCATTCACACAGACCCCTCCGGCACTGGTCTCTTTAAGCACCCTCTCTATACTTTGGCTGTTTCCGCTAAAAATATAAAGAGCCAAAGGTTTATGACCTGCGTTAATCCTGTTTATGGCCTCATCGAGGTTTTGAAAAGGCAAAACTGGTAAAATGGGCCCGAAAATTTCCTCTTCCAACAACTTCATCTTTTCATCAACCCCTGTAAGCAATGTTGGAGAAATTCTCAATTGCCCTTCATTCAATTCGCCCCCGCATTCTATTTTTGCATTGTGCTCCAGGGCATCTTTCAGAAGGAATTTTAAATGATGAAAATGTCCGCTATTAACTATACCCGCCATGTCGTCTAGATTTTCATCATACACGTATTTAATCTGTTCCTTCAAGACAGCAACAAACTCATCGTGCACTGCCTGATGCACTAAAATATAGTCAGGAGCAATGCAGGTCTGCCCACCATTGAGAAACTTGTTAAACACAACTTTCTCAGCTGCATCCTTCAGGTGAGCCGTTTCGTCAATAATATTCGGTGATTTACCACCTAGCTCCAGTGTCACCGATGTCAGATGCTTACTGGCAGCCTGCATTACTATTTTACCCACCTTTGGACTTCCCGTAAAGAAGATATGATCAAAGGGCAATGCCAACAATTCTGTTGATACTTCAAGGCCTCCCTCTAGAAGAAAAACCTCCTCCTTCTCAAAAATATCCTCCACCATTTGCGCCATCAAGGCAGAGGTATGAGCGGTTATTTCGGAGGGCTTGAGAAAAACCGTATTACCTGCTGCAATGGCCGAAACCAGGGGAGAGATCATAAGGCTGAAAGGATAATTCCATGGTCCGATAATCAAACAAACTCCCTTTGGTTCGAGTATTACGGATGATCGTGATCCAAATAATGTTAAGGGTGTTTTCACTCTTTTCGGTCTCATCCACCTCCTGAGATATTTTATGGTGTGATCAATTTCAGCCTTAACCAAATAGTACTCGGTAAGATCCGTTTCAGCGGCTGGCTTTTTAAAATCATTATGCAAGGCCTGCTGAAGCTCTATCCTGTGGTTCAGCAGCCAATTTTTGAGCACCTTGAGCTTGTCAATTCTTAAAGTGGCACTGGAAGCCCTGAGCTGAATTGCTCTTTGTTTGTGTAACTCAAAAACCGTTTGGAGCTGTGACATATCTGAAGATCGGGGAAATCTAATGAATAATATGACACCTCGAAAGGACTCAGGACAAATGAGACCCTGTCGGTGAGTTCAAGAAACTTTATGGCCAGATTCTCCGTAATACTAAATCCCTGTATGGTGTAGAGGCTATAGAAGGCGTTGAGAGTGGGGGGTAGATTGGTTTTGATTTAAGTCTGAATCAATTGGAAAGTCTGTAATACTTTAATTTTGCCTTATTCAACCACCAACAGGGGAGTTATGTTGAAGCCCTGGATATGATTACCGAGGCGATCATGATGTACAATTCATTAGAACACAAAGCATGATGCAATTTGTAATAAGCACGATATTAAGGAGTAAGAGGATTAGTGGTAATGAGAAGAAAAAATATCTGAAGCAATACGTCAGACAGGTTCAGAAAAAGCGATTAAGCCAAACCATTAAATAGGCACTACATACTCAGTATTGTAAATTCCACTCTTCTATTTAAAGCCCGACCCCTTCTCGAGCGATTCGAGGTTAGCGGAACTTCTTCACCATACCAAACAAATCTAAGTCGGTTGTCTTCCACACCAAGCGTGGCCAATCCTTCACGAACAGCCTTGACTCTTCTAAACGAAAGGTCCACATTGTACTCCAAGGTGCCGTAGTTGTCTGTATGGCCTGCAAGCTCTACTATGGCAGTAGGATAGTCATTCATGAATTTTGCGAGGTTGCGCATTTCTACCCAAGACTGCGGTTTTAAAAGGTCTTTGTCAAAATCAAAGAACACATTTCTGATAATAAAGGAAGCGCCCGGAGCAGCCTTAACTACCTGGACATTCAAATTGATAGGTGGTGCATCTACGGATTGTAAAACCGAATTTCTTTGTATTTCAGGTAGTCCTAATTCTCTACGCTGTGCGTTGTAAATTTCAAAAGTGTCTCTTCGTAGTGGCGGCAATGCCAAATTGATCGCGACTCCTTTAATAATGTCTTCTGGCACTTCTATGGGCGCTCCTGTTTCGAGCTCGGCACTGTCCAAATCCAATCTATCCAGAGTAACCGCGTAAATATTAAGATCGGCCACATCCAAGAGGTCTATCGTAGAGCCAACAGGTATAAATCCAGGGATTTCGGCTCGGTAGCTGTAAATCTCGTCAGCAGGTAACTCGATGCAATAGTCACCCCCCAAATCGGTACGTACGCGACCCACCTCAACTCCATCTCTTAACCTTGAAAACACCACTTCCGCATCAAGGGGTTGTCGGGTTTCCGGATCCACAATTCTTCCGCAAAGCGTAACCAACCTGAGTTGTTCAGTCACCAGGGGAAGAGTGAAGGTATGAATGTCCAAATCGTTGCCCTCTACCTCTCTACAGAAATAGCCAAATGAACCATCCAGGGGCAAGAAGAGAAACATGTCGTCTACCTCAGTATTGAGTATTGGTCCAAGGTTCTCAGGTTCGGTCCAGCTTTGCCATGAATTATCAAGCCTTCGCGTCATAAAAACATCTTTTTTACCATAACCACTGAATCCGTTGGAAGTAAAGAACATGGTCTTTTTATCAGGCATTAGATAGGGCCCTTCTTCTTCTCCTGCCGTGTTAATTGTAGGGCCCATATGCATTGGTTCTGTCCACAGACCATCTCTTTGCAAAAAGCTTACGTAAAGATCTCGAAAGCCCTCTGTTCCACGCCCTTCCTCTGATATAAGTAAGATTTCACTATCAGCAGTAAGCCAAAAATTGACATTCTCATGCACATTCAAGTCATTGAATATCTTGAGGTTCTCCGGGTAGGTCCATTGGGTTCTGGATTGTCTTCGACTTTTGGCAATACCATACCTCATGCCCCCATTCAAATATTCATTGCCTAGAATGATGAGCTCTTCAGACTCCAGAAGGAATGAGCTAATGAAGTTAGGGTCTATATTGTTAAGGGGTTCTCCAATGTTCTTGGCTTTGCCCCAGTCTTTGGTCTGATTGTCAAAATCAGAGAGCCAGATGTCTTCCAAATCATCTACCCCGCCAATGTTATCTTCATGACCCCGCCTACTGAAATAGAGGGTTTTCTTATCTCTGGTTAGCAAGGGTTTTATTTCCCTCACCTCGCTGTTTACCAAATCATTCAATCTGGTTACTACCAGCTTTGTGTTGATATTTGGCATCAGATTTATCTCGGCCTTAATCGAGTCACGAGAGTTGGAAATACCGATGGCATCAATCGCATTAAATCCATCAACCGCGCGCCCATCCACGACAATTTTGATCGCCCCGACATTATAATCGGTAAGCTCCATAAAAATATATGACATGCGCCAGGGATCTCTTACCGGTCCTGGGGTCTGTTGAAATACCAGATGTTCATTGTCTCTTTCATCATACAAAAAAACCTGTCGAATCGCCCCTGGATTGTAGCTTTCGGCTATGGCCACCTGCATAATGGGCATGGGTAAATCGAAGCCTACCTTAATGTACTCTTCCGTATCATTTTTGAAGGCCGTCCATGCATTTGGATTGTCCCCACCGGAGGGCAGGATATTGGGTTTCTCCAATATTTGATCTGCCGAATACTGTAACTCTGTAAGTTCTGTGGAATAGTCGATGACCCTTGCAGCCCATTGTACGGTTGTTTGGGCACGCAAGTCAAGGCAAAAGATTATCAGTAAAGAAATAATCCAGAATCTCATAGGTGAAAATTTGCCTATGTATTTACACATCATCAGCATGTAAAAATAATGATTTACGGCTAATTCTGCCGAGTAAATCCAAAAAACCCAAGTTAGTCAAGTGACCCATTTGAGAAAATTGTATAACCATAACTGAACATTAACCCGAGTCTTTTACCGTTTTGATCAAAGTAATTGAGCCTTAAAGTCAATGGCCCCACCGGAGTGTTGTAGACAAACCCAAACATTCCTGTAAATCTCAACTGGTCAAAACCCGTTTGGGTTATTGCCAGTTGATCTGTTCCTTCTGTAATTCTTTTCTGAGCCAGGAACCCATAAAGTTCCACCCGCATTTGTAGTGCATCTGAAAGTTTAAAAATGTGCTTCATACCAGACGCTACATAAGAATACGCTCTGTAATTGGGCAAAAAGTACGTTTTGGAATCAAACATTGGTTCAAAAGCACTGGCAATGTTCAAGCTCCCCTGATAGTTGGGCATATTGGGTTGTGAGGAAAAAACAGACTCAAACAGCCAGCCCAAGACATAGTTTTTTGATATTTGACTATACTCTTCAAAGCTGGCTTTAATTCTCCACCAGCTTCTGTTGGCATTAATTTGAATTTCCGGACCCGGAGTATAAAGCACAGAAGTACTCCCAGGAAAGTAATGAGAGCTCGCATCAAAGTAATCGAGAGTGGAATAAAATCTTGTACCTGCTGTTGGAAATTGTTTGGTATTCAAACTATTGCGCTCATAAGAGAGGTTAAGTTTGAAGCCCTCGAGATTCAACCTATCCAATGTGGCAGTGGAGGCAATTTGCCTTGTATTGCTATAACGATCAACGTTGTTGAAATAACTCGCACTCATGCTGGTAACACTTCGTTGACCGGTACCAATGCCAAGCGTTACTCCCGCTTTTCTATCAATTTGTTCAAGAATAGTGGCCTGAATGTCATCATTTATCAAATCATCAGCGCTCAAAAAATCCCAACTATTATAAGCGAACTCAGGTTCAATAAAAAAGCGCGCTTTTGGATTAAAGTTCATCCGATTAGCCAATCGAAGTGATTCATAAAATGGGCCGGTGGAAAATGACAAATGATAGGTATTCAAAAATCTCCCGAAACGATTGAGATTTAATCCTACTTGCAGTGTGCTTACCTCACGTGTAGATAGATTGCCTCCCAAATCGATGGATAGCGTACTTTTTGCTGTTGGTTTTAAGAAAAGTTCAAAGACGAAATACTGCCTCTCTGCATCATAACTGATGTTAGGGTAGACATTTTTGAAATATGGCTCTGAAACCAATTGAAAATACGCCTTACGAATTTCATCAATAGACAAAGTCTCATTTTCAAAACTGAAAAGACTCCTGACATATTGCTCCTGACTTGATTCAAAGCCTACCAAATCAGTCCTGCCAAAGGCATATGGTTGAAACTTTTGCCTGAACTCCGCTCGTGTCTCTTGCACCTTGCTTTGCAGTCTTCTGGTTTTCACTTTGGCTTTGATATCCTTCATTTGAGACAGGGTTTCCTCATAACCCAATTGAATAAGTTCCTTGGCCAGCTTAAAATCCATTCCCGTTTTAGCAGTCATATCAGGTTCCAAAAAAATGTCTTTCTCATCAAGCTCCTGAGGGCTGCTTTTGTCCAGAAACAAAAACACCAGTGCCTCAGCCAACAAGCTTTCGTCATCTTCAAATGGATACCCTTCCGATCGCCTCGTCCCTACATTTGTTCCAATAATAATTGCTGGCTTAAAGGTTGATTTCATAATATCTACCGGGAAGTTGTTGTAAATGCCCCCATCGAACAAATATTGGTTTTCAAACTTTATTGGTCGATAAAAAAAGGGAACGGCCATGGAAGCTCTGGCGGCCTGAATCAGTGATCCTGAGTCCAGACTGAGCACCTTTTGGGTGAATACTTCGGCCGCCACTGCCCTATATGGCACAAATAGTTTATCGAAGTCAAATTGAGCAGACTGTGCTGCCTGACCGAGATACTCGCTCAATACAAAGTTCAGAATCAGATCATTGGCCAAGGGTGAATTGATGGAAGCGCCCACCTTAGGGTCTAATAAAAGGTCAACTGTGAGTAAAGATGAGTTGTCTTGAGACTTAGTGTAGTTATACTGATACTTCTCTGTAGACTCCCCAGATACCCAACTCTGGAAAGCCGGACTGAGGGCCATTTCTTCAATTTCATCAGGACTCAAGCCCGCGGCATAAAAGGCACCTACTATGGCGCCCATTGACGTACCAACAATGTAATCGACTGGAATATCGTTCTCTTCCAAGGCTTTTAGTACGCCTATATGAGCCAGCCCCTTGGCAGCACCTCCGCTAAAAACCAATCCAATCTCCTGCGCCTTAATCGCACAGGAAAAACTCATTAAAATGGTCAAAAAGGTATATCGTACACTCACTCTTTCAATATAACGCATAAAAAAAGCAGGACTTTCAGCCCTGCTCAAATTTCATCAATTATTCACACTAATTGGCACTGGCGCTAGCCCTAACACTCTTGTCAGCCCATCCCTTAGGTATATCATCCAACTTCTTGTTCTGAAGCTCCCTAAGTGCTTCAAATTTATCTATGTGTGCAGGATCGATGGGATTTTCTGCGGGTAATTTCTCTTTGCGAAAATCAACCTGTTTTCCTCTTTTCCAAAATCTAAAGCAAAGGTGGTATCCTGTGGCCAGGCCCGTTTTACCTACATAGCCAATCACATCGCCTTTTCGCACGCGCTGGCCTTGTTTGAATTTGCCGAAACTAGACATATGTAAATAACCAGTGGTATAGGTGCCATTGTGCTTGATCTTAACCCAGTTGCCATTGCCATTAGTAAACCCTCTCGTAATGATTGTTCCATCAGCTGCAGCTCTAATTGGAGTTCCTTTGCTGGCAGCATAGTCAGTTCCTAAGTGAGGCGTCCTTCTTTTTAAAACCGGGTGATAACGCCTTGGATTGTAGTTAGAAGAAATGCGCGAGAACTCTACAGGGTATTTGAGGAATGCGCGTTGAAGGCTTTCTCCAGATTCATCGTAATAGTCAATGCCACTTCCCGAATCATAGGCATAGGCCATATAAGAATTTTTAACATGGTTGAATTCTGCACTGATCACCTCTCCAACGCCAATGGACTCTCCATCTACCATTCTGTCTTCATAAATTACCTTGAACCAGTCATTGCGTTGAATTGACCTGAAATCTAATTGCCAGCCAAATACATCCGCCACACGATTCACCAAAGCTGCACTTCCACCTTGTTCCCGAATAGATTGATCAAGGGTAGCAGTGATGCGTCCGGCCATTGTGCGTTCCACGATTTCCACTTCTCTTTCTTCCTTGTATATTTCAAGGCCATCAACAAATGAATACACCACGTACTCAAGGGCATTGGGCTCATAAATAAAATAGGCTGCTCTTTTTTCTGGTTCTCCTGAATAAAGCAACGTATACTTCTTCCTAGGTACCAGGTTTCGTACACTGAACACCTTTTTTGACTCCTTGTCCAAATGGAATATCTCTTGACGGCTTACATTGTAAGGTGCCAGAATATCGGCAATCGTCTGATTTCTTTTGATTTTACCCTCGACAATTTCGAAGTCGGTAACATCAATGCCATAACGCATTTCCGGCTCCACCACTATGGTTTCAGCAACAACCTCGGGGGTTTCAATTAACTCAGGTAGAGGGCTGCGTTCCTTTCGGATCACAGAGAAGAGAATTAGCCCAGTCAGCACCACACCGATTGCAGCAATCCCTATTTTTCTTTGGTTCATCAGTTATTATTTGACCTATTAAACGCCAAAATAACACTTTTTTGTTTGTTAAGGCCTGAGAAAATAAGTGAAGAGCTCAAATCTTCCGGTTTTTCAGCCTCAAACTGTTCAATACCACCGAAAGAGAGCTAAAGGCCATGGCGCCTCCGGCAATCATTGGATTGAGGAGAAAACCGTTCAGCGGAAACAAAACACCCGCTGCAATTGGAATGGCAACAATATTATAGGCGAAGGCCCAAAATAGGTTTTGTCTCATGGTAGATCGGGTTTGTGCTGACAGTCGGACCAAATTAAGCACCTTGCCGATATCCCCTTTCAGCAGCGTAACGTCTGCACTTTCCAAGGCTACATCCGTGCCGGTACTCATGGCGATACCTACATTGGCCTGGGCCAAAGCCGGTGCGTCATTGACCCCGTCTCCGGCAAATGCCACTTTCTTGCCACTGGCCTGAGTTGCCTTTACTATCTCAAGCTTGTCCTGAGGAAGAAGCCCTGCATGATATTCCGCGATGCCCACCTCATAAGCTACATGGGCGCAAACTGCTTTATTGTCTCCAGATAGCATCACTACGTTGATATTCTGATTGGCCAACTGACTTACCAGCTCCGCTGAGCCTTTTTTGACCGTGTCATTCAGGCCAATTAATGCCAGTAGCTCTTTATCCCGGGCATAAGCCACAAGGGTCATTCCTTTTTTCAGAATTGTGGCAAGCGTCTTTTTTTGTGGTTCATCAAGTACCAAAGAACCGATTCCCCTTTCTCCCAGAACCGTGTATTTATGGTCTTCAACCAAAGCCTCAACACCCAAGCCGGGCAAGTCTTTGGTATTTTCTATGCCAAACGGTAAAATAGAATATTGCCTGTCCAGGTATTGGTTAACAGCGCTGGCTATGGGGTGCACAGACTTATTTTCTATTCCGTAAAGAATACTTAAGTAAAGCAAGCTCTCGTCCGCTTCAAAGTAGGTCTCAAAATGCTGCACTTCCATTCTCCCCTCCGAAACGGTACCCGTCTTATCCAGGAATAATGTGTCAATTTGGGCAGCATTTTCCAGGGCAACCGCTTCCTTGATCAAAATGCCGTTGGAGGCTCCCTTGCCCACACCCACCATGATCGCCATTGGCGTGGCTAGGCCGAGGGCACATGGGCAAGCAATGATCAAGACGGAAAAGGTATTTACAAAGGCATAGGTGAGCTGAGGCTCCGGCCCAAATATCTGCCAAACCACAAAGGTGAGTAGGGCCAATACAAGAACAACGGGCACAAAGATGGCCGCTATCTTATCCGCCAATTGCTGGGCTGGTGCTTTAGTCGCCTGAGCATCCGCTACTAGCTTAATAATGCCTGCGAGTAGTGTATTCTCTCCAATTTTGGTAACAAACACCTCCAGAGCACCATCAAGATTAATTGTTCCGGCAATTACGGCCTCTCCTTTTGCTTTCTGTATTGACTTTGACTCTCCGGTAATCATACTCTCATCTACCTGAGACTGCCCGCTGACCACCGTTCCATCCACTGGTATTTTCTCTCCAGGTTTCACCAATACCATATCTCCCACTTTCACAGTTTCTATCTCGACTTCACTTTGCACACCATCTTTGAGCAGTATTACTTTTTTCACCTGCAGTTGATAGAGCTTTGCAATGGCATTTGAGGTCCGGCTTTTGGCCTTTTCTTCCAGCCATTTGCCCAAAAGAATAAAGGTTATGATCACAACGGCAGACTCATAATAGACATGGCCCTCAAAGCCCTGTGCCTTCAACACATCAGGGAAGACTGTGTTGAACAAACTGAAGAGAAAAGCGGAGCCAGTACCAAAAGCAATAAGCGTATCCATGTTGGTGCTAAACCGCTTTAACTGCTTCCAGGCTCGGACAAAAAATTGCCTGCCTGACCATACTAGGACAGGTGTGCTCAAAACCAACAAGACATACTTCTTATAGAGAAAATCTCCTATGAACATAGAGAGCACGAAAACAATAGAGGAGAAAGCCAATGCGATAAAAAAGGTATTGCGCAATCCACTTTCATCGTCACCTAATTCATTCGAAACTGCATTTTCCTTTTTGGGTTTTAGTTCATATCCAACATCGGAAACCGCCTTTTGCAAAGACTCAAAGTCTATCTCACTGGTATTGAATGAAAGTTTGACGGAGTTTGTGACAATATTAACCCCTGCTTCTTCAACAGCGGGTTGCTCCTTCAGTGCCTTCTCCACCGTGGAAGCACAGGCTGCGCAATGCATACCTTCAATAGGATAAATGTCTTCTGACAACTCGGTTTTCATACCTTTTCAAAGGTAAGAACAAACAGAATTAAGCCTTAGTGCCTTAAGTGATTATCTCTTCTCAAATTCTGCCTTGGCACCATCGAGAAATTCAACAAAATTAGCAACACTGGCATCATAAGCCACAGGTTTCATAAGTGGCTGTTCGTTGGTGTCGAGCAATACATAATAGGGTTGGGCATTGCCATTGAATCTTGTGATCTGGAAATCAAAGTTCTGCTTGCCAATGGTTTTCTTAACCCTTCCATCAAATTCCGAAGTATACCATTCTGATTCGGGCAGGGTAGTTTTGTCATCGACATATAGTGCCACAATAACGAAGTCATTTTGCAGCCGTTTCAGGACTTCCGGGTCTGACCATACGTATTGTTCCATTTTTCGACAGTTTACACAACCATGGCCGGTAAAGTCTATGAAAATGGGTTTACCCTCTTTTTTCGCAAAGGCCACGGCCTGATCGTAATCGAAAAAGCCCTTTAACCCATGAGGTAGTTCCAGAAAATCAGCATATTTCACTTCACCGTTAAAGCCCTCAGGAGTCACATCATGCCTTTCGGTCACATCCTTTAATCCCAGGGTTTCCTGAAATGAGAAATCAGAAGACTTCTCCGGTGGCAGGTAACCGGCCAACGCAGTCAATGGTGCATTGCCAAAACCCTGAAAGAGGTAAACAGCAAAAGCCATACTGGAAACAGCCACAATAAGTGCAAGAGGCTTAAGTCTTCGTTTCTTGTCGTCATGTGGAAATCTAATGACTCCAAGAAGGTATAGGCCAAGAAGAATTGCCAAAATGAACCATATGGCGATGTAAATTTCACGGTCAAGCAAACCCCAATGGTACGCCTGGTCAGCGACACTCAAAAATTTGAATCCAAGGCCTAGTTCAAGGAATCCAAGCACTACTTTGACCGAGTTTAACCAACCACCAGATTTTGGTAGGTCTTTGAGCAATCCGGGAAAGAATGCAAACACCGTAAATGGTATGGCAAAGGCCGAGGCAAATCCAAGCATACCCACAACCGGCTTAATAAATGCTCCTTGAAAAGATTGAATCAGAACACTTCCCACTATTGGTCCTGTACAAGAAAAGGACACCAACACTAAGGTGAATGCCATAAAGAACACACCCAAAAAACCTCCTTTTTCGGCTTTCTTGTCCATTCGATTGACAAAACCCGTTGGAATATTTATTTCAAAATAGCCAAAGAATGAAATTGCAAAAATCACAAAGACCAGGAAGAAAATGGTGTTGGCTATTGCACCTGTAGCCAGATCATTGGCCAGTCCTACTCCAAAGAAGCTCGTGAAAATGAGTCCAACCAGGATATAGATAAATATGATTGAAAGCCCGTAACTGACCGCCTTTATTTTAGCCTGGCGTCTTGACTGAGAATTATTTGTAAAAAAAGCCACCGTCATTGGAATCATAGGAAAGACACAGGGTGTCAACAGCCCAGCCAATCCAAAGATAAATGCCGCTATAAAGAAGCCTAACAAAGAGCCACCATCGTCCTGAACCAATAAGTGATTAAAACCATCTTCTTCTGTTGTGGTTCCAGCAAGATCGTCCCCTCCAGTTACTGAGATTAAATCAATACTGAATTCCTGATCCCCAGGAATACACAGGCCCGTAACGTCTGTACAGGTTTGGAAATCCAGCAAACCTGAAATTTCCAAGTCTTTAGAGAGTACCCTGATCTTCTGTCTGAACTCACCCTGACCTACAAAATAGGTCACATCAGCATCCCAAACCTTATCAAATTTTTCCTTAGCATTAACAGGTACCAAATCCCCAATCACCTCGAAAGATTTACTTTCATCAAAGGTTACCGTTGTAGGAATAGGCCCTATATCTTCGTCAATATCACTTGAATAGAGGTACCATTCGTCTATAATGTTGACTTTGAATATCAATTCAACTACATCTCCCGTATTGACTTCGGTCTTTGAGACGTCAAAGGTCCAGGAGGTGGTTTTCCTCAATTGTGCCTGGCCAGTAAGGCTGATCAAAATCAGGACTAAGCTCAGAAGTACTCTTTTCATCTTCATTTATTACGGCTGGTTTTCATATTGGATGCACTTATATAATGTTAAGGCCTATCAACCCTACCACCCAATAACCGATTCCTTTCATGCAAGGTGCACTGCATTTATAAAATATCGGTACGAATGTCTGTTTCCGTACCTATTTTGACATTTCAGCATAGTTTTTATAAAACTCCGGAATGGTCTCTATTCCTTTGAAGTAATTAAAAACTCCATAATGTTCATTTGGTGAATGAATAGCATCGGAGTCCAGTCCAAAACCCATCAACACCGTTTTCAATCCCAATATTTGCTCAAAAAGCGCCACAATAGGTATGCTGCCTCCACCTCTGAAGGGCACTGGCTTTTTGCCAAAAGTGGTTTCCATAGCCTTGGCAGCTGCAAGGTAGGCCGGAGAATCCGTTGGGGTCACGGCTGCCTGACCGCCATGATGTGGGGTCACCTTAACGCTAACAGAATCCGGAGCCATGGCTTCAAAGTGCTTTGTGAATAATGCCGTGATCTTATCAGGATCTTGGTTAGGCACCAATCGCATTGATATTTTCGCATAGGCTTTAGAAGCAATTACGGTTTTTGCGCCTTCACCCGTATAGCCGCCCCATATTCCATTTACATCCAGTGTTGGTCTTATGGAAGCACGCTCCATGCTGTTGTAACCTGTTTCTCCTTCTATATCGCTTAAGCCAATTGAATCCTTGAATTCCTGAAGGTCAAAAGGTGCTTCCGCCATGGCTGCCCTTTCCACAGCAGTGAGTTCGACTACGTCATTATAGAATCCGGGAATGTTGATTTGCTGATCATCTGTTTTTAATGAGGCAATCATTTCAGCCAGAATATTAATTGGGTTCGGTACTGCCCCACCATAGAGTCCCGAATGCAAATCCCTGTTCGGACCCGTAACTTCTACTTCCACATAACTCAACCCACGAAGCCCAACGGTGATTGAAGGTACATCATTGGCAATGATGCCGGTATCAGATACCAACACCACATTGGCGCTAAGCATGTCAACATTGTCTTTAAGAAATGTCTCCAGGTTGTCCGAGCCAACTTCTTCCTCTCCTTCAATAATAAATTTTACGTTGCAGGCCAGCTGCCCTGTATTCATCATAGCCTCAAAGGCCTTGATGTGCATATAAACCTGCCCCTTGTCATCACATGACCCCCTCGCGAAAATGGCGCCCTCAGGATGTATTTCCGTCTCCTTAATCACAGGCTCGAATGGAGGTGAATCCCAAAGATCAAGCGGATCAGGTGGCTGAACATCATAGTGCCCATAAACCAAAATGGTAGGTAAATTCGGATCGACCAACTTCTCGCCATAGACAATGGGATGACCTGGGGTTTCGCAAACCTCCGCTTTGTCAGCTCCTGCCTCCAGAAGTTTGGCCTGAATAAAGCCCGCGGCTTTCAGCACGTCTTCCTTATAATTGCTATCCGCACTTACAGAAGGTATGCGCAGAAGATCAAGCAACTCTTCAAGAAAGCGATCTTTATTGGTATTTATGTATTGATTTAATTCGCTCATTCGTCAGTCATTAGATGAGCGCAATTTAAGAGAATTTGGAATAAACCGGGTCAATCTGAGCTTTTTGCCAAACCCTTCTACCGAACTTCTGTTTACAAATTATCACTGTCCTTGCTCAACCTTATTGATAAACTCAAAAAAGGCCTTGTCGAATTGCTCCGGCATATCTCGCCAGAGCATCAATCCCAGGTTGTCAAATACCGTAGACGAAAAATTCTTCTTCTCAGAAATTTGCCAATCCTTCAATGAACCATATCCGGGATTTTGAAGTGATGCACTACTTAATCCCTGCGAATTTCCCTCAGACATTAGTTTCATCAGATTATTTCGAGAGAGGAAATTCGACATGATGTGTACGGGGATTTTCACATTCTCTATTAAAGGGCCCAGATCATTTACCATATACTCAATAAAATACCGTTGCTCGATTACTATGGGCTGCCGCGCTTCCTTTAGTTTTAGTGCTGTTCCCAAGCTATCGTCTTGGGTAAAAAATTGCCCATTAAACATGTTTGAATGCCAGGTGTCCTCGCTCACGCCCTCCCAAAAGTCAATTGTTTTGACGAGGCGCTTTCGCTGTGCCTGTACATCATATAGTTTGGTTGAGTCCGCATTTTCGGAATTATACCACCTATAATAAGGGCTTCGAGAAACAAAAAGAGCCCCTTTTAGCAGGTCTGGATACTGGTCAATCATTTGCAGGGCTACGTTCACTCCTGCATACCAAACGGTCATTAAATAGGGCTTTTCATCAAAGTGGGTTTGAATATAAACCGCTAAATCCTCTTTGAATCTTGAATTCCAGGGCTGCGATTCAAAATCATCTGCCTGATCAGGCCAGGGATAGGCAGGAGTGCCACCCATACCCGGAGGGGTGATCACATGAAATTTTGCCTTCTCCCAGTTTCTCTCAATAAAGTCCTCATAAAAGTAGCTGCCGTGAGTATGTGAAGTAATAAGTATGATTGGGGTTTTTCCACTGCCATAGACTACAGCTTTTAGTGAATCGGTGTCTCCAACTAGAACAGTACCTGGCCTGTGGGCAAAATTACTACCTGGTGCCTTATTTTTAGCCTGGGAAAAGCACAAAGAGCAGAGTATTATGCCCAAAAAGCATGATATCAAAAATCTATTCCATTTCAACATAGCCGCTTTGGTTGATAAATCCCTGACAAGATATTTAACGGTTAGCGCTTGGATAGTTAAGCAGTGTTAATGAGTGTTAATACCTAATCAACTCTTGCCTGACTCGTGTAAATCCTTAGGTAATATAAGTAAGCTTCGAACATTTTCAAGCAAGGAAACAATGTATATTAGATACCATTGTTGTCGAATTAATGGAAATACCAAAACTCAAAATGGATCGAATGCAGGATGTTAGAAGTTTAAAAAAATTAATTCCGAAGTCGTTTCTAATAATTGTCGCTCTGTGCATTTTTCTAGTGTCTTGCGAGATTTCCCACTCTGCACTTCAACCGACTAATAACAAAGGAGGCTACACAATCAAATTCAATAGTAGCACGAAAAACAGGTCGGTAAAAGACAGCACGGTTATATACGGCCATGTGAAAGACGTTACTACAAAGGAGGGAATTTATTTGGCTAATGTTAATTGGTTTTGCGCCAATACCAGTTCTTCAATTGACGGCTTTTATAAAATGACTGTGCCTTCAGGCACAAGTCTAACTAGTTATTTGGTTTCTAAAGCTGTTGGCTACCGAACAGTCGAAACCGATACATTTCGAATAAATGCCGGAGATTCTATACGCTTAAACTTCTTTCTGCAGGCTGATCATCGACCAATCGTCCATTGTGATAACTAGGGTCACATCTGCTCATCCTTAATCACAACCAAAGGATTGGGGGTAAATGTTGATCAAGAGAGATAACATTGGTTTTCGGTGATCACGAAAAGGTGGTCGTGTATCCCACGAAATCTGTCTTGGTGAAACTACTTCTTTTTAACAGATAGCAACTTCTCAATTCTTCTATCCAGAATGCTAACCAATGCACCGTTATACCCTTTTTGATAAAATGTCACCTTGCCTTCCTCGTTGACCAGAAAGTGGGTAGGATAGCCCGAAACATCATAAATACCAGCGAGGTTTCTACCGTTGGGGATAATCTCATAGTCAAAAGCCATGCGTTGCAAAAAGGGAATAAGTCTTTCTTTTGAATCCAGGGCGATCGCCACAAACTTTACATTTTGCCCCTTATATTTTTCTACTAGTTCGTTGAGTTCAGGCATTTCCATAATACAGGGCTTGCACCCTATATACCAAAAGTTAATGGCCACCACACTGCCCTTCATTTCGGCCAAATTGAGCCCAATGCCATCCATGCTCATGGCAGCAAAATTTGGAGCCGGCTTGTTTTTCCAGTTGCCTGTTTTATCCATCGCCATAAACATGGCTAGTTTAGCCTCTTTTTCTTCTTCTGATGAGGCTCTGAATAGAACAGCTTTAGGGGTGCCGGCACTATCGCCATAAACTTCCATGGTGAAATCGGGACTGCCTACTAGGCGCATGGCCTCAACTGGATCGAGTTTTTCACCCTTTTGGGTATAAATGGGTAATGTGGTACTGATCCGTTTATCCTTAAGCTCCTCCTCAGTAAGCAAATGGGTCTTTTTAGGTAGAAATTTATAGGACTGTGCGTTTGCTGAAAGGGCTATGACCAATAAGCCTAAAACCATTATAAGGGAGGTCAATCTTTTCATTTGCTTGCCAGCTTGAGATTTGAAGATAATCAAAAGGTCAGAATCCGTCTCCTTCTTCTGTAGTCTTCTTTTTAAGGGTTTGGGAAGATTCATTCGCCATTAGCAATCGGTAAGGCTCGTCAAGGCCATAGTACAGTTTCTGATAATTTGAGGCCCAAACCATAACCTCTTCTATGGTAGCTGCAAAATATGTGAATGCTCCGATTTTGGCTTTACCGACATTTGACTTGGTTAGAATCACGTTGTTAAAAGCGGGATTTGAAGAGAAGGTTGCCATACTCTGGCCATCGTGCCCGAAGTAATACCAGGTGCCATCCGTCATTTGCAACAAGACATTGATAAAATCTCCTTCCGGGGTTTTTCTCATTTCAATAAAGCCATCCACTTCCATGTTTAAATCAACACTGCCTACGTTACTCAACCCTATTTTGCCCTCACTGTAAAAGGCTTTGTTTTGCTTTGACCACTTCATATTGGCTTTGGTAATTACCAAGTCCTTTAAGAGAAGTTCAGAAGTGTTAATCAATGGAGAATAGGAGTTCAGGTTCAGATTGTCCCAGTTTCGAGTCGCCTCATCTCCAATAATTTCGGCCAGTTTATATATAAGGTCTGATCTGTCGTCATGCGCCTTTTTTACGGCAAGCTTCTCACCCATCAACTTAAGGTCCGCGGCCATTAATGGAAAGGTCTCTGCGGGCAGCTCATAGTCAATGGTCATTAGGGCATCTATCTCAAACGTAGCTGAATCAAGATTGCCAAAACCTATACCAGAGCCTTCGACTTTGATGCCCTTGTTATTTGCACCCACAAAGTTCATTTTACCTTCAAAACCTACATTTTGCGTATCCTCATTGTAGGAGAACATGCTTCCGGCATAGGAAGATCCATTTAGTTTTTCTGGATTTTGGATTTTGAAAGCGCTGGTGTCTGCATCATAAGAGAGGTGCCCACCGCGAGGCACAAACAGATCTTCATCATCAAAGCCCCTCTTCTCAGTAATAAATGATAGGTAAATATCGCCCTGATTGAAGTGTAGCCCGGCCGTTAATTGGTCGCCACCTTCAGTCTTGGCATTGTCAAAATCAATGATTACTTCCTGAATATCATCGTTTGAAGCATATTCGATCCAAACGTTTTTTTCTTTCAGTTTAGCGAGGTTCAATTTCACTGCACCATCAAGTTCCAGTGCCTTACGATAGGCGTACATATGAACATCGCCTTTGAAGGTGAATCCTGGTGAGGGAACGATATTGTTAGTGGCAAGTACGCGACCACTAGATTTGGTGTACCTGCCATGCTCTTCGTCCTCTACAGTTTCAAAAGCGTTGAACTTGATAGCGAAAGTATCCTGAACCGTGTTGATCAACTCATAAGTGCCTTCTCCATTAAATTCATTTCTGGAAACTATATTAATGGTTGCATCATACAATCTATGATAAGCGTTGGCGGTATCGATAACAACTACAGCATTGGTAAGCGTGCTTATCTTCGAATTTTCCAGAATAAGTACCTCATTATCCTCCGTTGTAATTCGTGCATCGGCCACTGTGATATAAGGAATGCCCTCCACCTTCAATTCAAGTTTATCTATATCATAGGTGGCCCCGGTAGCATTAAATGCCAGAGAATCGAGGGCCTCGTTTGTCGTATAGAAAAATGATTGGCTGATATCTACAGTATCAGGCTTGTTCATCCGAATCACTTTTTCCTGAATGTCCCAGGTTGCGTTAGGTATAGAGGTTTTCACTTGGGCAAATGGAAACTCAAGGGCCGCCACCCCTGCCTGCTCTGGCTGGATTTCGGCAATTTGTGCCTCCAAATCATAATCCAGTTTAACATCGTCACCTGACATTATTGTTTCTCGGGGATTCTCCGGGCCAATTTCAAATAACGCGTTTCTGGCAGCAAACTTAGTTTCCGCAAAGCTCAATTTTTCTGAGATGGTCATGGTACCATTCATGTCAAACTGTCCTCCACCCAAAAGGCCTGCTGAAGTGATTACCATTGTACCGGAGAAGTCAGCAATTGAGTCATACACCTGAAATGGATCGCTTAAAGTTTTGAGCTTCATGCTGTCCTTTTTGACCTGCCAGTTCATCTCATAATCTTTGAATAACACGGACGGAAATGACGCCTCCCCCAGACTTCCAGGTCTCATTTCACCGGTTTTACCTTGTTTAGCATACAGCGAATCGAGATAGAACGTAGAGCTCTCAACTTCAAAACTACTCGTGAGAAAATCAATTTGGCCAGTTGATGTAAGGCCATCAGAATTTAGGGTGATGTTATCATATATCTTGGCCGAAGTTCCATAGAGAGAATACCCTTCTTCAGGCACTCTGTGTGTAAATCCGAGAGAGTTGTCGTCATTGGCCAAAAGGCGGTCCTTAAAATCCGGAAAAACTCCCCCCGAGGTGAAGGTACCTTCAAAGGCCAATGTTGATGGGTCCGCATCAGCCGCACTGTCTAATTCAAAGGGTGGTACATCAAAAAATACAGTGCTGTCATAAGCACCTCCCAATACTGTAGGCTTATCAAAGTAAACCACGGCTCGTTTGTGAGAATTGAATATCGGAAATTGTGGAAATGATCTTAGCCCGGACTTGTTGTTTGCCTTATTAATCAGAAGCCTTCCAGAAGTATCAACCAGCTGATTGTCCAGCCTTTGTTTGTTTCCATTTTCATTCTCTACAAGCAATTTAATCGAGTCAATCTTAGGAAGGTCAACCAAAAAGCTATCATAATCGAAGGTGATTTGCTGTCCTATAAACTGGAAATTTCCTGCATTCATAGACCCATCAAAAACGATTTTCCTGTTTTTAAGAATACTCACTTCCTGATTTGCAGGGGTAATTATCACGTCCAACGAATCACTCACATAAAAGCGTTCGACACCGCGCATCTTCAGCACGTTGTCCTTGACATAGAGCGTTGCGTTCGGGGCAGTCCCAATGATTGAGGGGATGATCATGTCATCATAATCCTTTTTATAAACCTGCGACAGATAATAATGAAAACCTTTGCGGGTGATTTTTATGTCTCCGGTTGTCCCATTAAAGTCAATGAGTCCTGATTGCATTAAGTCGAACATCGTCTTACGCAACAAATCTTCCTGAATTTTGGTCTCATCAAGAATGTCCAGCATTGAAAATTCTGCCATCCCGCTTTTTCGCGAATAATTAATAAGGATTAGCAGGGGGTGGAAATTGTGTAACCCCGATAAAGACTCAAAGCGATCACGTCTAAAATAGTCTCTGGATTCAATTACCACGGGTTTTTCCCCTCGAGCGGTAACCACAGAAATGTCGAGCGAATCTTTCATGATATCCCACTCCAGCATGTCTGCACTAATGTCCATGTTGAAATAGGACGAATTATAGGGCGTATTCTTGAAGCCACCTTTTGCAGCCTTTAGTCTTAAAAATGAATTGTCTAACTCATACTCAAAAGAAACAGCAGGGTGGTAAATGGAGTCGTTGCCCTGGTAAATAATAACTGCGGCAACGCTCGCAGTAATGATAGAATCTGACTCCTGAAAATTAAACAAGCCTGAGATTGCTTTAAAGCGTCTCTCACCATCTTTGAATCCTTCCAATATCGCGAGCTCGTCATAGGCTGAAGAGCTATACAAATTGGACCCTCTTAGCGCAATACCTCCTTTGTAAGAAACTTCTCCTTTGCCCAAATTGGAAATGACAATGTTTGACTGATATGACTTAAATCTTGGATAGCTAGTTGTTTTGTTTTTGCCACGGTCACCCGAGTATTCCATTACTCCTTTTACCGGTTCGCTTAATTTTTCGGGATAATGAAAAGTAACATTCTCTGCAGACAGTTTGCTTCTCGTTACGTCAAATGTGTATTTGTCCAGTTCAGCATACACGTCTGATCCGAGCACCTTAGTCCCTGACCAATCCATCTTACCTTTTTCTCCAACCCAGAGCCCGGATTCTATCACAATAGAACCAGAGGTTTCAGAAAGCAAAGTGGTATCTCCTCGATTGGCAAAAGCCAGGTCAATCCCCTCAAATTCGATAACAGCCCCTTGAATTGGCGGCAGTATGATTTGCATGTCTCCAAGAGAAAAATCCTCAATGGGTGTATCGGCCTCCTCTTCGCCTGCCAATTCGCTTACAGATTTACCCACCTCATCCCAATTTATAGTTGACGTCTCTTCTTCGGCCTCCTCTTCGTCAAAAAGCGCTTCCTGATCTTCTAATTCGGCATTTTCATCAATAAATTTGAATTTATAGTTGCCTCTGCGGGTCTGCAATGTGTAAGCGTTGCTTTTGAAAAGTACATTCTCCTCTAAAAAAAGCTTCGAATTGCTGAGATACTTTGAGATGTCGTTACGGGCATATTTTTCAAGTACCTTCTGAGTAGTTTCAAGAAAGGCGGATAAATCTGCCCCCTGCATGTTCTGCACACGCACCCCTGCATTAACCGCAGAAAAGAAATTGAGAATTTGGGGTCGAACCTGAAACTTCTTTTCAACCATCTTCTTGGTGACGGCCATCACCTGTGCTTTTTGTTCTGCCGTAAAATTTTGTTGCTGCCAGAGTTCCTGAAACTGAACCCCTATGTTATTGGCTAGAATCTTTTGGACGCTGTTTCCAAATTCTTCTTCCTTTTCCGAAAATTGCAGATTTTGACCAAAAGCCGAAGGCATTGCCAAACAAGAGGCAATGAGAATTATAATGACCTTTTGGACCTTTTGCATTCGATTCATGACGTAGATTCAATGCGCCTATTTCTAGTAACGCATCAGGCGAAAGTTTCTTTGAATAAATTTACACTTTCTTAAGCAAAAGTGCAGCCCATTCTTTTTTTGACGTCTGTTCAAGATGTTCCAGACCTAATGTTGACGTTAGATCCAAGATATCCTGAACGTCCTTTTCATAAAACCCACTAAGCAATAAACACCCCTCAGGATTCATTAAGGCTACATATCCCGGGATTTCATCCAATAACACGTTTTTGTTGATGTTGGCGATTATAACATCAAATTCTTGCGTGAGTTGTACGTCCCTGATGGCACCTTTTAATAGCACATCCACTTTTACATCATTCAACTCAAAGTTTTCAGACGAATTCTCAATGCACCATTCATCAATATCAGTGGCAGCTAAATAGCTGGCGCCAAGTTTTGCAGCCATAATAGCCAAAATTCCCGTACCGGTTCCTACATCAAAAACTGCTTTGTTTTTATGATCAACCTTCAATTGCATGGCAAGCATTTGATGGGTCGTTTCATGATGGCCGGTCCCAAATGACATTTTTGGATTAACCACTACTTCATATTTGAACTTTGGATTAGGTTCGTGAAAGGTTGCCCTCACATAAATCTGCTCATCCACTTCAATGGGTTCATAGTTCATTTCCCACTCTTCATTCCAATTTTGCTTGGCAATTTTGTTAAGCTCATACCAAATTTTGGTCTGCTTTCTGTAGTTGTTAAACAGCTGTTGAAGGCCGGGATGACTAAAGCTCTCTTCGGGAATGTAGGCGTCAAAACCTACTTCCGTTTCCACAAATGAGTCAAAATCCAACTGTGCCATTTCTGCGATTAGAATGTCCCTAAAGGACCCATCGCAATGGATTTTGATCTCGATAAAATTCATTACTCAATAAGACTTGAGGATGTCCACGAAATCACGCGCCTTCAACGAAGCACCACCTATCAATCCACCGTCTACGTCAGGTTTGGAAAAAAGCTCAGGGGCATTTGAAGGTTTTGCGCTGCCTCCATAGAGAATGGTGATATCGTCTGCTACCGATTGACCATACTTTGAAGCCAAAAAGCTTCTGATAGTCTTATGCATTTCCTGTGCTTGATCAGAAGAGGCCGTCACCCCTGTGCCAATGGCCCAAATAGGCTCATAGGCAATCACCACGTTCAACATTTCGGCCGAACTCAAATGAAAGAGGCTTTCTTCTAATTGGTTGGTCACAAATGCGGCATGGTTACCCGACTCCCTAACCTCTAAGGATTCTCCACAACAGAAAATCGGATTCAGATTGCCTGCCAAAACAATGTCTACTTTGGCGGCCAATTGGGCATTGGTTTCATGGTAATATTCTCTTCTTTCGCTGTGACCCAATATGACATGGGTAACATCAATTGATTTGAGCATATCCACTGAAACTTCACCCGTATAGGCACCGGAAGCATGTTCGCTAACATTCTGGGCAGCCAAAAAGACCTTTTCGCTACCACTGACAATTTTTGCGACTTGTGACAAATGAACAAATGGCGTGCAAAGAATTGCCATGACGTCATCGTTGACCTCATCATTTACTATGTTCACTACTTCCGTGGCCAAAGCCAATCCCTCATCAAGGGTTTTGTTCATTTTCCAGTTACCGGCTACAATTCGTTTTCTCATTCTTAAGGGTGCTAATTTCGCCCCAAAGATAAATCATTCTATCTTAGATCAATGGCCTTTGATTGGGAAGAAAAAAAGAAAAGAAAACGACTTGAACCAAAGGTGGCCAAGTTAAGGGCTGCAGACTATTGTGCCATTCAAGAGCGCTCTCAACAGCAGGTGCGCGACAAGTTATATACCTATGGTCTTCATGAAAATGAGGTAGAGGAATTGTTGGCTGATTTGATTATTGAGGGCTTTATTAATGAAGAACGTTTTGCAAGGGCCTATGCGGGTGGAAAGTTTCGAATCAAAGGCTGGGGCAAAAGAAAAATCATACAAGGCCTTAAGCAACACAAAATCTCCGATCGCTGTATTGGAAAAGGTCTGGAAGAAATACCTCAAGGAGATTATCTGGATACACTACTCAAGCATGCCAAAAAGAAATTTCCATCGTTGGAGGGCCAAAGTGAGTATTTCATCAAAGGTAAACTAACACAATACCTTACTATGAAGGGGTTTGAAGGTGATGATATTCGAGAAGTATTTCAAGAATTGTTTGATTGAACTCTCATCAAACCTTTTTGCCACAAGAAGAAATACCTTGCTCCCAGCAGTAGTAAGATTGGTATGAATGAAGTGGCATAAACCTGAAGGCCAAATATCCAGACCAGCACCATCATAATAAGCAGAATAAAGAGCAATCGAATATAACTTCTTACCCACTTCGGAGGCTCTCTTTTGAGGATTAAAAAAGCTACATAAATATTAGGCAAAAAGGCCCAGAGAATATTGAGGTTGTTACGCATGCCATCATGGTCGGTACCAAACCAAAGAAAAAGCACGACTCCTCCGAGCAAGCCTGTAATCAACAACACTATAAAATCTAAAATTCTACTTCTCCTTTTGTTTTGGACATCACGGAGCGTTAAACCCAGCACTACTAATGCCAGAAAAGAAAAAACAATGGTTGGTGTGAAAAATCCAACTTGCAGCTCACCATTCTGTGGGTCGTAAACCATCCGTGCGCTTTTGACTATAGGCTTGGTCACACCATTTTCGGTGATAGAGGCATTATCCAAGGAGCTCAAAATATAATCGGGTAAAAACATGTGCTCCTCAGCGGAGGCATTGGGATCAATTCGGGAACCGAGCGCAACGTCCATTCCCATGCTGATCCAGGGCATTGGTCGGGTCTTGCTTCTGAGCAAATCTCTGAACGAGCTCGTCACCGTGAGGTATTCACCCGAAAAACTGATTTTGTCACCCAAAATGTTCTTCAATATATCCCGCATTTTAGTCGCACAATTGTCGAAGAAGAAGTCGTATTTGTACTTTTTGTTTTCGGGCTTTATGTTCCATTGCACGAATTCATAAACCTGTTGCT
The DNA here is from genome assembly GCA_029262895.1 of Roseivirga sp. Classification (GTDB taxonomy): domain Bacteria; phylum Bacteroidota; class Bacteroidia; order Cytophagales; family Cyclobacteriaceae; genus Roseivirga. The sequence continues at coordinate 61,324 of JAJCYM010000020.1, forward strand.
TCGAGGCTGAATCCAGGTCAAGTGTCTGTTCGTAAACCCATCTCTTATAATATTGATACTCTATCATGAATGTGTCGAAATCCTTAGCGTCCGCTTCATAAAGCAGCTTACCCATGGTGAATTTCAAATGGAAATTTGGGGTATCAAAATCGAAGCTTCCATAACCATAGGCCTTATCAAAACCCCAAACGGGGTCTATAATGCGAATGGCATTGTGCCCGAACAGTGCGCTTAGATCTGAGCCAGGACCAACAGTAATGATGCTAATCTCCGCCCTATCCGACAGCTTAAGGCTCTGGCCAAAAACAGTAAGAGGCAAAAGAAAAATAATCAGAAACAGCGTTTTGCGCATAGACTCTTAAAACTAAAGGATTTGATACAAACTAAGGCTTCTCTTGTAGAAAAAAAGGGGCTAAATTTAATTCAAAACTTATCAAACCTAAACGAGCCTGTGAATCGCAACTTCCATGATGGCCTAAATTTCGTTGGCAAACTCACCCCACTCAGAATTTGGAATGCCATCCAGCTCACCGGAAGTTACCTTATTTCAAAGCTCACCAAGACGCCTTTTCATGCCGGAATGCCAACCAGCATCTCTCTGGAGCCAACCACATCCTGCAACCTGAGATGTCCTGAATGTCCAAGTGGACTTAGAAGTTTTACCCGTCCAACAGGTATGCTTCAAAATGAGACCTATCAAAAAATCATTGACGAACTTGCTCCAAGGCTTAGCTATCTCATTTTCTATTTTCAGGGAGAGCCTTATTTAAATCCGACATTTCTAGAGCAGGTGTCCTATGCCACTAGAAAGAAAATTTATACTGCCACTTCCACCAACGCGCACTATTTGGATGATCAAATGGCAAAGCGCACAGTTGAATCCGGCCTGGACAGGCTTATCATCTCAATAGATGGTTCGACTCAGGAGACTTATGAACAATACCGAATTGGGGGTGATTTGGAAAAGGTGATTTCCGGCACCAAAAATATCGTGAAATGGAAGGAAGCCCTTAAATCAAAGACACCTCATGTCATTTTCCAATACCTGGTGGTAAAGCCCAACCAACATCAGTTAGACGAAGTGCAGCAATTGGCCAAAACACTCGGAGTCAACGAAGTGGCATTCAAAACAGCTCAAATCTATGATTATGAGCATGGGTCAGACTTGATTCCTACCATCGAAAAATATGCACGGTACAAAAAGGGAGTGAATGGCCAATGGCAAATCAAAAACAAGCTGACCAATCATTGTTGGAAAATGTGGCATTCCTGCGTGATTACCTGGGATGGTAAGGTGGTGCCATGCTGCTTTGATAAAGACGCACACTATCAATTGGGTGACAGCCAACGGTCCGACTTTAAATCGATATGGAATGGGGAGGCTTATCGACAGTTTCGGGCCTCATTAATTCGATCAAGAAGCGAAATAGAAATGTGTAAGAATTGCTCGCAGGGTACAAAGGTTTGGGCTTAGGTATAGTGGATTGCTGGAAGTTTACCAACTTTTTGAAAGTTGGTAAACGTTGGGATGTTGTGGTGGTACTCGGGGAGAAGTGAGTTCCTTCACTACGTTCAGGATTAAAAGGTTTGTGGAGAAAGGGGGTTCAACTGAACGAGGCATCAACACCATCAGGTTTGCTCGTGACAGTCAAGATTGCCAACTATTTGGAAAGTTGACAAACATTGGGTTTGCTGGATAAAATCTAACCCTTCAAGTGGCTCGGTAGCTTAACCGGTTTCTTTTGAAGGTCTTCAGGAGCGCAGGCATCACAGCCACTGGAAGCACAGCCACTTTCGGCTTTGTATTGCTTCCAAAGGTTTCTCCCCATAAAGAAAAGGGCTGTTATAAATAATATGCCAATGATAATCTCCTGCATTATGTGACTGTCAAAACGAGTAACAAGGGCCCAAAGTTCATACTTATTTAGAATTCTTCCAATGTTGTTGGATAACTTTTAGCATTTCGGGATGTATGGAATTGGCTGCGGCAATTTGGCGGCCAAAGAGAAAGTCTGTTCCTCCACTGAAGTCTGTGACCCTTCCGCCCGCTTCCTGCACAATCAAAGCACCGGCCGCTACATCCCAAGCGTTGAGGTTGTACTCGAAAAAACCTTCAAAACGCCCACAAGCAGTATATACTAAATCGACTGCCGCGCTACCCATACGCCTTAGCCCATGCGTTTTTTGCATCAAATCATTCAATATGGCTAGGTATTGAGCCATTTGTTCAAAATTGTAGTAGGGAAAGCCGGTCGCCAAAAGCGACTTATCCAGTGAATCTATTTTTGACACTTCGATGGGCACATGATTCAAAAACGCACCTCCGCCTTTGGTACCATGAAAGCATTCATCTCGATTGATTTCATAGACCACGCCTAAAGCCAACTCATTCCTTTTCATCAGGGCAATAGAAATGGCGTAAACAGGCAAACCGTGGGTAAAATTTGTAGTTCCATCCAATGGATCGATGATCCAGTTGTAAATGTCGGATCGCTTATTCGAGGTTCCTTCTTCAGCAAAAAAACCAGCGCCCGGCAGCAATTTCTCTAAGCCATAAACCAATTGCTTCTCTGCCTCTTTGTCCACGTAGGAAACCAGGTCATTTAACCCTTTATATTCGACCTTATCACGATCGAATTTTCTGGACTCCTCACGAATGAAATCCCCTGTTTCTTTAACTAAAACTATGACGTCCTGAAGCAATTTCTGCATTGTGCACTATTATATGAATGGCACAAAGATAGGCCATATTTGATCCATGGCTTTTTATTAATTCATTAACTTGACTGTATCAAAACTGACTAATGAAGAAACATTTAGCATTCTTTGCCTTACTGACTTTTTGTTTGATCTCCTGTCAAACCGAAAAACCAAAAAATGAGGTGATCATTATGGGCATGATCCATAGCGGCCATCGTACTAACCCCAGGTACGACATTGAGGTGGTGAAGAATTTGATCCGCGAAATCAAACCGGACTACATCTTGACAGAAATACCGCCAGATCGCTACCCCATTGCCAGAAAAGAATTTGATGAATTGGATACCATAATGGAACCCAGGGTTCGGGTATTTCCGGAGTATGTAGATGCTGTTTTTCCGTTAACCAGAGAAATGGATTTTGAAATTATCCCCACTGCCGGCTGGACCAAACCTATGAACGACTATCGCAGGCAGCGATTTAATGAAATTCGGCAAGACACAGCCTGGGCCGAACGTTGGGCGGCTTACCAGGAGTCCAGCAGAAAATCCAGAGAGGCAATGGATGCCGCAGGCGATCGGAATGATCCCTATTTCATCAATTCAGATGCCTATGATGAAGCCGGAGAGATCGGCTATAAGGTCTATAATGAATTGTTAAATGAAACGCTGCTACTTGGTGGCTGGGAAAATATCAACATTGCACATTACTGGAACATTGATAAGGCCTTGGAAAAACACAGGTACGAGGGCAAGAGGTTTCTCATTACTTATGGAGCAGGACATAAAGGCTGGTTTTTGAGGCAGTTGAGAAAACGAGATGATATCAAGTTGATAGAAATGGCTCCTTTTTTAGATAAGGTTTTGAAATAATATGGACAGACGTAGCTTACTTAAGTATTCCTTTTCCGGCCTGGCGGCAAGCTCATTGTTGAGCATTGGTGTTCGTGAGTCTCTTTTGGAGAAAGCCAGCAACATCACCGATGATTTAGGCAGTTCGGCCAATGACGAGGACTATTGGGGACTGGTGAAAAATCAATTTCGATTTGAAGAAGGGCTCTATTACTTCAACAATGCCTCACTTGGTCCTTGCCCCAACTTGGTGGTAGACGCCACAAATCAATTTAGAGCATTGCTTGATGGTTTTCCTTCCAAATACATGTGGGGAGGTTGGCAAGATGAAAAAGAAGCAACCCGTCAAAAGGTTGCGGACATGTTTTCAGTGGACAAAGAAGAAATTGCTCTAATTCACAACACCACTGAGGGTATGAATCTGATTGCCTCCTCAATGGACTTGAAGGCTGGTGATGAGGTAATTCTTTCAGACCATGAGCACCCAAGTGGCACAGTGCCCTGGCAATATTGGCAAGAAACAAAAGGCATTAAACTGGTGAGGCCTGTTCTGCCCATTCTACCAGAGTCTAAAGAAGAGTTGGTAGCTGTGTACCGCAAGGCGATCACATCCAAAACCAAAGTAATCTCAATGGTTCATGGCACAAATACCAATGGTATGATCCTGCCAGTAAAAGAAGTAAGTCAGATGGCTCATGAGCGAGGTATATTGGTTGGGGTAGATGCAGCGCAAACGGCTGGTACATTCAAAATTGATTTGCATGATTTGGGCTGTGACTTTTATGCTGCCAGTGGCCACAAGTTTATGTTTGCACCCAAGGGCATTGGTGTGTTTTATGCCAAAAAAGATTCTCAAAAATTACTTAAGCCTCTAATCGTATCGCGACCTCATTATAACGACCCCTCGATCCGAAGACTGGAAAACTATAACACCAGAAACTACCCTGAACTACTTGGTCTGGGTACAACCGTAGATTATTACAACCTGATTGGTGCAGAAAAGCGGGAAGCAAGAATGCGGGAATTAAAGCACTATTTTCGCAATGCTCTGGAGGGAGATAGTAAATTTAAATTCAAAACTCCAGTTTCCGAAGATTTATCCTGCGCCATTCAAACTGTTGAGGTGGTAGGCCGAAAGGTAGGAGAAGTTAAAGCCGATCTTTTCAAAAAATATAAAATCGATTGCAGGCCAATGTCGGGTTACGGCATTAATGGAGTCAGGATTTCTCTATCTGTATTCACTACCAAAAAGGATGTGGATTATTTGGTTGAGGCTTTGAAGGCAATTTAGCCTTTCCCAGCGACCACAATCACAAACTCCCCCTTAACTCCCTTTTCATTGAAATAAGTGATCAGTTCTTCAAGCGTGCCTCTTGCTGTTTCTTCAAACATTTTTGAAATCTCCCGGGAAACTGAGACCTGCCTGTTACCCAAGTGTTCCTTTAGCTGCTCCAGGCATTTGATTAGACGATGAGGTGATTCGTATAGCACAATGGTGCGTTCTTCTTCCGCCAGCTTCTGAAGGCGTGTCTGACGCCCTTTTTTGTGTGGAAGAAATCCCTCAAAAACGAACTTATCAGATGGTAATCCTGAATTCACCAAGGCTGGCACAAAAGCGGTAGCTCCAGGAAGACAGCTCACTTCCAAACCGGCCTTAAGTGCCTCACGAACCAACAAAAATCCTGGATCGGAGATGGCAGGTGTGCCCGCATCTGAAATCAAGGCCATTTGCTCTCCAGCGCTCATTCGGGCAATCAGCTTCTCAGCACTTTTGTGCTCGTTGAAAATGTGATAACTATGAAGGGAATTGGTAATTTGATGGTGTTTTAGCAGCTTGCCCGAAGTGCGGGTGTCTTCTGCCAAAATCACATCCACCTCATTAAGCACCTTGATTGCACGCAAGGTGATATCATCCAAATTACCTATTGGTGTCGGTACCAAAAAAAGGGAAACGTGATCGGGCATATAATCAAGCCAGTGAATCGATTATTCTTGAAAGCTTATGATCGCTTTCTGTAACAATGTTTCCAGCATCGTGCGTGGTCAGTTCAATTTTCACGGTGTTCCATACATTGCTCCAATAAGGATGATGGTCCATTTTTTCAGCTTCAATGGCCACTTTGGTCATGAACCCGAAGGCTTCTATAAAATTCTTAAACTCAAAAGTTTTAACCAGTTTATTGTCTTCTTCTTCCCACATAGTTTTAACGTTTTTCGGCTGAAATTACGAATTGATATTGCAAACTCTGAAGGTCGACTGAGACGCTTTTGAACCCCGCTTCGCGCAATTCCCTTTCTACCACTTCCGGTTGCACCTTAAAATCATCTGACGGCCCCACAGGCGTATTGCCAATTTTATAATCCACAATCACGAACCTTCCGTTTTCTTTTATGGATTCGAAGAGCTTCTTCAAATAATTCGGTCTTTCAGGAATATAAAAATAGGTATTTACGATAAGCACGGCATCGGCCTCCTCAAAAGCAAGATTTGGCTCGTTGGCTGGTGTCAAACGGGTTTCTACCTTCTTTGCCCATTCGCCAACTATCTCAATTTGATTATCGATGTAATCCAGCGCATTCTGATCAATTTCCAGCGCAAGAACCTTAGCGGCAGATTGCGCCATTTTGAAAGAGAAATAACCAGATCCTGCCCCAATATCGGCTACTGTTTTTCCGGTCAAGTCTCCCAGACTGCTTAAAACAAGTTCAGGGTTTTGCCATTCTGTTCGGCCGATATCTTCTTTGGCCAAAGGAATCGAATCTTTGACCTTAGCCTGAGTTTCTAATTCTGTGGGATTTGCCTGCTCGGTCTGAGTATTTTCCGTTTGGTTTTTCTGCGAACATGAAAAGATGATCAGACAAAGCAAGCAAGCAAGGAAACCATGATTTTTCATCTATAAGGCGATTATCCCTTCAATTTCATGCGCCTTTTTGTAAATGTCAATAATGGACTGACTTGAACCCATCATAATTTCCGCAGTAATGCTTATGTACTTACCCTTACTGGAAGGCTTACTCTTAACCTCATGTCTTGGGAACAGTGCCTCAACCAGGGCCTTTTTGTCTTCAAGAACAATGAATTTAAACATATACATTGTCGGGAAGGTGTGTATCGCCTCCAGATTTTTCTGAAACTCAATGGTAGTCTTATCCATTGTTTTTTAAGGTAAGCATAGTTTTGTGCAAAAAAAATCGGCCAATGGGCCGATTCAATTTCTTAGTAGAATTTGTAACGTTCATCTGTTACTTTCGCCCTATCCCTTATCGACCGTATGAGCAATGCATTGGATTGGGTAGTCATCCTTTGAATGACCATGTTTTCGTAAGCGGTATAATCAGCAATTTCTGCTGCCTCACTTTTTGCCTTCAATTCGGCTACAACAACTCCAAATTCTACTCCAATAACTGTTGTTCTATCTCCTGCATTGGCCAATGAGAAAACAGCTCCTACAGCTTCTGGTGCAGTACCAACATTTGGTAAGGAGTTGGTGTTTAATTTAAGTCCTGCTGTAGTATAAAATTTAGCCGTTGGTCCAAAGCCACTTACCATATCCTGAAGTGTTCCACTCAAAGCCGAAACACGTGTGGTGAGCAATTCCTTTTTCTTTTCCTCTTTGACCTTAGTCTCTATTTGAGCACGAACATTTTCCAAGTCAGCAGTACCCGCAGCTACACGCCCGGTATGAACAGCAACTACGTACATGTTATCCAGTTCGAAATCTTTGACATCTTCTAATTCAGCCTCGCCAAATAACCAGGTGACAATAGAACGAGCGCCCGCCAAACTGCCAACGATGTTGGCGTTAGGGTCGATGTTAGAATCGCTGAAAACAGAGTAGCCTTTTTCATTGGTCAGGTCAGTAAAAGATTTATACGAATTTACCGAAGTGGTAAACTCTCCAACCTCTCTGTACACTTGATTGGTGGTTTCTTGAGAAGGGGTTAGAATCTCCTGAATATTGGCCACCTTATATCTTTGATCAGTAGGTACCTCATCAATAGTAATGATGTGATAACCAGCAGCACTTTCTACAATTCGAGGTATCAGTCCTTTTCTCGTTCTGGCAAAAACAGCTTTCTCAAAGGCTGCATCCCAACCCGTCTTTTCTTCATACCACCCTAAATCTCCTCCTGATGGGCCACTTGAGTCATCGCTGTTTTCTCTTGCCACTTGATCAAAATCAGCACCATTCCTCACTTGTCTTAGCAGGTCATTCGCACGATTCCGCGCTGCGACCTTATCAACAGCACCTAAATTGTCTGTTTTGACTAAAATATGGCTTGCCTTTACAAATTTGGTTTCTCCTTTTTCGGCTGCCGAAAGCTTGTACATAGAGTAAACACCGTTGGTCAATATAGGACCAAAAACATCCCCTACACTCATTCCAGCTATATTGTCCGCCAAATCAGATGGTAGGCTTCTGGGCGTGTAATTGGCAAAAGCTGTGCCTTGCTCAGTGTTGATAAGTGCGTAGGTACTATCATCTTCTGACGCCAGCAAGTCTGCTCTGTGTGCGTCCATGCTTTCTTGATAGCTGGCCGAATCGGCCGCTGAGGGAATAACAGGGAAAGTGACATATTCAATTGAGCGGCTTTGCGTCACCTGATATTCGCCACTATGCTCATTCAAATAAGCACGGAGCTCTGCATCGCTCACCGTGACGGTTGAGTCTGGAATTGCGGTATATGGAAAATAGGCATAGTCAATATCAACCGTACTAAGTTGGCTATTATACTCTCTTTGTGCCTCAGCCAATGTTGCATAACTGGTTTTGAAAATCAGGTTATCATACTTAGAGCGTATTCTATTAGAAGCAATCTGACTTTCAAGATATGCCCAATTCAAACGACCCTCAGGGCTCATATTTGAATTCGCCAAATAGTTGGTCAAACCGGCTCTGTCGACTGTACCTGTGCTCGGATCTCCAAAATTCTGTAGGATGATTGGCGAAATATTTACGCCTTGTACCATATCAACTCTTTCGTCAGAAGTGACAGTCAAGCCCATACTTTGATATAAGTCCTGATACATTATGTCAAATATCAGTTGATCCCAGGCTTGGTCTCTGACAGTTTGCATCAGTGCCTCACTGCTAGGATAGCCTTGCTGCAGGTAGCTGTTTTTTATACTTTCAACGTAGTTGGCATACTCCTCCTGGGCTATCGCCTCACCTGCAATCTCTCCAACTTCTCTTTTGTTATTTCCTAAAATGGATGACTGCGGACCTACCAAGTCGGTAAGCACAAATGCCATGATTGACAATCCCACAACGACTACAAGTAGTCGTCCCATCTTTTCACGCAGCGTATTAATTATTGCCATTTCTATAAATTTAAATAGCCGCAAAAATAATTACATACGCGTCAAAATCAAAGATTTACAGTAAGAAAACTTAGTTAAATCAAAGGCTTTCCGCGGTTTTTATAGCTAGCATGACATTATCTATGCGTGCATCCTCCATGGAGATGATTTGAATTTCAAATGGACTGACCCAAATTGTGTCATTTACATTCGGAATGTTTTCGGTTTCTGATAAGATAAACCCTCCCAAAGTATCGTATTCGCCCTCGGGAATATCCCAACCATACTTGTCATTGAGGTAATCTACCTCATGCCTGGCACTTAACAGGTACTTGTTTTCCGCTACCTTCTGCTCCACCAAATCTTCATCGTCATGTTCATCTTTGATCTCGCCAAAAATCTCTTCGATCACATCCTCAATACTAACGATGCCTGAAGTGCCTCCAAATTCATCTACCACGAGGGCCAGGCTTTTATGCTCTTGAATGAGTTGAATCAGCAACTCATTGGCCAACATAGTTTCGGGCACGATGATAATGGGTGTTAGAATGCTGCTTATATCACTGGGTTTCTTGAACAACTCCAGGGCATGGCAATAGCCAATTACCTCATCAATATTGTTCTTATAAACCAGCACTTTCGAATGCCCACTTTCCATGAATTCTTCTCGTAAATCCTCTATGTTATCTTCAATATCAACAGCGGAAATCTCTGTTCTCGGAATCATGCATTCACGTACTTTTACCGTTTTGAATTCCAGGGCGTTGTTGAAAATCTTGGTGTCCAAATCAACTTTAGACTCTCTCATGTCATTCCTGGTATTGCGCTGGATATAATTGCTCAAATCTGTAAGGCCAAATACCGGTCGATCTTCTGAAAACTCCTGCCTAAGCACATAGATTATCATGAACTTTGACATTTTTTCAATGATCCAAACTGGTAGAAGCATGATCCAAAAGATGACCAGAATAGGGATAGAGAAAAAATTCAACAGCCGATTTGGATTGAGTAGGAAAATACTTTTAGGGGTAAACTCTGCCGTGAACAGCACAATCAATGTAGACAAAATAGTTTGTGCAATTAATACTACTCCATCATTGTTGATTGACTCTGGAAGAAAATCAGCAATTATGGGCTCCAAAACACTGGCCATGAAAATGCCATAGATTACCAGTGCAATTGTGTTCCCGACCAGTGCGGTATTGATAAATCTGGAGGGCTTTTGTACAAAAAATGAAAGTATGCGGCCACCAAGTTTGCCTTGATTGCTTTCCAGCTCTATTTGGAGTTTACTGGAGCTAACAAAGGCTATTTCGGTGCCAGAAAAAAAAGCAGAAAATATAAGACTAATTAGGATGATCGAGAGTGGGTAATAATCCATTAACGCTTCTTTTTGCGCTTTGTCTGCTCCCTATTCTTCTCTTCTTCCAGCGCTTTGGCTTTACGATACTTATATAAAAATAGCAGTCCTATTGATAGCATAAAAATAAAATAGGAATACGCTATGCCAAATACGATGGTCTGATGCACTCCAATAATGAACAGCACCACACATAATGAGAATATTATGGTATCAGTTGCCGTCCTCATCGCCTTCCTTTATTTTAAATATCGAGTCTTTAGGTTTCTTGATGTCGTAGGTCGAAAAATCCTGGGGCGCTGTTAAACCCTCACCTAATATCAAGGCGTCCTCTGTTTCAATTGTGACAAACTTTTCCGTATAAATCTGTCCCTCATCCGGATCCCAAAAGAGTTCTTCTGTACTTAAAGTTTCCTTCTTTTTTAGATTGGTGACTAATACATCTCCAGTGGCGCGAAAAACATTTTCATGCGCGTTCTGATATGCGCTTAATGCTACTAGTTCGGTAATGGGCTCACCAAACTTATTATATATGGTGGCGTGCATGCCTTCTGGAAATTCCAGGTCCCCATTTTGGTGCTGTAGTTGCCTGGCTCCTGTGATTTTAATTTTGACAACAGCCGAATCGCTGACCAAAATCTGCACATTCTCAGATTCAACCCAAGGGCCTTCATATTCTTCCATTTCTGCCAATTTCTTAGGTTCCGAGAAGCAGGCGTTCAATAGCAGGGCTATTCCAATGAGCAAGACGTATGAATAATATTTTTTCATTCTAAATAAAAACGGCCTTCTCCATCGGGAAAAGACCGCCTTACCTTTTCAATTCTTTTTATTGAGAATCTGGTCTTCTTTGAAGTTTGACGGTAGCGTTGATCCAACAAGCCACTTTCAAGTTTTCACCTTCTTCTCTATTGGCAGTAAAAATATCGCTAATGGTAGGGAATTGTTCTTTGGCGGCAGCCATTCTTGATCTGTTGCCGGCTTTGACGAACATCTCATATGCCGCTATGAACCTGGCTCTATCATCAATCTGACTTGTCTTTTTGTCACATTCAGAACTTCCCATATACATTTCGCCAATCATTGTATACATATCTGATGCCAAAGATGGGTCAGCCTCTAAGGTTTTTAGTGCGTACTCTCTGGCCTCGACTTTATTACCCGCAATTCTGGATGCACTTGCAATTTGCTTCAGCGCTTTGCCCTTATCCGTGTTATCGTCTGTGAGATCAACTGCCTTAAGAAAATATTCCTTTGCTGTCGCATAATCCTTTTCCTTCAAATATCTTGATGCCAGTAAAAAAGCTACTCCGTAATTCGGGTCGTTGTCATACACTTTAATTGCGGCATTTGTAAACCATTGTGCATCGGTACAGCCCCCGTCAAAGGCAAACGAAAATATTTTTTGAGCCAACTCTGCGTCATCAGGATTTTGTTCAAAGTCAGGCACTAATTTCGCAACGATGAAATCACAGTCAATCACTCCGAGTTTCGACAAGTCACCGTCAATTTCCTCTATCGCAGATTCTTGTTTACTTGTACTCTTCCCTTGACTTTTCAGACTCTTAATCTGTGCTTCCAGAATCCTGATTGCGTCAGAATAGATTTCCAGAATCTTGGATTCATTCATATCTATCCCTCTGGCCTTTGCGAGTGTGACCGTTCGCATATAGTACTTCGGAACAGAGTAGTTCGTTTTTTCTCCTCTTACCTCCATGGTTTTTCCAAAAAGATCCAACAGATACTGTGTCTTATCCGAATTTCTATAAAGCATTAAAAACGCATCAATGGCCATTCGATCAATGTTCGTTTTTTCTTCAGACGGATAATGTTCGAACCTACCGCTCCAAAGCGAAAGGACTTTATCTACTGCAGCAGATTTTTTTGTGGCATCCTTTTCGTTCTTCCAGGCCTCTTTGTAAATCTTAATACCATTGATATAGATAGACTTATTCAGTTTAGGGTAATTGGTCAAAAGTTTGTCCAAATGTACTTTTGCCTCATCATAATTACCTCCTTTGTAGCTGTCGCTGTAGAGGGTATAGGTGAGCTGGACTTCTTTTTTTTCCTCAGGATCTTCTGGCCAATTCCAACCATTTTGAGCAAAAGCGGATGAGGCTAAAAGAACCATTCCGCATATGTACAAAACCTTCGATTTCATAGCTGTTATTCTTTAATTGAATTTTTGTCTCGTAAACCAGGTAACATCCTGGACACTGAATCCAAAATTTAGTTTCACATAATTTTCTCGTATCAGTCCATTGTCAACAGAGCCCCTTCTCCCAATTGTGGCTCCAACATTAACTGTTGATAAACCCCAAAAAGCACTTAATGGTAATGAGGTTCCAAAACTGACGCCAAAGTCATTTACATCTTGACCATTTACAAGATAAGGAGTCTTTTCAAAATGAACCCCAAATCTATAACTTAATAATCCGAATATGCGGGTATTTTGGGAGTTCGGGATTATTTCTCCACCAACGGCAATTCGGTAAGAACGATCAAGGCTTGTGTTGGGTGCATCATCGAGATCGCGGAAGTTTTTCCAATCTTGTGTATGAAAGTCAATTCCTAAGTTGAACTTCGCATATTTCTCATAAGAAATACCGAAGCCAATTCTTCCCGGAAGTCTGAGTTTTTTCTCCCGATCAAATTGAAGGGTATCGCGAACGAATACGGATCCTCCTGAACCCCGTTCATCCAACAGCCTGAGAAATTTGCTACTCACGTCCGTCTCTTTATTCAAGGTACCCCCAAAATTCAGAAAGGAAGTTTTGGATAAGTTCAACTTATAGGCCGCTCCCAATTGAAACCTGACATCAGAAAAGCTTCTTCGATCAACAATTACAGTGCTCCCGAATGCTGCGTTTACGGTTCCATCAAGAAAAGACACCACTTCGTTTCGAATAGAACCAAAAACAATCCCAACCTTTGCTCCTAAGTAAAGATTTCCAAGCTTGAATCCGTTGGACACATAAAACTCATCCAATCCGCCTTCACCACTAAATTCGCTGATAATCTGGGTACCTTCAGGCCCCGGTGCTGTGGATGCATAGGAATATTTAACTCCCGATATGGGGGTAAGCCCAAAACCCAAGTTCCATTTTCGAAAAGCTATAGGCAGTGAAACCGCAAAATCTTTGAAACCCCCGGTGCTGGACTGATAGGAAGAAGTAGCGTTGGTATAGGTTCTGAAATCCATGCTGCCGCCAATGTGAAAAATGGCACTTTCATTCATGCCGAGCAAGGCTGGATTGAGCGGGTTAACGTAGTAAGGTGAGTTAAAGCTAAGCCCAACACCACCCATTGAACTACTTTGAGTAACTGCACCAAGGTTTATATCTCCAACACCAATTATTGAATAACTTGATTGCGTGAATTGCCCTTTAAGGGATAAACACATTACCAAAGCTCCGAGAAGAGCAAAGTATTTTCTAGAATTCCTGAGCATTATATACCAATACACGATTTAAGCCAACAAGCACAATTTCGAGGGCTACAAATATGTCAGCTTTTATTTTACTTTCAAAAGTTTTAGCCCCACCGCCAGTAATAATCACCTTTAAATCAGGGCTTTTTAACATAAATTGGCCAATCATCCCTTCAATTTCAGCCAGAGTACCATTTAATACGCCACTTTTAATTGAATCATATGTGCTACGTCCAAAAAGATCAGCATCATGTCGGTCATTTATCAATGGCAACCTGGATGTATAATCATGAACTGCCTTGTACTTGAGTTCAATGCCAGGGCTAATAGCACCACCTTGATATATTCCCGCCTCATCTAAAAGATCATAGGTAATACAAGTGCCGATGTCAATGACCATTAGTGCCATGTCCGGAAATTTATGCCTCGCACCAATTACTGCTGCCAACCTGTCCATCCCCAGGGTTTGTGGCGAACTATAGTTTACCTTGATCGGAAGTGGGGTTTCAAAATCAAAGTATGTAAAGGAATGACCCTGCAAACTTGTTTTGATTTCATCCTCTCCATATTTAACTGAGCTAATTATACATCGCTCATAAGAAGTTTCACTTAACAGGTTCTCCAGGCTTGAAAGGTCTGGTGAATTGCCTATTTTCAAAAGTTCATCATCTTCGAAAAGAGCATGCTTAATGTTAGTGTTACCAATGTCAATGACCAGATTCATTAAAGAAATTTCGAATTATAACGTAAAGTTTAGTTGATTTTATGAAAGAGTCAAGCAAGGTAGAAACTTATCATGTATTAGGTGTCATGTCTGGTACATCTCTCGATGGTCTCGACCTTGCCATGGTCAAGCTACAATACGAACACCAGACATGGGCTTTCGAACTGCTAGCTACAGATTCTATTCCATATGCTGAAGACTGGAAACAGAGTATCAAGTTGGCCTTTAATAAGAACAAGGACACATTGGAACAGTTAGACAGGAAGTTTGGTGAGTTTATCGGTACAAAATCCATGGAGCTGATAGTTAGCTCTGGCAGTACACCTGACTTTATTGCCTCGCACGGTCATACCATTTTTCATCAGCCGGACAAAGGCGTGACGGTCCAAATAGGAAGTGCGTCAGCCATCAATGATATTTCTGGTATTCCTGTGATTAACGACTTCAGGTCAATGGATGTAAGCCTGGGAGGGCAAGGAGCACCATTGGTACCAATGGCCGACAGGCATCTTTTTGGAGGTTTCACCTACTGCTTGAATTTGGGGGGGATTGCTAACGTTTCCTTCGAATCTGAAAATGGGCGAATTGCTTTTGACATTTGCCCAATAAATATGGTTTTGAACTACTTGGTGGAGGACAAAGGTCTTGCCTTTGACGAGGGTGGTAAACTAGCCCGATCAGGCCAGCTCGATGATTCATTATTCAAAGCCCTAAATGCCATTCCTTACTGCCAGGCACCGGCCCCTAAGTCATTGGGTTATGAAGACTTTTTATCAGACTGGAAACCTCTGATTGATCAAGCGCAAATCACCGTTGAGGATAAATTAAGAACAGTAATAGAGCATTGTGCCTATCAAATTGCCAAATCAATTGAAAACACCAGCCCCTCTGACCAAGCGACAGTTTTAGCAACGGGGGGTGGTGCTTTTAATGACTTTTTCATTAAAAGATTAAGGCATTTTCTTAAAGTGAGCGTTTCTGTTCCCTCTGAAGAAATCATCGAATTCAAAGAGGCGATTGCCTTTGCATTACTAGGCGTACTGAGATTTAGAAATGAACCAAATTGTCTTGCATCAGTGACTGGTGCAAAAATTGACTGCTCGGGTGGGGAGATGTACGGTTTCTGAATACATATTTGCTAGCTTTGTGCCCTTCACATTTTTTTGATTATGAAAGAACTCTTAGCCAAGTTTGAAAATAAAACTCCTGAAATAGTTTTTGAATGGAATGATTCCGAAACGGATGCTTGCGGTTGGGTAGTCATCAATTCATTACGTGGTGGTAGCGCTGGTGGCGGAACCAGAATGCGCAAAGGACTGGATAAAAGGGAGGTTGAATCTCTGGCCAAGACCATGGAGGTAAAATTTACCGTCTCAGGTCCACCAATAGGAGGCGCAAAATCAGGAATCAATTTTGACCCACGTGATCCCAGAAAAACAGAAGTCCTAAAGAGATGGTATAAAGCGGTTTACCCTCTACTGAAAAACTATTATGGTACGGGAGGTGATCTCAATATTGATGAAATAGAAGAGGTAATTCCAATTACCGAGGACTACGGACTTTGGCATCCGCAAGAAGGTGTAGTGAATGGCCACTACAGAGCCAATGAGCCTCTAAAAATACGAATGCTGGGCCAGCTGCGAACAGGAGTGGTTAAAGTGGTTGAAGACCCGAGCTTTACACCTTCTTTAGCAAGGAAATATACCGTTGCAGATTTGATCACGGGGTTTGGCGTTTCGCAATCAGTATTACACTTCTATGACATTTGGGGAGGAGACATCACCCAAAAGGCAGCTATAATTCAGGGCTGGGGTAATGTAGGCGCTGCGGCTGCATTTTATCTGGCCAAATCCGGAGTTAGCATTGTAGGAATTATAGATAGAAATGGAGGAGTAATTAATGCCAATGGATTCTCCTTTGAAGAAATACTTGACCTCTATCTCAATAGAAATGGCAATGAGCTGGTGGCGGACGAAATGATACCCTATGATGAGGTAAATGATAGGATTTGGGATTTGAATGCAGAAATTTTCATTCCTGCGGCTGCCTCAAGACTCATTAATCAAGATCAGCTTGACAAAATGTTGGCTACCAATCTGGAAGTAATTTCTTGCGGAGCCAACGTACCTTTTAATGACCCTGAGATTTTCTTCGGCCCGACAGCTGAGTTTGCCGATCAGCACATTTCGGTCCTGCCGGATTTTATTGCCAATTGTGGTATGGCCAGAGTATTCGCATATCTTATGAGTGGAGTTGTGGAAATCACCGATGAATCCATTTTTTCTGATACTTCTGAAACTATTCGATTGGCGCTGGAAGAAGTACATAAGGTAAACGATGGTAAACGTGAAATCACCAAGGCAGCCTTCGAAATCGCTCTAAAAAAATTGATTTGATTTTTACGGTGGCAATTCATTTGAATTGAATTGCTATATTTCGATGACAATTTTCCAGATTGAGGTCCTGGCGATTGCAACAACCGTAAAAACTATTACGAATCCATGAATCGGATTTTTTTTGTCCCTTGTTTAACTTTCATCTCCTTCGGCAGTGTTCAGGCCTCAGATATCTCCCTTGAACCGAATGGACAGAAAACAGATCAAACTGTCAGTGTATTTCCAGATTTCATTTCAAACTGCGACATGGCTTACGTATCAACGTACCTAGCGCACAACCATCTGAATACGCTAACCAACCAATACACTTTTGAAGACACTTCCTATAAGATCAAAGGTGTACTTCTAAAAACACACGAACTTAACAACAGTAAGACCAATATTACTCAGACAGCGTTTCAAAGCGCTTTGGAGCAGTTGGCCAACTAGAAATAAAGAACCTCTACCATGGAAACTCTGATTGTCGTTGTATTTGTAGTTGGCTATTTGGCCATTACACTAGAACATCCTTTAAAAATTGATAAACTGATTCCTGCGCTGCTCATGATGGCTGTGGCTTGGGCAATACTTGCTTTTGGCCTTGAGGGATTTGATACCTGGTTTGATTCAACCAGCAAGAAGTTAGTAGAAGGGTTCGGTAGTCTACCACTGCATGCCACTGACCATTCTAATTGGCAAACAGGTAAAGATGGATGGTTGGAAAATACGCTACTGCATCATTTCGGGAAAACCTGCGAAATCCTGATATTCCTGGTTGGCGCAATGACGATCGTGGAGATCATTGATCATTTCAATGGCTTCTCAACCATCAAAGGTTTTGTCAAGACCAATAATCGAAGAAAGCTTTTGTGGATCATGTCAATCCTTGCATTTGTCCTCTCTGCTATCATTGATAACCTTACTGCAACAATTGTACTGATCACCATCCTGAGAAAGCTTTTGAGTGATCCTAAGGATCGATTGTGGTATACAGGCATGATCGTTATTGCGGCTAACGCTGGAGGTGCTTGGTCGCCAATCGGTGATGTTACAACCACCATGCTCTGGATTGGTGACCATGTAACAACCGAGCAGCTTATCATCAACCTTCTGATTCCATCATTGGTTTGTATGGTAATACCAACCACAATCGCAGGATTCATGCCTGCTTTCAAAGGTAATTTCGAAGCCACTAAAGACAAAGAAAGCGGTGGTAAAAGAGGGGCGTTAATGCTTTACTCAGGACTCGGACTGATCGTTTTTGTTCCGATATTCAAGACCGTCACTCACTTGCCTCCTTATGTAGGTATGATGTTGTCACTGGCAATTGTTTCTTTGATTGCAGAACTCGCCAGTAATCGCGAATTCTCTATAACCAACATTGAAGATGCAGAACAGAGCGGTGGTCATGCAAGCAGCCCAACATTCAAGGCACTTTCAAAAATTGAGCTACCAAGTATTCTGTTCTTCCTTGGAATTTTGATGACGGTTGCAGCATTGGAATCCCTTGGGATGATTTTCGCTTTTGGGCAGGACGTGAGGGCTGCAATTCCTGACAATCTCTTTATAATTCTACTGGGAGCAGGATCGGCCGTTATTGACAATGTTCCCTTGGTTGCCGCCAGCATGGGTATGTTTGATGAACCCACCGATCATTATATCTGGCATTTTATCGCATATTCTGCAGGAACAGGTGGCAGTATGTTAATCATTGGTTCAGCGGCTGGAGTTGTGGCTATGGGAATGGAACGAATCAGCTTTGGTTGGTACCTCAAGAAAATTGCCTGGCTTGCCATGATTGGCTACCTGGCAGGTGCGGCAGTGTACCTCGCGATGATTGAAATGGGCCTCGTTGGTAATGCGGTAGGTGGCGCAGGAGGGCTTCCCCACTAACAGTTTTCTTTTTAAAATGTCCTTGGCTTAGGAAAGGTCGGAACCAAAAGAAAAAAGGCCGTTCTGATTTAGTTATTACAGCGATCACAAATCCCGCTGATCAAATAATTGCTCTCTTTAGGAGCAAAGCCTTTTGGAAGCTTCACATCGGGAATATCAACATGCTCAAGACAAGATGTTTGCCCGCATGTCATGCACTTAAAATGAATATGGTTGTGATGATGATCTCCATTTGCACAGGCCTCGGCACATAGCGCATATCTGGTGGTTCCATTGTCATCAAGTACTTTATGAATCAACCCTCTATCCAAAAACGATTTTAGAGTGCGATAAATAGTAACGCGGTCATATTGATTCTCCACTTCCGACTCTATATCAGAATGAGAAACGGCAAAGTCTTTTGACAAAAAGACCGACACAACATCCATGCGACCTTGGGTAAGCCTTAAGGAATGGTCTTTCAATATCTTTTTTATTTGTGACTCCACGGTCAAATATAATGGTTTGTTAAAGAATGATAGTTTGTCCAAAGGAGTTCCACACTCATTTCTTTTTTCTAAATAGGCGAGCCATAAGACCAACTAATTTCTTTTCCTTATCCCAGAAAAAAGCGAACTGGCCGAAAATAAAACCAAAGACCAGAAGAAGAATCTGGTACATGGGAAATATGAGCAAAAGATAAAGCACTGTGCCTTTCCAGCCTGTGATATGCTCAAATCCGACAAGCTTGAAGATTACTGGTTTTAGAAATAGCACTGAGCTACCCGTCAATGCAAAGACAATCAAAATGAGCACTACCTGAGTTAATGACTTCAGTCCCCATTTCGATTTTAATCGTTCTAGAAATTTTTGATCGCTCAAACCCTCCCCTTTAGTATTAATCCCAAATTCTCGCGCAAATGTAGTGATCGTCTGACTTAAAGACTAATTCACCTATAACCGACAACAAAATTGTCAACTTGTATTTGGTGTTGGGTCAATTCTGTATGAGTGTTTACCAGGTATTGGTGATACGGATCGTATACTTTTGTCTGGTACTGGCTTGGCTTCAAGCCTCTAAGGAAATCTCTAAAAATCAGGGCCTGACCAACCACCTCCTGGTATTTAAGGATTGAGAACAACTTTTCCATTCAGAGAAAAATTCAGGTCCGACTTCATTACCATAGTCTGAGTACCTTCAATGCTATATTCTTTCAATACAGGGGCTCCTTCAACTTGCGCAAAGTGCATTTGCATTTCTTTTTTGAAAACATAGACTTCATTTTTCTCCTCCACCAATATTCTCAAACTCTCCAGCGCATTGTTTGAAAAATTATACTCTATTAATCGAACAGGTTGAGCCCCGGACTTTGCCGCATTGATTAGTTTTCTACCTCCATCAATCCTGCTCAGCTGCTCTACCTCGTAAGCATCAGACAAACCTAGTTTGTTGATATCTGCATTATAGAACAGTTTGAACTCTTCTCTCCATGTTGTGGTATCCGGAGAAACTTGAAGTACTTCTGACTCATCTCCCGCCCCAATAGTTTTTTCTAAGGAGGCATTTTGAACATAAAGGTATTTCACCTGATGATCGAGCAAGCCAACCAAATCGTAATAAGTCCCAGCCTGCACAACCGGTTCTTTGGTTGGTGATGTGCAGGAAAAAGTCGCAATTAGGACACTGAGAATCAGCAGTTTTTTCTTAGTCATATTAGAATATTCCCTGTCATTTCGGTTGGTATCTCGATGCCCATCAATTTTAAAATGGTGGGAGCCAAGTCGCCAAGTTTTCCATCCTTTAATTCAGGACGATAGTCATCATCAACGAGAATACAGGGTACGAGGTTGGTTGTATGTGCAGTATTTGGGGAACCATCTTCATTAATCATCATGTCTGAATTACCATGGTCGGCAATTACAATAGACGTATAACCCTCATTAAGAGCACATTCAAGCACAGCTTTTGCACAGATATCCACCGTTTCACATGCCTTGACTGCTGCTGCAAAATCACCGGTATGGCCCACCATATCAGGGTTAGCGAAGTTCAGACAAGTAAAGTCTACTTCACCCTTTTCTAGTTCTTTAACTATGGCATCTTTGATGTCATAAGCGCTCATTTCGGGCTTGAGGTCATAGGTCGCCACTTTTGGGGATGGGCACAAAATCCTACTTTCCCCTGCAAATTCCGTTTCTCGGCCACCGTTAAAAAAGAAAGTGACATGAGGATACTTTTCGGTTTCAGCAATTCGAATCTGTTTTTTGGACACCTTTGCCAAAACTTCTCCCAGGGTATTGTTTAGGTTGTCTTTCTCGAACACCACCTTGACACCATTGAAAGTGTTATCATAATTGGTCATGGTGACGTAATGCAAATCCAACTTCTCCATGTCATGCTCAGGAAAGTCCTTTTGGGTCAAAACCTGTGTGATTTCTCTACCTCGGTCGGTTCTGAAATTAAAGCAAATCACCACATCATCTTTTTTAATAGTAGCAGTCGGCTGATTCTCGGAAGTCTTAATAATCGGTTTAAGAAACTCATCCGTTATACCGGATTCGTAGGCAGCCGCTACAGATTGAAGCACGTCATCGGTCTTTTGACCAACACCACGAACCATGGCATCGTAAGCTAATTTTACCCGTTCCCATCGGTTATCCCTATCCATGGCGTAATACCTCCCTATGACTGAAGCCACCGCACCGGTAGTTTTTGTCATATGTTCTTGAAGGTCTTTGAGGTAAGCCACCCCTCCTTTAGGATCGGTATCTCGTCCATCTGTGAAGGCATGGACATACACGTTCTTCAACCCTTTCTCACAGGCCATGGAGAGCAAACCTTTCGCATGGTTGATATGAGAGTGAACCCCACCATCAGATAATAGGCCTATCAAATGGACATTTTTATTCTGTGTTAGAGCATAGTCAAATGCATTATTCAAAACGGGGTTTTGACCCAAGCTTCCATCCTGAACCGCATTATTAACCTTTACGAGATCCTGAAAAACTATCCGCCCGGCACCAATGTTCATATGGCCAACTTCCGAGTTGCCCATTTGACCATCAGGTAGTCCCACCTGAAGCCCTGAAGCTTCCAGCCTGCTATGCGCATATTTTTGAAAAAGAGAATCGATATAGGGGGTATTGGCTTGGTCTATAGCCGAAACCCTGGGATCCTTGGCTAAACCCCAACCATCCAGTATCATCAGCAAAACCCGCTTATTCATGCGGCAAATATAAATATTAAACTCTGTTTGTAACTGACTTGGGATTCTATTAATTTGATCGTCCTGCGAAACTTAAAAACACTATTTGGCATAGTTTTCGTTGAGTAGCCAGAGCACATTGCATTTACATGAAAAGACTCAAAATTATAATGTCTTTAGTCTTCTTACTCTTGGCCCTGCCAGGTCAGAAGGGAATAGCTCAGGATGAAAAGGAATTTATAGCACAGGTGGAGGAAGCATTGAAGTCGACAAGTTCCAAAGAGCTTTCGAAGTTTTTGCATACTCGGGTAGAAATCATCCTGGACAATAACCGCAAAGAATACAGCATTAACCAGGCTGAAATTGTATTAAAGGACTTTTTCCAACGCCAACCTTCTTCTGAAACGGAGTTTATTCATGATGGGAATTCTGCCGGAGGAATGATTTATGCCATCGGTAGTTATAAGTCCGGTAACACCAATTACCGACTTATGGTAAGAGCTAAGAAATACAAAACCGTATATAAGGTGTATCGCTTAGAGTTTACCAAGGAGCGCTAGCTACAATTTTTCCATTTTTCATAAATGCATGCTCCCTTTTTCTAATTTTGGGAAATGCTTCCGAATTACATTACTCAATCATCACTGGACGAATTCATCCAAAACGCGTTGGCCGAGGACATCGGAGATGGTGACCATTCCTCATTAGCCTCCATTTCCCGTGAGGCAAAAAACAAAGCTTATTTCCTGATGAAGCAAGATGGCGTCATTGCCGGAATCGAGCTTTGTAAAATGATCTTTAAACAGATAGATCCTGACATGCAGGTGCAGGCTCTCGTGACTGATGGTGATCAGGTGAAATCTGGAGATGTGATAATAAGAATTGAGGGGACGAGCCGGGCCATTTTAATGGGAGAACGCCTTATTCTCAACTGCATGCAGCGTATGAGTGGTATTGCCACTTATACCAATCAGCTCAACCAACTTATCAAGGGTACAAACGCAAAACTTCTCGATACTCGAAAGACCACGCCCAACTTTCGGATTATGGAAAAATGGGCAGTACTTATCGGTGGTGGAGTCAATCACCGATATGGCTTGTTCGACATGATTATGCTCAAGGACAATCATGTTGATTTTGCCGGAGGGATTCGCAAGGCCGTTGAGTCTACCAAGGCTTATCTCAAAGAAACCGGCAAGTCTTTAAAAATTGAAGTAGAGACAAGAACTTTAGACGAAGTGAAGGAGGCTGTTGAGGTAGGCGGAGTCGATAGGATCATGTTGGACAATATGGATTTGGAGACTATGCGAGAAGCGGTAACCTTCATTGATGGCCGTTCAGAAACCGAAGCATCCGGTGGCATCACTGAACAAACCATTCAGTCTGTCGCAGAGACCGGTGTTGATTATATTTCCGTAGGAGCACTTACCCATTCAGTTAAAAGCATCGACATCAGTCTAAAAGCCCAGTGAGCAAAAAACGCCCAAAAAAGAATTTTTTAGTCTTAATGATTGAAGCCTTGATTTTGATCCTTATGTTTGTGTTCCTTTTTCGGCATTGTGTGAGTTAGACTAGTATTTCGATGATTGTTAAGACAAAAAAATACGCCTTAAATAAGAAGGCATATGTGAGGGCGGGCTTGCGGAACATTTTGAAAGATCAATGGTGGGTTGGCCTTATTGTTCTTGCTTTATCCTCCATGACATTCGTCATTCCATCCAATTGGTGGTGGATAGGAACCCTGATTGCTTTGGTCCTTTATCTGCTCTTCTGGCTTATTCAGTTTACTGGCGTTACTCAACTGGAACAGAGCAAAATGCTATTTGACCGGTTGTCCTATGAAATTGATAGCAGACAGGTATTGATTAAAATGAGTTCCAAACAGGGAATGCCCATGAAATGGGATCAGATTAAGCGGGCCTGGATGGATAAAAAACAGTTTGTTTTGATTGTCAACAAAGCACAGTTTATGCTTTTCCCCTACACCGTTTTCAAAACACAAAATGAAATCAAGTTTGTTGAGACCATTCTGAAAAGAAAAGGCCTGATCAAATAAACAAATATCCCTTTTACTCTTAAGTCAATTTCCTACTTTGTGGTAAACCTGCAATAGTTGAAGTCGCGTTACTATATTGAGGGCCTTGTGGCCTCATTCCTGTTTGGATTAACACCTATATTCATCAAATATGTAACCGCGAGTGCCGTCACCATTGGCATTGTAAGGCTAATAGTAGCCTCTGTTTTGATGTACCTTATTTTTGTTGGCAGAGCAAAACTGAAGCTTCTAAAACCTAAAGATTGGAAAGCCCTGGCTCTGATTGGAGTTGTGTTTGGTGCCCATTGGGTTTCTTATTTTTATGCTGTCAAAATCTCCACGCCTTCAATCGCCATTTTAGGCCTTACCTCATTCGGCATCTATGTAATTTTAATTGGTTGGATTTTTCAAGGGAAAAAACCGCATTGGATAGACTGGCTGTCTGTGGCTATCGCGGTGGGTGGTAATCTCTTAATCGTGCCGGAATTCAGCCTGAACAATGATATTACAATGGGCTTGGTCATTGGGCTCTTTAGTGCCTTATTCCTTTCCTTCTTACCCCTGCTTCAGCAAAGAAACGTACACATTGATTCGTATACCCGGGCATTTGGGCAGTATTTTTTCGGGCTTCTCTTTTTTATGTTGCTCATTTCAGAATCGGACTGGAATCTGCCTCAAAATGATTGGTACTACCTCGGAATTCTCGCCATTGTATGTACTCTTGGTGCGCATACATTATGGCTAAGAGCAACAACCATGTTGCCTAATACCGCCATAAGCCTGATCTACTATTTGGCCATTCCGATTGCCATGCTTTCGAGCTACTTTTTTCTTAATGAAGCCATGCCAGAAAAGAAAGTGATTGGAGCTGCATTGATCATAGCAGCTAATCTAATTGGTGTTATTAAGCACTTGAAACAGTCTCCTTCCAAAAACACCTAATCCAGCACCTCTCTCAGATACTGAGCAGTATGATTATCCTTGAGCTTTGTCATTTCCTCAGGGGTTCCCTCAAAGGTCAGGGCTCCGCCCTCTTCGCCACCTTCGGGTCCAAGGTCAATAATCCAGTCGGCTGCTTTAACAACTTCAGTATTATGTTCAATGATCACCACGGAGTTACCCTGTTCTATCAATGCATTGATCGCTTTCATCAATTTGCTGATGTCATGAAAATGAAGGCCAGTAGTGGGTTCATCAAAAATAAACAGCACGTGATCCTTACTCGTGCTCCTGCCTTTGCTCAGGTAATACGCCAGTTTAACACGCTGTGCTTCACCACCAGAAAGCGAATTAGAGGATTGCCCCAATCCGATATAACCTAAGCCAACTTCTTGCAGAGGCTTTAATTTGCTGATTACACTTTTCTCATCTTCAAAAAATAGAATAGCATCATCAATCGTCATGCTCAAAACATCAGCAATGTTTTGCTCTTTGTAAGAGATCTCTAGAATTTCATGCTTGAATCGATCTCCATCGCAACTTTCGCAGGTTAGCAAAATGTCAGCCATAAACTGCATTTCAATTTTGACAGTCCCTTCACCCTGGCAGGTCTCGCAACGTCCTCCATCAACATTGAAGGAAAAGAAAGCGGGTTTATAACCTCTCTGTTTGGCTAAAGGTTGATTTGAATAGAGGTTTCGAATGGCATCGTAAGCCTTAACATAAGTCACCGGATTTGATCTCGAAGACTTTCCAATTGGATTTTGATCCACCAATTCAATTTGAGTCACCTTTTTAATCGAACCTTCCAGGCCTCCAAATTTACCGGTTTGCTCACCCACAGTGCCCAATATTTTACCTAGAGCCGGGTAAAGAATGCGTCTGATCAATGTCGATTTTCCAGAACCGCTTACACCAGTTACTACAGTGAGTACTCCCAAAGGAATTTTAACATTGAGATTCTTCAGGTTATTCTCACGTGCATCTAAAATTTCAATGTGATCCGCCCATTTTCTCCTGAATTTCGGAACTTCCATTCTTGAAGTCCCGCTCAGGTACTTTGCTGTATAGGTATCTCCCGATTCGAGTAGGCTTTGAAATGTGCCTTGAAAAACCAATTCGCCTCCATGTGAACCGGCATCAGGACCAATGTCAATGATTTGATCTGCAGCCCGCATCACCTTTTCCTCATGTTCCACGACTACAACGGTATTGCCCAGATCTCTTAAGGTCTCCAAAACCGAGATCAGGCGATCGGTATCTCTTGGATGAAGCCCAATGCTAGGTTCGTCCAAGATGTACATCGAGCCCACCAGGGCACTGCCCAGTGAGGTGGCCAGCTTAATTCTTTGATATTCTCCTCCCGACAATGTGGATGTCAGGCGATTGAGAGTCAGGTAACCCAAACCCACCCGGTTCAAATATTCCAGTCGGTTTTTAATTTCCTTTAATAAACGTCTGGCAATTTTTTCCTGATTACCTGTCAGATCAAGTTCCTCGAAAAACGTGATGGCCTTTCCTACAGGCATCAAAACCAAATCACTGATGGACTTTTCCCCAATTTTTACATTAGCCGCATCTTTTCTCAGGCGAGTGCCATGGCATTCCGGGCAGTCGGTTCTGCCCCGGTAGCGCGACAGCATCACACGATATTGAATTTTATGCAGTCTTGACTCTAAATACTGAAAGAACTTATTGATGCCTTTGAAGTGCTCTGTGCCATTCCAAAGAAGTGCCTGTTGCTCTTCGGTGAGTTCATTGTATGGTCTGTGAATAGGAAAATCGAATTCAATGGCATTTTTAATCAAAGGATCCACCCATTTTCTCATGGTTTCGCTTCTCCATGGTGCGACAGCCCCTTCATAAACCGATAAGGTTTTGTCCGGAATCACACGGTCAGGGTCAAGGCCAAGTATTTTACCAAAACCTTCACAGCGTTTACAAGCCCCAAATGGGTTGTTGAAAGTGAACAGGTTCACTGAGGGTTCTTCAAACAGCATGCCGTCAGCCTCAAACCGGTCAGTAAATTTATACCGCTTCTTGCCAGGTATTTCAATGATACAATCTCCCTCCCCTTCGAATAAAGCCGTTTGAACAGAATCAGCAAATCGGAATTGGGTGTCTTCATCATGCTTTACCATTCCCCGGTCTATAAGCACCTCCACCTTTCTGCCCATATAATCATCGTTTTCCGACATCAAGTCTTCAATGAAATATGGTTCTTCATCCATTAATACTCTCGTATAACCTTTTCT
Source organism: Roseivirga sp. (assembly GCA_029262895.1). Lineage (GTDB taxonomy): Bacteria > Bacteroidota > Bacteroidia > Cytophagales > Cyclobacteriaceae > Roseivirga. The sequence goes on from JAJCYM010000020.1 coordinate 88,373, forward strand.
CAACAAGAGGCTTAGTTCATGCCTGACTGTTCTTTCTTCGTGCAAAGTCAGGGGGCATAGAATCATTACCTTTTCACCTTCTTCAAGCGACATTACAAATTCGACAATGCTGGTAACCGTATCTCTCTTAACTTCCTTACCACTCACTGGTGAATAGGTAATTCCAATTCTAGCAAAGAGTAACTTTAAGTAGTCATATATCTCTGTTGAAGTACCAACTGTTGATCTGGGATTTCTGGTATTGACCTTTTGCTCAATGGCTATGGCCGGAGATACACCCTTTATATAATCAACCTCAGGCTTTTCCATTCTACCCAGGAATTGTCGGGCATACGAACTCAAACTTTCCACATACATCCTTTGCCCTTCTGCAAACAGCGTATCAAAAGCCAAGGAAGATTTTCCTGATCCTGAAAGTCCGGTGACCACAATCAATTTGTTCCTGGGTATCGCCACATTGATACCTTTCAGGTTATTTACCCTGGCGCCCTTAATGATGATAAACTTTTTAGGGTCTATCAGATCAATAGGGGTATCAAGGATATCAGTTGTTGAATTCATGAAGACGCAAAGATAACAGGGCGGACGGCTTAATGTTAAATTTAAAATAAGATGTACTGTTCAGAATTTTATTCGTTATTCTGGCACTATACTTGTTAAGAATTTGGCAGGAACCGTAGAATTCTTCTTGATAAGAAAGAAAATTCAAAAAATGCCTAATTTTTTTGCATTCTTTAATCGTTTCAATACATTTGAGATCGAAAAAATTCTTTAACCCATTTCTAATTTAACCAGGACAATATGATATAAACCTCTACGTTACTAAAACGAATACTAAAATGAGGAAATATTCAGTTAGTGATAGTCAATTGATATCACTGTACAAAAATGGTAACGAAGGGGCCTTTGCAGACCTGGTAAATCGTCACAAGAACAAGATATTCACCACAGTATACATGATCGTCAAAGATCAGTATTTAGCAGAGGATTTACTTCAAGAAACGTATATCAAGGTTGTCAATACAATCAAGTCGGGGCGTTATAATGAAGAAGGTAAGTTTCTTCCCTGGGTAACCCGGATCGCCCACAATCTTGCAATCGACCATTTCAGAAAAGCAAAAAGATACCCTACTATCGTTATGGAAGATGGTAGTAATGTCTTTAATACATTAGAATTTTCAGAAGACTCAATTGAGTCTCAGAAGATAAAAGAGGACACTCATGCGTTGTTGCGCGATTTAATTAAAGAATTGCCTGACTCGCAAAGAGAGGTGCTCATGATGAGGCACTATATGCAAATGAGCTTTCAGGAAATTGCTGAAGCTACGGATGTTAGCATCAACACAGCTCTTGGAAGAATGCGATATGCCCTCATCAACTTGAGAAAGAAGATGGACAAATTGAACATTGCGTATGATAAAAACCTTTACCAGAAATGATTTAATCCGGTATATATACCAGGAGACAACAAAAGAAGAAAATACTGAAATTGAAAACGCACTCATATTTGATGAGGCGTTGTGCGATGAGCTTGGTGATTTGCAGTTAACTGTGAATGGCTTGGGCCGTATCGAAAGATCTCCTTCAAAAGGGAGTATTGACAAAATTTTAAGTTATTCGAAGTATTATAATATGAATGCCGTGAATTAATTCACGGCATTCTTTTTTACACTATTTTTATCGAATGACTCGAAAAGAACGCTATGAAGCGTTTATTGACTATTTCAGTAAAAATCTCCCTGAAGCAGAAACGGAATTAAAATACGGCAGCCCTTTTGAATTGCTGGTGGCCGTGGTTTTGAGTGCACAATGCACTGACAAGAGAATAAATATTGTCACCCCTAAGTTATTCCAAGACTTTCCAACCGCGGAACATCTTGCAGCTTCTCATTTCGATGAGCTGTTTCCGTACATCAAAACTGTTTCTTACCCCAACAACAAAACCAAGCACCTATTGGGTTTGGGAAAAATGCTTGTCGAAGATTTTGGTTCTGAAATTCCAGAAACGGTGGAAGATCTGCAAAAGCTGCCAGGAGTAGGTAGAAAAACTGCCAACGTCATCACTTCAGTGATTTGGAGTCAACCACGTATGGCAGTTGACACGCACGTTTTCAGAGTTTCCAAAAGACTCGGCTTGGTAAATCAAAATGCCAAGACACCTTTAGAAGTTGAAAAGCAGTTGGTGCGCCATTTGCCTGAAGAAGTGATCCACAAAGCACATCATTGGCTAATCCTACATGGTAGATACACCTGCCTGGCACGAAGGCCCAAATGTGAATCCTGCAACCTGATTCATTTCTGTCGCTACTTTGAACAAAAAGAGGGCATAAAGCGGTAGTCGTGTGTGGCATTAATCTAATTATTGACAAAAAATCAAACTTAGATGATTCATTCATTCAGAGAATGAATTTAGCAATCAACCATCGAGGCCCGGATTGTAGTGATTGGACACTTCACCGGCTGCCCGACAAGTCGGTCTTTCTGGGCAATACAAGATTACAAATCATCGATCCTCACAAACGAGCAAATCAACCAATGTGCTCGATTGATGGCAGATACGTTCTGACCTTTAATGGGGAAATTTACAATTACAAAATTCTCAGACTTCAACTCGCTCAGCTTGGCCATAGCTTTGTCACAGAAAGTGATACCGAGGTTTTGCTCCACTGGTTGATTGCATTTGGAACCTCCGGCTTAAGTGAGCTAAATGGAATGTTCGCCTTTGCCTTGCTCGATCGGGAAAAAAGTAGTCTGATTCTGGCAAGAGATAGGCATGGGATGAAGCCCTTGTATTACTCTGATACTTCGGCAGCTTTCATTTTATCCTCCGAAATCAAGGGAATTCTTGCGACCAATCTGCTAACCAAGACGCTTAATACTAATCAGATTCAACACTATCTGGAATTCAAACATGCCAACTCTCCTGAAACATTTTATAAAGACATTCAGTCCGTAAAGCCGGGGCATTTTATCCGAATTGAAAACAATGAGTGGTCAGAGATTTCCTTCTTGCCACCATTGGAAGATTCTATTGAATTTGACAAATCCAAGGTAGTTGACCAAGTTGAAACAATACTCAAGTCGGCCCTATCACGGCATCTGGTTGCAGATACCGATGTGGGCCTCTTCTTAAGTGGAGGGGTGGATTCGACCTTATTACTCGCCCTTGCCAAAGAGTCTACTGAATCGACATTACCCACATTTTCCATTTCTAATAAAGAATCAGAGGGATCATTCGGGACTAACGATGCCAAATATGCCAGGAAAGCTTCTTCGCTCTATGGGTCAGACCATCATGAATTCACAGCGGATAAAACACTCTTAAACGGGATTCAGGAGCACCTTCTTCAAATGGATCAACCCATTGGAGACAGTGCCTCTTTGCTTACCAGCTACTTATCAAAACAGGCAGGACATCAGGTGAAATGTGTGCTTTCAGGGGCAGGTGCCGATGAGTGGTTTGCAGGCTATAATCGACATGAGGCTTATTTTCACTATTTGTCCAATGCACTTTTAAGCGGAAACACAAAAATTCTCAGGGGAATGACCAAGGTGCTTCCTACTGGTGTTAATCATCCTCTAAGGAAATCTTTTCAACTGGCTAAAAAATTCCTGGAAAACTTAGACCCGGACCCCAAAACGACCTACCTCAATTTTCTTGGCTTTAAATATTTCCGTCAGTCTCTCAAAAAAGAGACAGATGAGGATCAGGATCTATTCTCCTGGGCACTCAAATATGATCGAGAGCATTATTTAACTCAGGACGTTTTGACACTTAATGATCATTGGAGCATGAATAACTCTATTGAGATGAGAATGCCTTACCTCGATAATGAACTGACCAACTACCTAAGCGCCTTGCCTCAGGAATGTCTAATTGAGCGAGGGAAAAAGTGGATATTAAAATCCATACTAGTCAAATATGGTGGTGATGAATTTGCACAGCGCCCGAAGGAAGGTTTTGGGCTGCCAACTGGCAAATGGCTCCATGATGGCCATTTCCAAGAGCAACTTCAATTTTTAAAGAACCCTAAGAGTGTTATCTTTAACTACGTAGACCAAAAACTCATAGAGGGCCTTATTCAATCTCATTTAAGAAAAAAGAGAGATTATTCATTAGAGATCTGGTCCGTTATGATACTAGCCAATTGGCTTGAAATTCATTTCACCTGATGAAAGTAATTTACGTCCATCAATATTTCAAGACTCCTCAAGAAGGTGGTGCCATTCGCTCTTACTACCTGGCCAAGGGGTTGGTAGATAAAGGATTTGAGGTGGAAATGGTCACGACTCACAATGAAGATTCCTATCAAAAAGTAAATATTGAAGGTATCACCGTGCATTATCTCCCTGTGCCCTATGACAACAGCATGGGTTTTGTCAAACGCGTACTCTCCTATCTCAAGTTTGTTCGCAAGGCTAAGAAGCAAGTCAAACAGATTAAGGACGCAGACATACTTTATGCAACTTCTACACCATTAACTGTTGGGCTTGTTGCTCTTTGGGCTAAGCAGAAATTCAAACTTCCCTACTATTTTGAAGTCCGCGACCTTTGGCCTACAGCTCCAATACAAATCGGGGCAGTTAAGGGTGCCATTTTCAAAAAATGGCTGTATGGATTAGAAGCCAGAATCTATAAAGGAGCCGAGAAGATCATAGCTCTTTCACCGGGCATGCGCGACTGGATCAAGAAAGTTGTGCCGGAAAAAGAGGTTTATATGATCCCAAACATGGCTGATTGTGTCTTTTTTAACCCAGAAATCAAGGACCCAAAGCTGGTAGACTTTTATCATGTCAATCAACCTTTTGTAGTCACTTATTTCGGGTCTATTGGCTCATCAAATCATCTGGAGTACTTCCTTGATATTGCTAGTGAATCGGCCAAACAGAACCTCAATATCAATTTCAAAATTGTTGGAGCCGGCTCTCAGGTTAGCAAAATCAAAATGCTCTCCTATTTGAAAAAGCTACAGAATGTAGAATTCTTCCCTCATCAAAACAAAGAAGGTGTTAAAGACATTCTGAATGTATCCGATGCTACCTATGTGTGCTTCGCAAACTTGCCAGTACTAGGCACCAATAGCCCTAATAAGCTCTTCGATAGCCTGGCTTCAGGAAAACTTACCATTGTCAATACCATCGGCTGGACCAGGGCTCTTGTTGAAGACCATAAATGTGGGTTTTACGCAGACCCATTAAAAGCTCAGGATTTCATTGATAAGATCACACCATTTCTTGAGGCAAGGGACCTTTTGGAATTGTATAAAAATAACGCGCGCAGCACCGCTGAAAAACACTATTCAAGAAAGCTTCAGATCGAAAAGCTGGTGAAAATCTTCAACAATGAGCAGAAGCTTAAGGTGAGCGACTCCGAGGTCTATATTTTGACCGCGTAAGGATCGATTTTATAATAGAAGTAACATTTATGCAATTGCTTGAACGTAACCATTTAAGCTAAAAACGGATGACGGTGAACATTCAAAAAATCAATCCGATACTACTAGTCATTATAGCCATTCTAATACCGGCTAATTCCGTTCTAATGAATTACCTGTTCACCATTAACTTCTTTAGTCAAATTGATGTTGCTACAAATCATCTGATTCAGTCAACATTGGTTGCAAACCTATCAAGCATTGCGATTTTTTCAGTCCTTATATTTTCAATAGGAAAACTCAACTTGGCTTCAATGCTTATAAGCAAGTCAAAAGCCAAAACTGGCCTTAAATGGATTTTCATCATTTGGTTTACAGCTCAATTATTATCCATACTAATTTCATATTTATCAGTAGGCAATATTGTGCTTTCAACCGATCTTGTAAGATTGACCGGGAGCTTTTTAGCTCAATTATTTGGTAACGCTCCATTTGAAGAAATGATTTTTAGGGGCCTATTCTTTCTACAGTTGTACCTGATATTAAGCGCCAAAATGTCTAATAAACGGGCTGTAATTTACTCCATGACTGGATCGCAATTGTTATTCGCGCTAATTCATATTCCCAATCGATTATTGATAAATCAGGTGGATAACTTAGTACTTGATTTACTAGCGATTTTTCTAGTTGGAATTGTCTTTGTGCTCATCTACATCAAAACAAACAATTTAGTATTTGTGATCGGAATCCATGCATTGATAAACATCCCATTTAACATAACCAATTCCTCTTTTCAAGTTGAAATAGCCATCATTAGCTTAGCCATTGTCATTACCATCTTTTGGAACAAGTTAACCGCAAATAAAAATGTACATAACCTATGGTATGATGGGATTGAGGATTAAAAAGACTCAAGGTCAGCGACTCCGAGGTCTATATTTTGACCGTGTAAGAATCTCTCTTGCATTTGGCATGGCCATAAGTTCTACAAGATTATCACCCTCCTTCTTTTCAAATTCCTGAATCATTCGCCAGCCAACCCAGCGCCCTATTCGGCCGGGACAGGTAGCTGCTATTTCGGGAACACTTGGTCGTTCATTTACAAACTTTGACAGGTTTATAGCTCGTTTGTCATAGATCAGTTCGTTTTGTACAAAATAAGACCAGATATAAGATTCACTCACTTCTGTATCTAACATCTGCTGATGTGTATATTCAGCAATTAAACTATCGGCAATGCAGGGCATAACCTTCCTGGTAAATTGATAGGCTTTGCCGTAGAAAATCATTTCATCCAGCATTGTCCGTTGGCTCAGATCAGATTCATTAAACCGACTAGACATAACCTTCACAATGGAAGGCACCAAATGCTCAGGTGTCATTCTATCCAATAAATATTGAAAGAGGTCGGGTTTGTATTTAGTGTCCTTGCCCAAATGGAAATCCAGTCCTATGATTATTAGCGAGTCCGTGAGGTAAACATCGCTGCCCAATAAGCCAGAAACTATCGTTTGAATTCTGGGAGCTTCAAATTCAGGGTAGTAAAATTTAATTCGCTTAAAAGCATCCTCAAATTGAACTTTCAAATTCTCCCCATTCCCAAAAGTGGCCTTCACCTGTTGATAGAGGGTATCCGTATATGGATTTTTAATCAGTTTGTACACCTCCTGGAGCATCACCGAGTGTGAAGGGTAATCAAGCTCATTAAAAAATTCACGGGATACCACAGGATTAGCCTCAAGAAAAGTGCTTAACTGCGCTGTATCAGCTAGTTGAATCAGCTCGTTTTCTAACGATTCGATATTGACGCTTAGCTGGATTTCAGAAATATCTTGCTCATCCTGGCAAGATTTCTTTTTGCATCCAGAGACTAAAAATACCGCTAAAATAAAAGGCCAAAGTTTACGCATACCCTCTTTTTAAATGACAAAAGTATTCATTTATTTTGGCCAACATGAGGAAAATTATTGGGTTAACCATTCTGTTTGCGTCTTTCTACTCTTATAGCCAAACACAAGATTACAAATTAGGAATTAAACTTGGGCCTTCGTTTGCCAGTACATACAGTAAAGTAGAAGGAACGGATACAAGTATCACCCCTGACGGCACGGCCGTAAAGTTCATATTTGGGGCTTTTGCCGATCTCGCTTTTAAAGAAAACTACTACTTCCATACAGGCTTCAGCTTTGCATCCAAAGTAACTAAAGTCCAAGCTTCCGATCCCGGTTTTGCAGGGGGCACCACCATTAGCGAGGGATACGATACTCAGTATTTGCAAATCCCGTTTCTTCTCAAGCTCTACACTAATGAAATCATCCTGGACACCAAACTCTTTGTCAATTTTGGCTTTATCCCGGAAATTCTTCTGGGCAATTCAAACCATGATCCTAACAATGTGCTTATAGAAGACTTTAAGAGCTTCGACATGTCTGGAAATTTTGGTGGTGGTATCGAACGTGACATCGGTGTAAATACCAGTGTCTTCGTCAGCATCAACTTCTATAGGGGCCTGCTGAACCACGTCCAGACTCAACATAGAATCTTTGATGACTTCAAATTGAAGAGTAAATTGATTAGTCTGGAGTTTGGAATGAAGTTTTAGAAACGATGGGGCTCCATTCGTAAAATTTTTGTTCCTTTTACAAATTCATAAGTTGGTCTAAGACCGCATTTCCATTCATAGAGTATTGGTGTCAATTGCGTTAAAGCTTGATCTCTTTGACATGAATTTACCCAGTAGTTTAGTCAATTGAATGACTCAGTTTTTTCGCCATTTTTTTAAAGTCATACAATTTTCATTCTTTGTTTTTCCTTAATGCTTGTCTACCTTAGATAACCTTAACAACACTCCTATGGCCGCTAGAAATCAAATAGACCTTCAATGCCAATTTTGTGATTCCCGTAATGACTCATTATTTGCAGGATTAAAAGAGGAGGAGCTAGCCACACTTTCTTCGCATAAATCCTGTGTAGGTTATAAAAAAGGTCAGATTCTCTTTTATGAAGGCACCCGCCCTATGGGTATGTTCTGTATTAACAGAGGCAAGATTAAAGTCTCAAAAATGGGTTCGAATGGGAAGGAACAAATTCTTCTTATTGCTCAACCCGGAGATTTTTTAGGATACCGCGCCTTGCTTAGTGAGGAGTTTTATGGTGCCTCGGCCACTGTGATTGAGCAAGCTGCAGTATGTTTTATTCCAAAAAGTGATTTCCTGACAATTTTGAATAGTAACGCAAGTTTCTCCCAGAGACTAATGCAGGCTGTCTGTCATGAGCTTGGGCTAATGGAGGAGAAGTTGGCACAAATTGCTCAGAAGTCGGTGAGAGAAAGGCTGGCAAGTACCATTCTTATGCTCAAGGAAACTTATGGGATGGAGGGCGAAGGAAGTGAGTTAATTGACATAGCCCTGTCGAGAGAAGACCTGGCCAATATATTGGGAACGGCTACTGAAACAGTCATTAGACTCCTGTCTGAGTTCAAAGCAGATGGCCTCATTGCCCTTGAAGGGAAGAAAATCAAAGTGTTAGATCCGAGTGCCCTTGTGAGAGAAGCCGACTTCTATGGCTAAAACATGACTTTTATCATGTTATTCTCTGATAAGGATCAAGCTGCAAGCTACTGCGACCGAGTACTTTTGTTTAGGACTCGATTTGTAGAAGAAAGCTTTGAAACACAAAATCCTTATATCAGTTGATCATGGATTCAATAGATCTGAATTATTGACTACCATCAATTCGCTATTAAATACTACGCATAGCAAATTTCTCACTGGTATCTCCTTGTCCAATTACCTCGAGAAGAAACTGGTTTTGGCCAGCCCGAAGCCTTCAAAGGAGTTAAAACCTCCATCGGCTCCGAAATCCTTTGAAAACCCAAAAGGAGCCAAAAGTCCAGGCGTGAATTTCGAAATGTTTAAAGGAGAAATTGACGACACCGTTTTGGGAAGTCTGAGCTCTGTAGCCGATTTATTGATTATCGACAGCAACATCATTGAGCAGTTTGGGGGTGAAGATATCCTGGCGGATTTAGTGGCAGCAGTGACATGTCCGGTGCTTGTCCTGCCAGATGACAAACCCGTAAATAGCCTTATTATGGTTCATGACGGCACACTATCTTCGGTCAAGGCGGTCAAATATTTTATTAGCCTCTTTGATCAACAATTGAGAAACCTTCCGGTGTCGGTATTGGTGAGTGATCCAAAAGATAAAAAAGACATAGAGAGTGAAAAGGTATTTATCGACTATATCAAATTGTTTTTTGGAGACATAGGCATTCAACTGATGGATAATGAACCCGTACAATGTTTGATCAAAAATATCGAGAGATCTTCACAAAATCCGATGATCATACTTGGGAGAATTGTTGGCAATGATGTTTTGGGCCGTGCCTCGGAGCATAAATCCATCATAAGCAATGCGCCCACATTTATTTATAAAAACACCTGATATTGAGCGGTTCTGTTATAGCCAAAGAAGCAAAAGCTCCTGAGTCGGTCAAATGTTACCACTGTGGTGACCATTGCAAGCCGGGCCTTATTGTCCTGGACAATCTGGACTTCTGTTGCAATGGCTGCAAAACTGTCTATGAAATACTGGACTCCAACAACCTGTGCGCCTACTACGAATTTGAAAGTAATCCGGGCGTTGCCCAATTAGAGGCTAAAAGCAATGCGCTGTTCGATTATCTGGACAGTGAGCCCATTAAAAAACAATTGTTGGATTTTGCCTCTGAAGACTATGAAAGCGTTACGCTGACCATTCCAAACATACATTGCAGCTCCTGTATTTGGCTGTTGGAAAACCTAACAAGATTGAATTCCGATATCCTCCATTCGAAAGTCGATTTTGTTGAAAAAAGACTTACTGTACACTATTTGCCCAAGGAGTTTAGCCTGAAAAACCTGGCTGAACTATTAGATGCCATTGGCTATGCCCCTGTAATCAATCTGGATGATGGGGAACCTCCATCAAGCGAAAAGACCGAGAGGTCAAAGAACAAGCAACTGATCTTCAAGCTCGGTGTAGCCGGCTTTTGTTTTGGCAATGTTATGCTGCTAAGTTTCCCCGATTATCTGGGCCTAACCGGCATCGAAAAAACCTATAGCAATTTCTTCAGGTATTTGAACATGCTATTGGCCTTGCCTGTCGTTTTTTACTCCGGTTCGGAGTACCTCACTTCGGCACTCAAAAGCATTCGGCAGCGCTATGCCAATATAGATGTACCCATAGCCCTTGGCGTAATGGCCTTATTTCTTCGAAGCTCTTACGAAGTGATATCAGGTGCCGGATCTGGCTATTTCGACTCTTTGGTTGGTTTGATTTTCTTTCTTTTGATCGGGAAGTGGTTTCAAGCCAAAAGCTATCGAACACTTTCTTTTGAAAGAGACTACAAATCTTACTTCCCACTAGCCATTCAAAAACTGGTGGATGATGTACTTGTTTCCACACCAGTTAAAGCACTTGAAAAAGGAGATGAAATTTTGGTTCGCAACAACGAGATTATTCCTGGTGATGCCATTCTAATAGATAAAGAAGCTTCTATTGACTATAGTTTCGTTACTGGCGAATCGGAGCCAGTCCGTAGAAAACAAGGAGACTATATCTATGCCGGGGGAAGACAGGTTGGGAGTGGTATCAGGCTGGTAATTCAAAAGAAGATATCTCAAAGTTACTTGACCAAGCTTTGGAATAACGAAGCCTTTTCGAAAGAGAAATCAAGTCTAAAATTGGTCGATCAAATCAGTCAATATTTTACATTGACCATTATACTTCTGGCACTTGGTGGGGCATTTTACTGGCAATTGGCAGATCCCTCAAAGACATGGACCGTTTTTACAGCGGTACTCATAGTGGCCTGTCCCTGCGCATTGGCCCTTTCAACCCCCTTTACTACGGGTAGCGTAACCAGAGTATTCGGTAAAAATCGATTCTACCTGAAAAATGCCGATGTAGCAGAGCAGATGGGCTCAATTGAGCATGTGATATTCGATAAAACAGGTACACTCACTGATAACAACCAGCACCAATTTTCATTCATTGGTGAATTATCGGATGCGGACAAGGGGATAATTGCAATGATAGCTGGCAACAGTACGCACCCCTTGAGCACAGAGATTTCGAAGTCCCTGATCACCCATCAAAATTCAAGACACTTGTTGACTGGGTTCAAAGAGATTCCCGGTAAGGGATTACAAGCTGAAGTAAATGGCTTGAACATCAGATTGGGCTCTGCCACTTTTGTTGGTATCGATGAGCCTAACCATGGAAAGGCCACTCGGGTATTCGTAAAGTTCGGAGATTCCTTCAAAGGGTATTTCGAATTAAAGACTAATTATCGAAAGGGCATGTCCTCCCTGATTCAACATTTAAAACAGAGATTCAGATTGTCCGTGTTGTCCGGTGACAATAACGGAGAGCAAGCCAGTTTGCAAAAGATTTTCCCAAAGAATACACAAATGTTCTTTGACCAAGCCCCTGAGGACAAAATGAATGTCATTAAGGAGTTTCAAAATCAAGGAAAGGTCATGATGTTGGGAGATGGTCTGAATGATGCAGGTGCCTTAATGCAAAGCGAGGTTGGCATTGCCGTGACGGAAAACACATCACATTTTTCACCTGCCAGCGATGCTATTCTGGAGGCCAGTTCACTCTACAAACTTGATAAATTCTTAAGCCTGGCAAAATCCTCAAAAAAAATAATCATGGCGAGCTTTGTGCTTTCTGTGCTATATAATTTGGGCGGAATTGGATTCGCCATCACCGGAAATTTAACACCCCTTATTGCAGCCATTTTAATGCCGTTGAGTAGCATCTCTGTAGTTGTTTTTACCACGCTCATGGTTCGGTTCTCGGCCAATAGACTTAAATTGAATTGATATGTCTGTGATAATTATCCTCATATTAGTCAGCATAGTAGTGGCCGTAGTTTTTCTGCTGGCCTTTGGTTGGGCCGTTAAATCGGGCCAATATGATGATACCTATTCCCCTTCCGTTCGAATGCTTTTCGATGAAAAACTAAAAAACGGGAAAATCGAGCCTTCCTCATCCAACTCCCTTTCGGATACCAAGCAATCAGAGAAGACAACAAATTAAAACATGATATAAATCAGGTTTTTGCCTAACCCTCATCAGGTAAAAACCTTGGAGTCGCCAGTACCTTCGATTGTATAATTGATCAACCCTTTCTGCGACTATGGAAATACAGCAATTCAAGTACGATAATAAGATTGTTAAGTACTTTATTATCGCTACAGTAATCTTTGGGCTAGTGGGCATGCTCGTAGGGCTGCTTATCGCAATGCAGCTTTATATGCCTGAGCTAAATCTCGGGTTGCAATACACCAGTTTCGGACGCCTCCGTCCTTTGCACACGAACGCAGTGATTTTTGCTTTTGTAGGCAATGCCATGTTTGCCGGAGTTTATTACTCCATGCAGCGACTCCTCAAAACGAGGATGTTTAATGATAGCCTGAGCTGGATTCATTTCTGGGGTTGGCAGTTGATCATTGTAGCTGCGGTAATCACCCTTCCACTAGGCCTTACCACCTCCAAAGAGTACGCAGAATTAGAGTGGCCCATTGATATCGCTATTACCCTTATTTGGGTGGTTTTTGGTATCAACATGATTGGCACAATATTGAAAAGAAGGGAGCGCCACATGTACGTGGCCATCTGGTTTTACATAGCCACCTTTGTAACCGTGGCCGTGCTACATGTGGTGAATTCCTTCGAAATACCGGTCACCATGTTTAAGAGTTACTCCTGGTATGCCGGTGTTCAGGATGCCCTGGTACAGTGGTGGTACGGGCACAATGCTGTGGCATTTTTCCTCACCACCCCATTTCTAGGGTTGATGTACTATTTCTTGCCTAAGGCAGCGAATAGGCCGGTTTACTCTTATAAGCTGTCGATTATACACTTTTGGTCGCTCATCTTTATTTATATCTGGGCAGGGCCTCACCACTTGTTGTATACATCACTTCCCAACTGGGCACAGTCCCTCGGGGTTGTTTTCTCGATTATGCTTATCGCCCCGTCATGGGGGGGTATGCTCAATGGCCTCATGACACTAAGAGGTGCCTGGGACAGAGTGCGTGAAGACCCGGTGTTGAAGTTCATGGTAGTAGCGGTGACTGCCTATGGTATGGCCACTCTTGAAGGACCTTTACTTTCGATTAAGAGCGTGAATGCCATAGCGCATTTTACTGATTGGATTGTGGCTCATGTGCATGTTGGCGCCCTGGGATGGAATGGCTTCCTGATCTTCGGAATGCTTTATTGGTTGATCCCAAGGATGTGGGGAACCAAGCTCTACTCAAAAAAATTGGCTAATACACACTTCTGGTTAGGCACCTTAGGAATTGTGGTTTATGCACTACCCCTCTACGTTGCGGGGGTAACTCAAAGCCTGATGTGGAAGGATTTTAATGCTGAAGGATTTCTGGAGTATCCCAACTTCCTTGAAACAGTAACTCAAATCATTCCAATGTACATGATGCGTTCCATTGGGGGATTGCTATACCTGATTGGAGCCTTTATCATGACCTACAACTTGATTAAGACAGCCAAGCAAGGCGCCTTTATGGCCAATGAAAGTGCTGAAGCTCCGGCTTTAGAGAAGAAACAAATTGTTGGCGGACACTGGCACAGCAAATGGGAGCGCAAACCGGTATTCTTCACCGTCCTTGTGTTAATCGCCATACTTATCGGAGGGATTGTAGAAATGGTACCCACCTTTTTGATTAAGTCCAACGTGCCGACAATTGCCAGTGTACAACCCTACACTCCGCTCGAATTGCATGGCCGTGACATTTATATCCGAGAAGGCTGTGTAGGCTGCCACTCCCAAATGGTAAGACCATTCAGGTCAGAGACAGAACGTTACGGAGGAGAATATTCCAAGGCCGGTGAGTTTGTTTATGACCATCCATTCTTGTGGGGTTCCAAGCGTACTGGTCCTGATTTGCATCGGATAGGGGGCAAGTATAGTCATGCATGGCACTATCAGCACATGCTTGATCCGACAATTACATCGCCCGGATCCATTATGCCCCCATACCCTTGGTTGTTCCTTCAATCCATTGATATGAATAAGACTGCGGGCAAAATCTCGGCATTGCGCAGAGTGGGTGTGCCCTATGAGCAAGGCTATGAAAACACAGCAAATGACGACTTGCAAAAACAGGCCAGGGAGATTACAGATGGTCTGTCGGTTGATGGCATATCAACATCACCAGATGCTGAAATTGTGGCCATCATTGCCTATCTGCAACGATTGGGCACAGATATTAAAGTAGATCCAACAGCTAATAAATAGAAGATCATGTTTAAACACTATTTCGAACAAGTACATAATGTGGCGATTTGGCCCATTATCTCACTAAGTATCTTCTTTCTATTCTTTGTTGGGTTGATCATTTACGTGATGAAAATCAAAAGAGATCATGTGCATTATATGCAGGATTTACCCTTGGCTGATGACAATGGACAGGAGCTGTCAATTCACGATGAACTCAAAAATCTCTAATCCCATGAAAGCACTAAATCAAGTTTTTAAACCAGCCAGAATCGGATTGTTTGCATTATTTGGACTGCTCTCAACACCTGCATGGGCTCAAACCGGTACGGGCACTTTTTGGACTGAAGAGGTAATTTTCTATACCATGGTCGGGCTGATCTTTGTGATTGCTTTGCTCGTGCTTTTGGTGACCATTTATGTGCTGCAATTACTCAAGGCTTTTGTGAGGAAAGATTTGACGGAAGAACAATTGGCGTCCTATGATGGGCAACCCAGTGTCTGGTCGAAACTGTGGGCTAAATGGAATGACATTAAGCCAGTTGAACAAGAAGGGGAGTTATTGCTTGATCACGACTACGATGGGATCAAAGAGTTGGATAATCATTTACCTCCTTGGTGGAAGGGCTTGTTTTATCTCACCATTGTATATGCGGTAATCTATCTTTTGGTTTTTCATGTATTTGAATCTTCGCCACTTCAAGAAGAGCAATATGAAATAGAAATGGCAAGAGCCACTGCAGCTTCTCAAGCACGTAAAGCAGATGTGACCTATGATTTTGATGAAAACTCGGTGACAGCAACAGATGATCCAGCGGGTCTGGCCGAAGGTAAAAAAACCTTTGAGAGCCTTTGTGCAGCATGTCATCGGGCGGATGGTGGCGGCAACGCCATTGGCCCTAACCTAACCGATGACTACTGGCTGCATGGAGGAGCAATGACAGATATTTTCAGCACCATAAAATTTGGTGTGCCAGACAAAGGGATGATTCCCTGGGAACAACAGATGAATCCGGAAAAAATGAGGAATGTGGCTTCTTACATCATGACCTTGAGGGGAACAAACCCTCCAGGAGCCAAGGCCCCTCAAGGAGACTTGTTCAAGCCTGATGATGGGCAATAGCCTAGTTGTAGGCTGCCTTCCGACATCAATTTATAGGTAAAGAACATTGAACTAGACATCAATGGAAGATTTATACCAGTATGATGAGGAGTACCGCGATACCATTGCCACGGTTGATGAGCATGGTAAACGGATATGGATCTACCCAAAAAAACCTAAGGGTCGATATCACAGAGCAAGAATTCTGGTTTCGATAATCTTTTTGTCCATTCTCTTTGCTGGCCCTTTTATCACCATTAAAGGAGAACCCTTCTTATTGCTCAATATTTTCGAGCGAAAATTCGCGATTCTAGGCAAAGTCTTTTGGCCACAAGACTTTTTCATTTTGGCCCTGTTACTTATCACATTATTCGTCTTTATCATTCTGTTCACAGTGGTATTCGGAAGGGTATGGTGCGGTTGGGCCTGCCCACAAACCCTCTTTATGGAGATGGTGTTCAGAAAAATTGAATACCTGATTGATGGAGATGCCAACCAGCAAAGGAAGTTAAAGAAAATGCCATGGAATGGGGAAAAGATTCGGAAACGAGGCATCAAACATTTGATTTTTGCGGTGATCGCCATTTTGATAGCACATGTGGCCATGGCCTATTTGATTGGTGTTGATCAAGTGAAAGAGATAGTCACGGAATCTCCTACCGAACATCTGGCTGGTTTTATTGGACTCGTAGCTTTCAGCGGCATATTCTATTCCGTATTTGCCTTCTTTCGCGAACAGGCTTGCATAGCAGTCTGCCCGTATGGCCGGCTTCAAGGGGTACTCCTGGTGAAAAATTCCATTGCCGTTATGTACGACTGGATTCGAGGTGAACCCAGGGGCAAACTCAAAAAGAAGGAAATTCAGGAAGACAAAGGCGATTGTATTGATTGCAAGCTCTGCGTTCATGTTTGTCCAACAGGTATTGATATCCGAAATGGCACGCAGTTGGAATGTGTGAATTGCACTGCCTGCATAGATGCCTGCGATGATGTGATGCTTAAAATTGGCAAGCCCAGCGGATTGATCAGGCCTACTTCGCACAGTGCCATTGAAGAAGGCAGAACGAAATTCTTCACCGCGCGAGTTGCGGGATACACCGGTGTGCTCACCATTCTAATTGCCTTATTGATCGTTTTTGTTTCGGGAAGGGCGGATGTGGAAGCCACTGTATTGAGAGTCCCGGGGATGCTCTATCAGGAAACAGAGGATGGTTATATCCAGAACCTTTACAATATCCAATTTGTCAATAAAACCTCCGAGCCAAAGCTCTTGACTTTGAAGTTGGAAAATATGCCTGAAGGCAAAATTGAACGCGTTGGCAGTCCAACTATCGAGGTGCCTGCAAAGGGTAAAACTGACGCTGTGTTTTTTGTTAAAATCCTTCCTGAAAAAGTGAAAGGAATTAAGACAAGACTGATCTTGGGCCTGTATGATTCAGATCTAATAATTGACGAAATCAAAACGAATTTTCTTGGACCAATAAAACTATCGAAATGAACTGGGGTACTAAAATCATCATCGCGTTTGTCTGTTTTATCGGTCTGATATTCGGCCTAGTTTATACCTCGATAAACCATGATATAAGCCTGGTGGCTGATAATTATTATGAACAGGAGTTGGCCTACGAAGATCAAATTCAACGAATCAAAAACAGCAATGACCTCAAGGAGAAGCTGGATTTTAAAATAGATCGCCAGGCACTGATGGCCACTTTTACTTTTCCCGGAGCCATCAAGGAACAATTCAAAGAGGGAACGATTCATTTCTTCAGGCCGTCCAATGCCAAAATGGATATGGAATATCCCATGCTAATGGGCAAAGAGGGCGTTCAGGAGGTCAATCTTAAGGAATTGTCAAACGGTTTTTGGAAGATAAAAATCAATTGGAAATCGGATAAGAAAGAGTTTTATCAGGAAATAAGTCTTGTGTTATAATGTTATTGTCCACAGCCATATTAGTGGGTTTACTCGGCAGTTTTCACTGCCTGGGCATGTGTGCGCCCATCACTTGGGCGGTACCTGAAAGCGCTTCAAGTCGTTGGAAATGGCTGGGTTCAAAAATGACTTACAACCTGGGGCGTGTCATTACCTATAGCCTCCTGGGTGCCGTAGTAGGTTTGGCGGGTGAAATTCTGTCATTTTCCGGCTTACAGCAAGGGCTATCCATCTTTGCCGGAATCGTCCTTTTGATCGGTGCCTTTTTGATCCAAAGAAGCTCATTTGAGTTTCCAATATTCAGGCCCTTGGGTCAATTGGTTATTTGGGTCAAGAAGAAAATGACCAGGCTGATCATGGCAAAGGGATGGAAATCCAAGCTTTCCCTTGGTCTGATTAACGGGTTACTTCCATGTGGCCTTGTTTACGTGGCACTTGTTGCAGCTGTGTCTATGGGAAACGTATTGGGTGGGGCTGCATACATGGCGCTCTTTGGTCTGGGAACAATCCCTATGATGCTTGCAGCAGCCATTTTTGGAAAGGTTATAGGACAAAAGTACAAAGTGAGAATAGCGGGAATGATACCCAAATTCATCGTGCTTTTAGGTGTAGTCTTTATTCTACGCGGACTGAATCTTGGGATTCCCTATTTGAGCCCCAGGCTGTCCATGCATCAAGAAATTATAGAATGTAGCATTGATACATACGGTACCTCCTTTGTTTCCATACCGGAGGATTAAGATCATCATTCAGTTTGATGAGTGCTTTTAGGGTTTACCCAAAACAATAAATACCAAAACAATGAAAACGATACTAGTACCAACAGATTTTTCAGAACAGGCCAATAATGCGCTTGATTTTGCATGCCAAATGGCCAGTAAATCCGATGACACGGAGGTTCGGGTTTTACACATTATAGAAGGGGTAAGTTCGGGTTCGTATAACACCACGGGCGAGGTTGGCTATGTGAACAGTGAGCATGAATTGTTCATGGTCCAATATATCAGAAAACGCAAAGATGATATTGCCGAACTTGTAAGTCAGGATAAATTCAATGGTATCAGCGTAAGTACAGATATTCAAGTGGGCAATCCTTATAAAAATATCTCTAGAACAATATCTGATATCGCAGCCGATATGGTAATCATGGGAACTCAGGGGTCGACCGGCCTTGAAGAAGTGCTTATTGGTTCCAACACCGAAAAGGTGGTGCGCTATGCCCACTGTCCGGTGATTACAGTTAAACAACCAGTCAATTTAGACGACATTGATAACATTGTACTGGCAACAAACCTTAATGAAGATCAGGCTCATTTGATTTCAGAATTGAAAAAATTCCAGCGCCTGTGCGGTGCAAAGATTCATCTGCTTAAAGTCAATACACCCAATCATTTTCATACGAATCGACAGATTCAGGAAGAGTTTGACAAGTATGTAGAAAAATATCATTTACAAGATTACACGACCAACATTTACAATGATGCAACCGAGGAAGATGGCATCGTCTATTTTACCGAAGATATGGGCGCAAGCATGATTGCCTTAGGAACACATGGCAGAACAGGTCTTTTACACTTGTTAAGCGGAAGTATTGCAGAGGATCTGGTGAATCATTCTAAGGTTCCAGTCTGGACACTCTCGATGAAGAAGTAGTCGCAAAAACCGGAGCCTTTGGCCCTGGTTCAAATAGGTCACTTTATCAGGAGCATTTTGAAGTTTGTGCTGGCCTCAACCGAATGCACCTCATTTGCCGGAAATTGGATACTCTCATTAGGTTTAATAGTATACCATTTTCCTGATAAGGTAATTTGTGCTTCTCCTTCAAGCCCTACCAGCAAGACATCTACAGGGGCACTATGCGGTTTCAATCGGTCTCCGGCACTGATCGCTATTACGACAACCCTAATGCCCTCCTTTTGAAATAAGGTGTGGTTTTTTATGCTTCCTGGTACATAGGCCAGTTCCTTAATTACTTTTTCCATCTTAATTTTTATTTGATTTGGTATCATATCTCCCAACAGTCGTCTTTAAAAATCGGGATAGCCCTTTCCAAAATCTATAACTAGAAGTCCCTCTTTCGAGCTGTTCTTATCAGCAGACCGACTGGTATCAGCGACCAGAGCAGCAGGGTAGAAAGAGAAACAATCATGCCCAGTCCACTTCCGAAGAAACTTTGAAACAGCGCCCCTGTATAGCCCAGGAGGGCGGATATGTCCAGTTTCAGCAAAATCAATATCCTTGAAAGATCAATAGGGTTAAACATGCTGGCAACCAAAGTGAATTTGTCCAAAGGATAGTCATCAAACATGACCAGTGAGACAAGGAAAAGCCCATCATAAATGACTGCCAAAAAGAGCCAAACCAAAATGGCATAACCAAAGCCCTTTACCTTGTTCTCATTTCTAAGAGAAATGTTTACGGAAAGGGCGACAAAAATAAATGTGAGAAAGGCCCCTACCACTAATAGCAAGCCAAAGTCCCATATTTCAGCAGACTGGGCCACTCCGTAAACCAAAAATGGAATCCCTAACCCAATCACCAGGCTAAATGCCAGTGAAAGTGCTATGCCCAGATATTGACCCAGAAAAATATGACTTCGTTTAATCGGTTGGGCCAGCAGTAATTCCGTGAATTCCCTGGCGCTATAGAAATACATAATGCCAAAGATGGTTCCGATCATCGGGGTCAATACCACAATCACGTTCATGAGTGTAATAATTGCCTTGGAAAGGTCATTGTTGAGAAACAGCAAGACAAAGCCAAGCAATAGATAAAAGCCAAGATAAACGTAGCTCCACCTGCTTCTGATCAAATCAGCGAAAGTATATTTCAATATCTTAAACATCTCCCTGCAAAATTTTAGCGATGGAATGCTCAAGGTCCGTTTGCTGCGTTTGCTCTTGCAACTCTTCAACAGAACCCTGAAAATAAATTTTACCCTCGAGCAGAAATATGATCTGGTCTGATAGGTCCTCAACCAAACTCATAATATGAGTGGTGATGAGTAGTGTTTTGCCCTTCTGCTTCTCTTCCTGAATAAGCTCTTTCAACTGAATAAGCGCTACAGGGTCCAGCCCGGCTGTGGGTTCATCCAAAATCAGCAATGGGCAATCGAACATAAAAGTGAGTACAATGTTGACCTTTTGCCTTGTACCCCCTGAAAGGTTTCCCAGCTTCTTATTCAGAGACAGTTTTAGATCAAACCGATTAACAAGCTCCGTTTCGTCTGCCTCAACATCACGAATATTCTTGATCATATTGATCAATTCCTGAACGGTAAGGTTATCCGGGAAACGCGCGATTTGCGGTAAGTAGCCAATGTCATTCCTGTATTCCCACTTGTCCAACACAGCATTACCCTGAAAATAAATTTCTCCCATTTGTGGATGCACCATGCCCAGGATGGTTTTTAGGATTGTTGTTTTTCCGGAACCATTGGGGCCAAGCACCGCTATTATTCCCCCAGGCTCAACCTGAAAACTAACACCATCCAGCACCTGCAATTTGCCAAATCGCTTATGAAGATTCTTGATCTCAATCATTTGAAAAACGTTTCATGGCTGGCGCATTATCTACCAGATTGTCTGGTGTGAAAACAGGGGAAACACGCTCTGAAAAATTGATAAGGTCGACAAAGAAACTGCGAAGCAAAATGATGGTTTCCGGTGTTTTATTAACCACATAAGAGAAGAGCTTCACTGGCCGATAGGGCACATCTCCCACCTTATCCTTGTCTAAATCATAACCGGAATATGAGCTCCAGTAGTTGCCCTCAAACAGATTGTCATTCATTTTAGAGTTATAGGAAACATCAAAGGAGTTACTGATGAAGTTGTTTCTGGAAAAAATATTGGTGTAGCAACCACCACTAACTTTTATAGCCCATCCATTCTGAACAAACTCATTGCCGGTATAGTTGATTCTTGTAGAACCTTCCAGAAAAATGCCTACTGTGTTTTCTTCAAAGATGTTGTTTTCGACCTCTGCATCATATATCTCTTTAAGCAGCAATCCGTATGAGGCTGTTCCCCAGTTCTGAACAAAGTGGTTCCCTTTCATTTCTATAAATTTGGAAAACATGACCGCCACCCCAGCGCCATTCTCCCTGAAAGTGTTATTTAAATAGTGATCGTGATTTGAGAACATAAAATGTAGACCATAGCGAATGTTGTTGTGGCTATTATTTCCAAGCACCACAGAGTTTTCTACAAACTCGAGGTAAACACCATCTCTCAATCCGCTGATCTCATTATTCTGAATTAAAAGGTCTGAACTGTGCCAGGCGTGAATTCCGTTACCCGAATCGTCTTCACGAATCCGGTTTGCGGTTATGGTATTGTTGGAAATGACTCCCTTATGGGATTTCTCCATTAAAACCCCAAAAAAAGGATCAAGGATTCGATTATTGACGATCGTAAACCGATTGGCCCTGGACACATAAATGGCCGCGAAGTCTTTAGTATAGCTCCTCCCGGCATTGATAAAGGTTAACCCGGAAATATAGACATCATCACTCAACACCTTCAAAATGTAGCTTTGGGATTCTCCATCCAGAATAGCGCCTTGGTTACTCAGGATGGTTATGGGTTTCTTTAATTCCAGACTAATCACGGGATAGGTTCCCGCTTTAAGCAGAAGGGTGTCAAAAGGCTGGGCGGCATGGTAAGCCTGATCCAAACTTGTGAATTCATTCCCCGGACCCACCTCGATAATGTTGCCCATCAAAGCGAATCGAGAGAGCAGAATCAGACCCAGAAAGAAGAATTTTCTCATTTTTTGATAAATCCCTTTTTGAGTTCATCCCAGCTCAGCATGTCTCCTCCGTTTTCCAATCGAATCTTAGTTAATTCTTGTTCTTGGGCAAAGCCTGAAAGATTAGCACCCATCGGACTTGGTATGGCCTCAGAGATCAGGTAATGTGCATGTTCTGCATCTATAAGCTTTTTGGGATTAGAGTAGTCTGAAACCAGATAGAGCGCAATGGCGGCCTGGTCCCAGGCATTCAAATGATTCATCATACACTCAATGGCGTCATATTTAAATGACTTGCCCTTCTCCGTGACTATTTGCGCGGCATGTTGCGTATCCACAATGGTCATCTTGCAAAAACTGCAGCCATCTGATCCATAGGCAATCTCTTGCGGTTTGACCTCGCAAGAAACTACAATGACCATCAGACTAAGCAGGAACCAGGTTTTCTTCATGGCTTTCTTCATGACTTTCTTCTTCTTTTTTTGCTCGGTAGAAGGCAACAACTGAAAGCCCCATACCCAAAAACATCAGATAAGCACCTCCTCTGGGCATTGAAATCGCCTTAAAATTCAGGATCATTTTGCTCCCTATAAGTGGCGGTTGATACGCCATGGGTTCCCCATCGGGTGTTGTAAACTTTATAGCCGCATTTTCTTTTAAGTTGTGTCCATAATCGTATTCCCATTGGTAGAAATCATACATACCTATGGAGCCAAGAACAACCATGATAATAAACCAGGCCAAATAGAGTTTCTTTCTTCCAGTAAGGACAGCTAATAATCCCAAAACCACCATGATCATAATCACTTTTGGAAAAATGCCGAATTCAGGTATTGTTTCCGGGATATCCTCCATTCCAACATAATGATTCATGATGTTGATGTTCTTGATATCATTTGGGTGGGCATCCTCAAACTTATTGATGTGAATGTCCATGCCAATAGCATCAGGATATTGCGGTGCTTCCAGTGTGATATTCCATAGCGGCAATACAAACAGCGGCAGCAGGAGTAACACCCCCAGAATCATGATCAGCTTAGATCTTTTCATTTTCTATTTTTTTGTTTTGGAAATACCTCTCCCATCAGAATGCTATTCCAAAATTTGATTTATTCATAAGTTTTGGAAAGTAGCAGGCGGCTTGCTAGACTCAAGCCACCCGCCATTAATCAACCTTACCTAGTCTCCCCATCCAAGGTCCATTTTAAAGGAACATTGGAATTTTTGGGAGATACTCTTACATAGCCCTGCATCTCCTGGTGAAGTGCAGAGCAGAAATCTGTGCAATAGAAGGGCCATACACCAATCTGTTTTGGTTCCCAAACAAAGGTCTCTGTCTGGCCTGGCATGATCAACAACTCTGATGTATTGGCACCAATCATACTTATTCCATGCGGCACGTCATAGTCTTGTTCCAAATTGGTCACATGGAAATACACCTTGTCGCCCACTCTAATGCCTTCAATATTGTCTGGAGCAAAGTGACTTCGAATGGTGGTCATGTAGATATGAACCTCATTCCCGTTTCGAGTGACTTTTGTTTCCTGTTCGGACTTGGCGACATAAGGGTGATTATTGTCTTCCAACTTATAGAGTTTCACCTGTTTAGGCTTAATCAGGTCTGCCGGAATTCCTGCAGCGTAGTGAGGTTCTCCCACTGTGGGGAAGTCCAGCAAAAGCTCCATTTTATCACCAGAGATGTCATAAAGCTGAGCAGATTGAGTCAGCTCAGGCCCTGTAGGCAAATATCTGTCTTTGGTAATCTTGTTCATGGCCAGCGCATATTTACCAAATGGCTTTCTTGAGTTTCCACCTGGAATCATCAAGTGACCCACTGAATAATATGTTGGTTGACGATCCAATACTTCCCAGGTACCCACTTTCCATTTCACCACTTCAGAGCTAATAAAGAAAGTAGTATAAGCGTTGCCCTTGCCATCAAACTCAGTGTGCAATGGTCCTAGTCCCGCTTGTTGTACAACACCGGCTACTACATCATCATAGTTCAAGATTGGAATACCGTAGGCATCTCCATCAAACTTTTCGTTTTCGATGGCATCCAGCATATTCGTAAATGAATGCGCAGTTAAGGCAGCCGAAAGCTTACCACTACCAATGATATACTCTCCGGTGGGATCTACATCACAACCATGAGGCGACTTTGGTGTTGGCAGAAAATACACCAGACCCGGATGTTTTGCTGGATCTATCACCCTAACCTCTTTCTTCATAGTCGAAGTTGCAGTGTGTGTAGATTCATCATATACATTATGTGCGTAATTGGCTGGCATTACATCAAACTCACCGGCAGCAATCAACTCTTCCGCTTTCTTCCAGTTAATGGCTGCAATAAAATCCTTGTCATTTTGTGAAGCATTAACTTCCATCAGGCTGTTCGCTTCTTCCGTATTATAGGTGGAGAAGAACATCCAACCATGAGATTTGCCGCGACCCGGATGAGCCAAATCGTAATTGAATCCAGGCATCATAATTTGGAATGACAAATCCATATGCCCGGTTTCCTGGTCAACCCCAATGAAGGATATGGCTCCTTTGAATTTCCCTTTGTATTCATCAATTGAAATGTCTTGCTGAGGTACCGGCACCGAAAATCTGGTGCCAGCCACCACATACTCCGAATTTTCAGTAACGAATGAGGAGCTGTGATTACCAGCACTATTTGGTATCTCAATGATCTCTTCTGTTTCAAATGTAGACAGACTTATTCGGGCAATTCGGGGTGTGTTATTCTCATTGATAAAAACCCATCTGCCATCCAGTTCTCCATTGGTTTGTGAAATGTCTGGATGGTGAGAATCTCCCCAGGGAATAAAACCGTATGAAGTGTTAAGCATCGCTTTGGTTTCCTCATTAAACCCGTATGCTTTTTCAGCATCAACGGAAAAAACCGGGATCACTCTGAACAGCCTTCCGGAAGGCAAGCCATAAACGGCTAATTGGCCACTAAAACCACCTGAAACTAAAGCGTAGAACTCATCATGTTCTCCGGGTGCAACATAAACGCGCTGGGCAATATCGCTGCCCAAAGCACCATTGCTACCATTATTTTGGGTACAACCCGCTATTAGTAATAGGGTCGATCCTAATAGGACTGCTAGGGTATTTTTGATTGTATGTTTCATCTGTAAAAAATTTAATTGACTGTATTAATTGGGTAGAATGACCTTGTCCACAACATTGATTATTCCATTGGAAGTTTGAATTGTGGCGATGACTTTTGCTCCGCCTACACGAATCTCATCACCATCCACCACTACCTCCAGATAGTCTCCTGTGGCCATATAAATCTTTCTGCCCTTTCGAGCCTCTCTTTTTAAGCCCTCAACATTGAAAGAACCCGGGGCCGCATGTCTGGTCAAGATTGTAGCCAAATCACCTTTGTTTTCTGGCTTTAAGAGGTTCTCGACAGTGCCGTCAGGCAATGCCGCAAAGGCATCATTTGTTGGGGCGAATACGGTAAGAGGTCCGGCATTGACAAGAACGTGCTCAATTTCTGCAGCCTGAACTGCTGCAACCAGAGTGCTGTGTGCCTCTGATCCCGCTGCCACTTGCAAAATGTTTTTCTGGGAAACATCGTCTTCCACTGAAGCTTGTCCCTTAGGATGAGAGGTGGCCACTGATGTGGTTTCACTACTCTCTTTTTGATTGCTATTACAGGCAACTAAAACGCCTATGGATAGCAGTAGTATCAAAATTTTGGATGTAACTGCTTTCATAATTGAAAAGTTTAAGATTGATTTTTATAATGTTCTGAAGTACTCCAGAATTGCTCTTGCTTCTTCTTGAGTCAGGCTCTGATTGGCCATTGGTGAACCATTGGCATCTATCAGAAGTTGTTTCGCAATTGGATCCTTTTGAACCATTTCTTCAGGGTTAAGGATCATATTCATGGTCCAGGCTGGTGTTCTTCTTGAAAGAATTCCCTTAGGGGATGGGCCTATGAATTTCTTATCTATTTTATGGCAAGCGGTACACTTGGCATTATATACACCCTGGCCTGTGGTAACTAATGCCTGATCCACTGATTCAGGTAATTCAAAGGCCTTAATTGGGCCAACTCCGTGATTTGATTGCCAATCGGCCATTGGGTCAGCCGGTGTCTTGATTGAATTGGCTTTGATTTCATCTATTTTACTTTGTCCTCCCCCGCAACTTGTCATCCATATAGAGAATGAGGCCAGTACAAGCAGGCTTAACAGTAGGTTTTTCATGAGACTCTAGGTTTTGATTAATGACCTAAAGGTATTCGTCAACCCCTGATTTTTGCCTGACCTAAATCACTGGATTTCATGACCTTGTCCCATCAAAAATTATGATTTAGATCATGAAAAATAGGGTGAGGTAATTCTTTAAAAAGTCTTTGTGAGATTGTTTTATTGAACAAAAAAAGAGGCTGCCTTTTGCAAGACAGCCTCTTTAAAAATCATATTAAAGTTTCAATCAGGACACTAGTTCAATCTCGTCTCCCAACTTGTTTTGGAAAGAGTAATCTGAGATTCCCAGTGAACTGTCCTTCTCTACTTTCACCCAGGTATGGTGCTTCTTGTACCATTCCCATCTTTTAGAGAACACGCCCTTGGTAAAATAAGCATGTAGGAATGGATGCACAGTCATAGTTAGGCTTTTCTCATTTTGAGAAGTTAATATAAGCTCAAGGTTCTTTTCTATAGTATCCGAAACCAAGATGGTTGCACTTATCTTGCCAGTGCCTGCACAAGTAGGACAAACCTCCTTGGTCGCAATGTTCATTTCAGGCCGTACCCGCTGACGAGTGATTTGCATCAAACCGAATTTGGTCAGAGGAAGTATCGTGTTCTTCGCACGATCATCCTTCATCACATCCTTCATATGGGCATAGAGTTTTTTCTTATTCTCTACTCGCCTCATGTCTATGAAGTCGATTACAATAATGCCACCCATATCACGCAGTCTCAATTGGCGCGCCACTTCTTTGGCAGCCTCCATGTTGACAGCAAGGGCCGTGGCTTCCTGATCTTCACCGGCATTTGACTTATTACCACTATTCACGTCAACTACGTGTAGGGCTTCAGTATGCTCGATGATCAGATAGCCTCCTTTTTGAAGGCTTACAGATTTTCCGAAAAGTGATTTAATCTGCTTTTCAACACCAAAGGCTTCGAAAATTTTGGCCTTCCCATTGTATTGCTTCACAATCTTCTCCTTTTCCGGAGCAATCTTGTGGATATAGGCTTTTACCTCGTTAAAGATCTCCTTATCGTCAGTGGTGACACTGTCAAAAGATTCGCTTAGAATATCTCGAAGGATTGATGAGGCCCGGCTCATTTCACCGATTACCTTTTCTCTGGGTTTCACTGCATGAAGGCGTTTCATGCCCTCCTGCCAAGATTCCACCAGGTTTCTTAAATCGCGATCAAGTTCTGCTACTGCCTTATCTTTGGCAACAGTTCGTATGATCACTCCAAAATTGTCGGGTTTAATGGAAGACATTAAGCGCATCAGGCGCTTCCGTTCCTCACTTTCCGTGATTTTTTTGGAAATATTGACAGTATTAGAGAATGGCACTAAAACCATATAGCGCCCCGCTAATGACAACTCGCAGGATAGTCGTGGTCCCTTGGTAGAAATTGGTTCTTTTACAACTTGAACCAAAATCTGCTGGCCTCGGGTCAGCACTTGGCTCATTTTGCCAAGTTTATTAATATCAGGCTCGTTCTTAAATTTTCCAAGAAGACCGTTGGTACTCTTGGAGTGCTGTGCCTGTTTTGTGTATTTATTGAGGGACCTAAGTTGCGGTCCCAAATCAAGATAATGCAGAAAGGCATCCTTTTCGTAGCCTATGTCTATAAATGCTGCATTTAAACCTTGAACAATTTTCTTTACTGTTCCGAGATATATATCCCCTACTTTGAATTTGTCGGAATCATGATCATTATGAAACTCGACTAGATTCTTCTGTTTAAGAAGGGCTATACGACATCCATCTTGAGTCGAATTGATTATTAATTCGTTACTCAATTTGAAATAAATTAAAGTTTAAAAAAAGATTAAATCATCCCGATGTGTTCGGGAAAAGGTAGAAGAAATTACTTCTTCTTATGTCTGTTTTTTCTTAGTCTTTTCTTCCTCTTGTGAGTAGAGATCTTATGTCTCTTTCTTTTTTTACCACACGGCATAATTCTAATTTTTTAAAGTTTTAAAAACTATTTAATTCTTTGAAGCAGCTCATCCACGGCAGTTAGCACAATTGAATCAGCGTCCATTTCTTTGACCTTTTGGAGCTGTATTTTGGCCTCTTCCATATGTTCGGCCCCAAAATAACTTGCTCCCAGCCAGTACTGTCCTTCAATATTCTCCGGATAATATTTCACCAGAGCCTCAAATCTTTGAATTGCAATTTCAAATTGATTTGAGCGTATAGACAGACTGCCCATAAAAAACAATGCTTTTTCATTTTGAGGATCTTCTTCCAATATGCTTCTCAACATTTGAATACCCTGCATCGGACTAGGCCCTTCTACATAGGTCATTGCAATGTTGCTTTTTACATCCAGGTCGTTCACTCCGGAGTCGAGAATCTTGTTATAGTATTCCCGGGCTTTGGCTGTAAGCTGCGAAACTTTAACCTTCTCCACGGCAAATGTAAATGCCTCAAAATAAGCGTCACCAGCCTTCCGCCAGTGCTCTATTTCTTGATAGCTTTCTGCGAACAGACCAGCATAATATGCTGCACTATCATATTTGTTTATTGATTTGAAGACCGCCATTAAGGCATCAAGTGCTTCCTTATCATTTTGCACTTTACCATTTGCAAGCAGTTGGCTTTTCCAACGGGCTATTCTTGGTAAGTCTTCTTCCGAAATGGAATCTGAATGATTTCCCAGATTACCTCCCGGTATGCTTTCGTCTACAACTGCATTCTTGTTGGCTTCATCATTGTCGACCACTACCTTAGGAAGGCTGTAAAGCGTGCCTACCAGTGCAACGGCCAGAATAACCAGAATGATCTGTAGCCTTTTCATATGCCTTTACGGCCTTATTTGTTGGCCGCTTTGACCTTGTCGCTACCCTTAACTTGCTCTACAAAAACCTTTGATGGTTTGAAACTTGGCACATAGTGCTCATCGATGACAATTGCAGTATTCTTTGAAATATTTCTAGCGATTTTTTTCGCTCTTTTTTTATTCACGAAACTGCCAAAGCCTCTAACATAGATGTTCTCTCCATCTGCCATAGAATCTTTCACTACCTTGAACAATGCTTCTACGGTAGTGGTTACATCCGACTTGTCTATGCCTGTTTTATCTGCGATCTGCGCAATAACCTCTGCTTTAGTCACCTTAGTTAAATTTTAGATTTATAAATATTGTGTAAAAAACTAATTACCAGTTATTTTGGCCTGCAAAACTACGAGATCATTTCTAATTAAAAAAAGAATCTCTAATATTTTAGACCCTGCCATTTCCAGGGAAATTTAATTGATCCAACATCATTAGTGACGAATCAAGACTTTGCTAATCAACTGATTAGGTGGTATCAACATCATAAGCGCGATCTGCCATGGCGAAATACCCGTGATCCTTACAAAATCTGGCTGTCTGAAATCATCTTACAACAGACCAGGGTAAATCAGGGCATGCCATATTACCTGAAATTTGTAGAGCAATATCCAACGGTTTATGATCTGGCCAATGCACCTGAAGATGCTGTACTTCGGCTTTGGCAGGGGTTGGGCTATTATTCCAGAGCCCGAAACTTGCATGCTTGCGCCAAAATGGTGGTTGAAAACTTCAATGGTCAATTTCCTTCCACTTATCCAGAGCTTCTAAAACTCAAGGGTATTGGCAAGTACACTGCTGCTGCCATTGCATCATTTGCTTTTGACCAAGTGAATGCTGTTGTGGACGGCAATGTATATAGAGTACTGAGCAGGATTTATGGGGTTGAAGATGACATAGCCTCCACATCCGGAGCCAAAACTTTTGAAAAACTGGCTAATACTTTGATTGACCCGAAGCAACCAGCCGAATACAATCAGGCTATAATGGAGTTTGGTGCCATGCATTGCAGCCCAAAAACTCCCGCATGCGGACTTTGCCCAATCTCTGAGGAGTGCCATGCCTATAACCATGGCACACAGCTTAAATTACCCATCAAGTCAAAAAAGGTGAAAGTCAGAACCAGGCATTTCTACTACTTTGTAATCAAAGAAGGCGAAAGGATCTACATGAAACAACGTGGCCCCGGAGATGTATGGCAGGGGCTCTATGATTTTCCTTTACAAGAGTCAAATCAGGCGATTTCTACTCCAGAATTGATGGAGAACTTACCCCCCGAATTGTTGAACAATGTAATACTTGAAGAAGAATCAAAAATATTCAAGCATGTTTTGACTCATCAGCGTATCTTTGCTACGTTCTATCTGTTGAACGTTGTAAATCACAAGGCCATCAAGGCTTTGAGTTCGACAGAAAGCCCAGGACCGTTCGACCTTAAACAAATTCAAGACTTACCTAAACCAATACTGATCAACAACTTTTTGGTCGAGCATATTTTTTAACTAGATTGATTTAACATTGAAATTTTCCTTTAAATAAGACAAGCCATGGCAGGAGTAAACAAAGTAATTTTAATAGGTAATTTGGGCAAAGACCCTGAAGTCAGACATCTGGACAATGGCAGGGCCGTGGCGAACTTCCCGATTGCCACAAGCGAGACCTATAAAAACAAACAGGGCGAGCGTGTAACCAACACCGAATGGCACAACATTGTGCTCTGGACACCGTTGGCGGAAATAGCTGAGAAATTTTTAAAGAAGGGCGGTCAGGTGTATATTGAAGGTAAGTTGACTACTCGATCTTGGGATGACCAGGAAGGAAATAAACGTTACATGACAGAGGTAGTAGGTAATAATTTGACGCTTTTGGGCTCCAAACCGGATGATGGCGGTGGGCAAAACCAAAGTTCAGCAAGCACAACAAATGCAAGTCCTGTTTCATCTATTCCGGAGGATGATACGGACGACTTACCATTCTGATGATGTTCAACTAAAAAGTAAAATTTGGAATCCGCGACAGACGACCCCCTACCCGGTTTAATCTTATTGGCTGACCTTGCAAATGTTTCCACCCTGTACATTGTAGTGAATGGGGTGGTTTTTATTTTAATGGTGATGCTTTCGGCCATGATTTCAGGTTCTGAGGTAGCGTTCTTCTCCCTGCAGTCAGAAAACCTACAGGAATGCAAGGACAATGACAGCCCTGCCAATAGGGCGATTCTTAAATTATTGGAAAAACCAAGGCACCTTTTGGCCACCATATTGATCATGAACAACCTGATCAATATTGCCATCGTAACACTGGCCACCTTTTTTACATGGGAGCTGATTGGCTCAAGAAATACCGAAGGCAAAATTATAATCACGCTCACCGCAATCGTCACGTTTGTGATCCTTTTCTTCGGTGAGGTGGTGCCCAAAAACTTTGCTACACAGCACAGTCTTCGTTTTGCCCGAATGACCGCCAAACTCTTATTGGTGCTTAGAAAGTTCTTCAAGCCTATTTCATATCTGCTGATTAATGTGACCAATATCATTGAGCGCAACGTGGAGCGAAAGGGCCATGACATCTCAGTAGATCAGCTAAATCAGGCCCTTGAAATGACTGTTGGGGAAGAGACAAGTGAAGAAGAAAAAGGTATTCTCAAGGGTATTGTAAACTTTAGCACCTTATCTGTAAAGCAGATAATGCAGTCCAGAATGGACATTGTGGGGGTGGATATAGAAGACAGCTTTCATGAATTAATGGACTTGATCAATAAATCAGGATTCTCTCGAATTCCCGTTTACCGTGAAACAATAGATAAGGTAGAGGGGATTCTTTACGTCAAGGACATGCTTCCGCATATTGAAAAGGAAGAAGATTTCGAATGGCAGAAAATACTGAGGCCTGGTTTTTTTGTTCCTGAAAACAAGAAAATTGATACCCTACTCAAGAACTTTCAGGACAAACGCGTGCATATGGCCATTGTGGCTGATGAATATGGCGGGACTGCCGGCCTGATCACCATGGAGGACATTATAGAGGAAATTGTAGGCGAAATCAACGATGAGTTTGATGACGATGATGTGGCCTACAATAAGCTTGACGAGTCCACCTACATTTTTGAAGGTAAAACCTCCTTGAATGACTTCTGCAAAATTGTTCAGGCTGAGGCCAATGTCTTTGATGAGGTTAAAGGAGAAAGTGAGTCCTTAGGCGGATTACTGCTCGAGTTACATTCCAAACTACCTCGAGCTGGCGAAAAGATTGAGTATGGACAATTTCTATTTACCGCTGTTGCTGTAGACAATAGAAGGATAAAGCGCGTTAGGGTATTTATAAATAACAAGTTCTTCAATTAGTCATTCGTGAAACAAGCCAGGAATTTCTTTATGATTTTGGTCGCATTCGCTTTGCTCTCAGCAAGATGTTCTGAAGACTACGTGCCAAAACCAAGAGGTTTCAACAGGATTGATTTGCCCGAATCTCAATATCAAACCTTACCTGACACACTGCCTTATCGATTCGATTACTCCGAATATGCCGCACTTTCGCGAGATTCATTTCACCTGGCAGGCCCGTATTGGATCAACTTGAATTATCCCGATTTCGAGGCCTTGATTCAAATTACTTATAAGAACCTGAAGGATCCTGCAAATGACATCTCACTACTCTTAGAAGATGCCTACGAGCTTTCTGCAAGGCACAATATTAAGGCCTATTCCATTGAAGAATCAATCATAAGTCTGCCCAATGGGCAAAACGCCAGTGTAATTGAATTGGATGGAGAAGTGCCTTCTCAATTTCAGTTTTTTACCACCGACACTACAAAGCACTTTCTCAGAGGTGCACTGTACTTTAATGTGGCCAACAAGAATGACTCTTTGGCTCCCATTATTGAATTTATCAAGACAGATGTGGTCCAGATGTTGAATACTTTGGAGTGGAAATATTAAATTGACGCATGCCGTCATTCTTTGAGACCAGAATAGAATTTCTGAAAGGGGTTGGACCCCAAAAGGCGGCTCTTATCAATACCGAATTAGGCCTTTTTACCTATGCCGACCTGATTCAACACTATCCTTTTCGATACGAAGACCGGACTAAATTCCATCAGATTTCAGCATTAAATGCCGACATGCCCTACGTGCAGATCAAAGGGCGAATCCGCAAAATCAAGACCATTGGCCAAATGAGAAAAAAGCGATTGGTGGTCACCTTTGAAGATGGTACAGGTGAGATAGAGTTGATTTGGTTCAAGGGAATCGAATGGATATCAAAAAAACTCAGGCCTGGCGTTGACTACGTGATCTTTGGCAAGCCTACTGTCTATGGCAGAAAAATCAATATTGCCCATCCTGAACTAGAGGTACTCACCACACAGAATGAAAAAAACTCCCTGCTCCAACCCGTTTATCACACCACTGAAAAACTAAAGTCGAGATACCTGGACAGCAAGGCGATTAGCAAGATGGTAAGGCAAGTCATCACCATGGCTGAGAACTATATCATGGAGACTTTGCCAGAATCTCTTCTTAGTCAATTTGGCCTGATCGAGAAGAAGTTTGCCCTTTGGCATATTCATTTTCCGTCAAACAATGAACTGCTCAAAAAGGCGCAATTCCGATTAAAGTTTGAAGAGCTATTCTATATCCAACTGAGGTTATTAAAGCTGAAACTAACGCGGAAAGAGGAGTTTCAAGGGCAAGTATTTAATGATTCGACCTTACTCACAGATTTTTATAAAAATCACCTACCATTTGAATTAACTCAGGCCCAGAAAAGGGTAATCAAGGAGATTTATCAAGACATGAAGTCGGGCAAACAGATGAACAGACTGCTACAGGGTGATGTGGGTAGCGGAAAAACCATTGTTGCCTTTATCTGTATGCTTCTGGTGGTAGGCAAGGGCGGACAGGCGAGTATGATGGCGCCCACCGAAATTCTTGCCGACCAGCACTATGAGGGCTTAAAGGAATACGCAGATAAACTCAACATCGGCATTGCCCGACTTAAAGGATCAACCAAAGTCAAAGAAAGGAGGTTGATCCACGAAGGCTTGCTGAATGGCTCCATACAGATATTGGTAGGCACCCACGCCTTGATTGAAGACATAGTGCAATTTCAAAACCTGGGATTGGCCATTATTGATGAACAACACCGCTTTGGCGTGGCACAACGGGCCAAGCTTTGGGGTAAAAACCGAGAGGTCCATCCGCATGTACTAGTGATGACCGCGACACCCATCCCCAGAACATTAGCCATGACCCTTTATGGTGACTTGGATGTGTCTACCATTGATGAATTGCCAAAAGGCCGAAAGCCCATTGAGACTCACCATCAATATGAAAGCAAGCGCCTGCAGGTCTTTGGCTTTATGAAGGAGCAGATAGCGGCAGGCAGGCAGATTTATATTGTTTATCCATTGATAGAAGAGTCTTCCAAAATGGACTTGAAGGATCTAATGGATGGTTATGAAAGTATCTCACGGGCTTTCCCTGACAACCATGTGAGCATTGTCCATGGAAAAATGAAGGCACAGGACAAGGATTTTGAGATGCAGCGCTTTGTGCGGCACGAGACCCAGATTATGGTCGCCACAACAGTAATTGAGGTGGGCGTCAACGTGCCTAATGCATCCGTTATGGTGATAGAAAATGCAGAACGTTTTGGTCTGGCGCAGCTACATCAATTGCGTGGGCGTGTCGGCCGTGGGGCTGAACAGTCCTACTGTATCCTTATGACAGACTACAAATTGAGCAAGGAGGCCAGAACCCGATTAGACACCATGGTGCGCACAAATAATGGTTTTGAGATTGCTGATATGGACCTTAGGCTTCGCGGACCAGGAGATCTGACTGGCACACAACAAAGTGGGGTGCTCGACCTCCTGATTGCTGATATCTCCAAGGACCAGCAGATTCTCCAAACTGCCCGAAATGCAGCGCAGGATATTTTAGAAGCTGACTCAAATCTTGAAAAGGCAGAGAACCAGAATATTCTCCGTCATATCAATTCACTTAAGAAGTCGGTGGTGAATTGGGGGAGGATTAGTTAGTTTGTTAGACTTCAGATGTCAGATATTAGACATTTGGCTTAGTTGTAAGAGGTCATATTCCATCTCAAAGCTCCCAGGTAAAGTATCCCCCGCTGGCGGGGGTAGGGGGTGGATTTACTCTAACGCCATACGTCATTCCCAACCTGACCGGGAACCCTCATAGCCAATTTCAAAACAACTAAGTTGACCGTTAGAACTATATAACTATACCAACAAATAAATTTCATTAAATTAGATATTAGCTTAATGCAAAAGACATTGAAAAATGAAAAGCCCTCATATACCTGCCGAACTAAAAAAAGCCATTTGTAATAATCGACTAATTATCTTCGTTGGAGCGGGTCTATCTTATGAATTAATAAATAAAGAGGGTAAGTCATTAAAGGGATGGAGAAATCTCGTAGAACAGATTTTGCTCGACTTAAAATTCAAGAGTTATGATATTGATGCTTTAATACCCTTAGTAAAAAAGTATGATCCAATAAAGGTCTTAGACCTAATTGAATCTGACAGCAGTATTCCTAAAAGCGAAATATACAATTTCATCAAAGAATACTTAGAGTTAGATGATGACAACAATGATTATAGCCTACATGAAAAGTTGCATAGGTTATCTCCTAAACTAATCACAACCAATTATGATACTGCTTTCGAAAGGGCTGTTCCAGATCTTAGAAAATATAAAGCATATAAAGGCAAGAATTATGAATTAACGACCCATAAAGATCGAAATTCTACTCTGCTTTTTAAGCTTCATGGCTGCTATGAAGATGCAGATTCTATGGTATTGTTTCCTACTAATTATGCCAACCTTTATGAAAATCCGAATAGAGATGCCGAACATTCATTACTTGTACTAAAAAATATTGTCTTTAATAATTCAATACTTTTCATTGGAACGGGTATGGGAGATTTTCAGATTAATAATTTATTCCAAGAAATAGAAAAAATTCAAGGCGAGTATAATCAGAAGCACTTCATCATTACAAATAGACCTTTGGAAAGGCAACTGAATTTCTTGGAAGCTCTTTTTGTAGAAGATTATTCAGAAATTGAAGAATTCATTGAGGTCTTAATTTCAATGAAGGAAGAATGTGGTAGCAACGAATCTATAGAAATTGTTGCACTAAGAAAACAACTCCTTGAAGCAAATAAAAAAATTCAAGCGTTCGAATCTGGAGTTATCCCCAATAAAGACAAATTATTAGAAAGAGAAGCGCTGAAATATCTTTCAAAAGGAATTGAGTTACATCTTTCAGATGAGCCAGAAAAAGCTTTAAATGAATACAAAATAGCCTTAGAGCTAAAACCTGATCTTTACGAAGCATTCTACAACTGGGGAAACTATTTAGGAAACCTCGCACGGAACAAAGAAGGAAAAGAAGCAGAGGAATTATACAATCAGGCGTTTGAAAAATTTCAAAAAGCAATTGATATCAAACCGGACCTTCACGAAGCATTCAACAATTGGGGAACAGATTTGGGAAGCCTGGCACAAAACAAAGAAGGAAAAGAAGCAGAGGAATTATACAGAGAAGCATTTGAGAAATTCAAAAAGGCCATAAATATTAAACCAGACGACCACGGGGCGTTCAACAACTGGGGAGCCTATTTGGGAAACCTGGCACAGAGCAAAGAAGGAAAAGAAGCAGAAGAATTGTACAGAGAGGCACTTGAAAAATTGGAAAAGGCCATCGACATCAAACCGGATAAACAAGAGGCCTTCTACAACTGGGGGACTTATTTAGGAAACCTCGCAGGGAACAAAGAAGGAAAAGAAGCAGAAAAATTGTACAGAGAGGCATTTGAGAAATTCGAAAAGGCCATTGAGATCAAACCAGACGATCACGAGACGTTCGACAACTGGGGAACAGATTTAGGAAGCCTGGCACAAAACAAAAAAGGAAAAGAAGCAGATGAATTGTACAGGGAGGCATTTGAGAAATTCGAAAAGGCCATTGAGATCAAACCAGACGATCACGAGGCCTTCAACAACTGGGGAAACTCTTTAGGAGACCTGGCACAGAACAA
>JAJCYM010000021.1 GCA_029262895.1 Roseivirga sp.
CCAATAGGGTCGTTGCCACCAAAGTACTTTTCTGCCATGGATTCAGAGATGACCACTGAGTTCATATCCGACAAGACCGCCTGCCGGTCTCCGCGCACCATCTTAAAATCGAACATGGAAAGGATATCCGGGTCCGCCATAAAGAATTGGTCTTCGGAGAAGATGTTGTTACCGTATTCCACCGTCACTTTGGGGTCTCTTGTGAAGTTGGTCAGACGAGTAAAGGCCTCAACCTCGGGCAATCTGGTTTGGATGTTCGGAGGCATTGGTGCTGAAACTTTCACCCATCCATTGCCAGTGTCCACATCACCAGTTACCAGGCGATAGACGTCATCAACTCTTGGATTAGCCCGGTCGTAGCTAAGCTCATATTGGATATGTAAATAGCATAGCAAACAAGCGGCTATACCAATGGAAAGCCCTGTTACATTGAGGGTGAAAAAGAATTTGTTCTTTAACAAACTGCGAATTGATGTTTTAAAGTAATTTCTAAGCATGGCAACGTGATTTGATGAATATCTGAGTTCTTTTCTTCTTAAAATGCTCATTCGCAAAAACCTGACGGTGTTATACAAGAATAGCCAGTCCGTGGCGAATTTGCTTTTATGGCTTCGGTTGATTTCATATTGTTCCAATAAATCCCCGACAATGCCTTCCTGCAATTGTTCAGGGCAGAATGATCTTAAAAACTTCAAGATCCACTTGGGCGGTGAAGGCGCATTGGTATTCATTACAAGGGCTTGAGTTCAGGGATTAAATTCAACAGGCTTTGGCGTTTTTCGTTAGTCTCCCTAAGGATTCTGAATCCCAAAGAGGTCAATTGAAAAATGCGCTTTCTGCGACCTCCTCTTTGCGCTGTGGCCCCTCTCATCTCAGAACTCACCAGCCCCTTGTCTTCCAGTCTGTACAAGGTGACATGTACCGCGCTGAGGTTTACAGCTCGATCCATTCTTGATTTGATTTCCTGAACAATGTTGATGCCGTAGGCCTCCTCCTTTAGCAAAGCGCAGGTGAGCATTAAAAGCTCTTCGAATTCCCCTAGATAGTCGCCCTTCATAACTATAACTTTTGTCAGACTAATATAAGTATATACTTTGTCAAACATA
The DNA here is from genome assembly GCA_029262895.1 of Roseivirga sp. GTDB lineage: Bacteria > Bacteroidota > Bacteroidia > Cytophagales > Cyclobacteriaceae > Roseivirga. The sequence continues at coordinate 1,107 of JAJCYM010000021.1, forward strand.
TGAAAGACCCAAGAATTCGGAAAGAATTGTATGGGAGAGTTTTAAGAAAGCTGGGAATGGATTGAAATAGAATATTTTGGTGGAAGAGTCAACTTAACTACTTGGCTTGTTCCTCTCCCTCGGCAAAGTACTCTATGAGTTCTTCTTTGGTCCTATCAAGGTGGGCTAGTTTCTTTGTAGCATGCCTGGAGGCTAAAAATGCCATATCACTTTCCGTCTTGGTCTTATTGAAAGCATCATTGTTCAATGAGACATCTTCCTTGGTTTTTGGGCGGATGATGCTGTCCCTCATTTTTTCAAAGTAATCTTCCAGCTCTTTACTTTTCTCTTCCGATTCTTTTTGCAATCTATCTGCAATAATTGGAAGCTTGTCCAGAGCATTCGGCCTTGAAATTTCCTGGCATTTGGGAATAAGTTGCCCCAGTTGAGACTTGTAGGTTTCAATCATTTTCAGGCCGGTCTTGCCGGTATTAAGAAACAGTAGGTCAGGATAGAAAGAACCACTTTTGTCAATTCGATCATATTCAGAAGCGAGGACGCTCTCCGACATGATAAAGCTATAAGCCCTGATTGGCTTGTTGGACACGTATAGCTTGAAATTCTTGAAATTCAATACCCGATAGAGGTATTCGTAATGAGCAATTATATTGGGATAAAGTTGTTTCAAAACGAACTCCTTGGATTCCATCCACTCATCGGAACCCTTCTGATTAAGATGTAGAGGAATCTGACAGATTCGGGTATACTTGAATTCAACTCCTTTTGATATCTGCTCTTCGATCTTTTTGTTGATTTCAGCCATATATTTTTTGTACAAACTATGGAAGGTATCATAAATCTCCTGTCGTTCTTGGTTGTCCTTGGCATAAGGCAGTTTTTGAAAAAGCTGGAAATTATTGGCTAAATAATCAAGGATAACAAGCTCTTCCTCTGCGCTTCTCACTATATAAATGAGTACATCAAAATACTCTTTCAGGAAATGCAGGTAGTTACCATTCTCGCCAAAGTCGGTTTGATAGGATAATAGACTGGTGAATTTGATCCCTTCTTTCTTTACCCCTTTGTTTTCTTCCCCAGAAAAGATCAAGTCATCATCGTCCAAACCAAAAAAACTTGGTGATAAGTTGAGGGCGTAAGCGAACATGGCCGCGTAAGGCTTTGAGATTTCATCAGCGTCAAGAAGACTGTACAAGGTGCTTCTGGAGACATGGTATTTCTTGAATAAATGGGTGATGGTAATTTTCCGATCCCTCATGATCCGAAGAATTTTTCTCGTGTTGAACTGAATTTTATCCTCTTTTTTTTCTTCCTGCTCGGCCATGATTGTATGAATATTGAACAAATGTAGTATAAACGCACTTTTCCTCCAATCAGTGGGCACCTGTTTTTATTTGGAAATTATCTTTTTTCAGAATATATATGTTGTGTAAAACTACATTTGTAGTATAATCATAAGTTATGAACAACTTTTCAAAATATTCTCCGTTACAAGTACAAGATCAACTTAAAAACTAAACTATGCAAACCAAAAACCTTAATTGGCTGCAGAGAGTGCTTTGCAGAATTGGTGGAGCTGAGCTCGAGATACTCGAGCAATGCCCCGCTGAGAAAAATAAGTTTATCGCCATAGGTATTGGCGTAATTAATACCGCCATGCTATCAGTGTTCACCATGGGCTACGCCATGCTCTCGGTGATGGGCGGAGAGATTCAAACCAATAATCAGCTGGTAGCGATTATTGCCTTCTCTCTTTTTTGGGGCTTTATCATCTTCGGTATAGACTGGGGCCTGATCACAACCATGCGCAAAAAAGCGAAGTACGGATTAGGTTCCGGGCTACAGCTCTTTTTCACTACCCTCTTTCGTTTAGTAGTAGCAGCGGTGATATCCTTTACAGTATCCCTGCCGCTAGAGACCCTTGTATTCAAGGACTACCTCCCCTCTGCTAAAAACGAAATGAGGCTCGAATACGAAGCCAAGAATAACCTTGCGCCCAGTAGCACCATCAATGAGCTTGATGCACAGCACAACCAAGCTGAGGACGAATACCGTACTTGGTTGGCTCAGTCTCAGGAAGCATACGGCAATGATCCGTTCTTACCTCAGCTGAGCGAAACGTTCGATAAGCATAATGCAGATTATGAGAAGCAAGCCGCGGCTTACAAGCGCAGTGACAATGTGTCGTACGGAAAGATCAGGAGAGCTCAGGCTTCTATAGATGGGCTGAAGAAGCAGATCACGGTGATCAGAGATTCAAGCAAAGTTATCGATGAGTACGAACAAGGCGTAATCAACAAACTGGAGCAGGAGCAGACACCTTACAGACAAACCACCTCTAAAGAGCGTGGTGCGATTAACTATAGGGCCAAAGAGCTCAAGAAGGTGAAAAATGTGCGTGATAGAGCCTTGTATGCTCGTAATAATCGCATCTCCGAGATAGATTCTGTAAACCAGTCCATCAATGCCGGATATCAAAGTACCTTGATCCGTATAGCACAGAAAAATGACTCAACGGTGGAAGGTTCTGCGCGATATGAGGCCCAGAAAGTTATTGGTGAGAACAAGGTTGCAGCGTCCTCAATTGAGAAGAATAATCTCATCAATGATATTATTGCTGTCCAGTATCTCAAACGCTGGAGAAACGACCCTGAGGCTAGCTTCGGGCAGTTGGAGATTTCCAAAAAGGCATACTATACCAGTCTCCTGTTAATGATTCTTATACTGGTAATAGACACCGCACCCATTGTGATCAAATTGCTCGTGAAGCGAGGTGAGTACGATGAGTTGCGCGAAACCAGCATTTACGTATCTCGAGTGGTAGAAGAAGGTAAGCGCGTCAGAGCATTCATTGTGGAAGAGGCGATGAGGATTGCCCATGAAATCCATCAGGAGGCGTTTGCCATCAATGTGTTACGGATTGAAATGAGTAAAGAGGCCATCACTCGTATGCAAGACCTCTACACCTTTCATACAAGCTCGGTGGATATGCTGAAGGAAGAATATGCCCTTGAGATGGGTCGCTTGGAAGGACTGCTTGAGAATGAGGCTAACCCCCTGAAAAGATCTTTGCTTTCTGAGTTGAAGGAAAAGCTTACTGACAAGTTCAGAATGGCGATGACTAGCATGAATGAGGCTTACAGAGCTGCTGTCTCTTAAAATTGCAATACCATGAGATCTGAAGGAAATATAGAGCAATATGCAAAGGAGGTCATCGACCAGTATAGGGTCGATGATCTTCAGGTCAGGCAAGAGAGTCTGAAGCGTGAACAAGACACCAAAGATCAGGTGTTGGAGTTATTGTCTGGGGCAAAACCACCAGAGGAGGAGACGGGTCGCTTCTCAATCCGCGTGTTCTGGATCATTCTGCTGGTCTTTGGCTTGCTTACAGCTGGGATCATCTTCTTGATCTATCCCAAGCATGTGGAGATTACAATTACGAATTTGGAGCCCTATCCAGTGCGTACGGCCCTCAGCTATCCAATTGGAAATGGTCAGTATGAAAATTTGGGCTGGTACGACTTGGCACCAGGTGAGTCGAGAACGGTGGAACTGACCATTCCTCGACTCACCTTTGAGGAATCCATCCTTCTTTACGCAGAATCGAACGACCCTGACATTCTGATGATGCTACATGATGGTGAATTCAATACAGTTACCTTTCAGGCAGGGGAGAGTACCTCCCTAAGGCCTGTCCATCTGGAGCAGAATTTTATCACCTCCTCTTTCAATCAGGGTGCACGCTTTGTAGATACCACACCGGTTGTTGAAGATACCATTCCACATGACCCTACCTGGATGCCGTTCTCCTATGTTCAATTGGAACGGAAGTCGTTTCTTAGCCTCAACTATTCAGCGCAGGAGAAAATCATCGGCCCGGATTATATCTTCCTTTTTGACGACAATGAGGAGGAGCGAAGGATATGGGCTTCGCAGTTCTACGCTTCCCTCCAGCGGAACTACAGGTTCACGCAGCAGTATGCCAGCTTGGATGATTATCCCTTCTCTCCGGGCTTCAGCTATTCCGACAGTGTTGATTACCTCGCTGGAGTGACGGTGGAGGAAGTCGCTGAGATCGATCTTTTCGGAAATCGATTCGGACTTGCACCAGGTGATGAGATCATTGCCATGAATGGTGCCACCGTATTCAATATGGGCGATGTGTTTTACAAGTTGGCTCAATTTGGCCAGACCAGGGGCATCACTGGAAGGATACTGTATACAGTAATAAGAGAAGGGCAGGAACTCTATGTGAGTTCGTCTTACTTTTTCAATGAAGATTATTGGAGGCCAGGGCCAAAAGAGCAAGGTCAGGCATTCAGACTAGGGGCACTGGGTGCAGCCCTGTTTAACAACCGCACCGCAATGCGTGTGGCGAACAATATCGCCCGCGGTATAAGAAATTTGTTTTCAATACATAAAGTGGAAATCGAGACTCAATTTGCATTTGATCAACGATTATTCAGATTACGCCAGTTTTTTCCAGAGAGCTTTGACAATGGTCAGACCTTGGGAATGTTTTTACCTACCCCACTGGCCATTTTGAATCCACTTAAAGTCCTGCGCTGGACTAAAGGTGCCAGCAGGCTTAAACACAGTAAATTTTTCAAGTTGACCTCTTTTACCGTAGTCTCTGCCTTGGAGGACGCCATATTCATCGCCAATTCGGGCTCACTTCTGAGACCGAAGGATGAGTTGATGGAGCATTTGCCCAAGGAAGTAGCCTTTGGTGCTGGGATCAACATTTTAATCGGAAGTTTAACCTTTAGATAAAACATGCTTATGAGAAATCTGAGAATAACTATTTTATGGGTAGCGCTTCTGGGCCTTATTTCAGTAGAAATATCTGCTCAGGGACGCCTCACCAGAGCGTTTACGAGGGCTAGTGATAGCCATCATATCCCAACGGGATATAAGTCGATTTATAAGGCGCCTTCGACACCTCCTAAAACTACGAGTGTGTCAAAGAAGAGTGATTTTATAAATGACCACGCAACCAAGCACGCCTATAACCCTTCCACCGTTTCGACTCCAAAGAGGACACAATATGGCAGGAACATAGACGTGAAACGCGTCCGAGAACAGACGCTTAGGAACCCGGATCGAAAAACCGAACATGTTGGGAAGTCGAGTCCTACTCATCCATACAGAACCTATGGTGTGAAGTACGAGAAAAGGTATAATTCAAACCTTAGCACTAAGGAGACGCCTGCAAAGACGTCCGTAGTTAGGGTCAACTATACCCATCCGCACAGGTCGACCCAGTTTCCTAAGGTTGATAAGGGCCCTAAGAAAAAGTAGGACTTGGATAATCCTTAGTCAAGCCTGTATCACAATCTTGCGTCCTCAATGCTTATGATTGTGGTCAGGCTCTTTTACTAAAACGTTTAAACTAACCACAACACATTTGGCACTGCCCGTGTACCAAATTAAAGGAAACAGGATTTTTTCACTTAATGCTATTACGTGTGTTTATCTAGTGGATTATGTAAAAAAATCGCATTATGGTCTATAGAACACTGATTGCGGCTTCTTCAAAGCCGTTGATTCTTTCCTATAGTAAAAGCTCGGATATCAAATAATCAAAAATGTAGAAAGCCTTTCTCAAGGCGAGCTAGCCTGGACCCATGCCATGCTTTATCCTGTTTTGCATTGGATGGAGAAAATTTGATCTATTGGCAGGCATCACTGCGTTTACCGTTGGGCTTGTTGCCTTCAGGGGAACAAAATAAATAGGCCACTATTACAGGCTTAGAACATATTTTCCTTAGTGCTACTGATCAATGTTTTAATCCATGCCAGTTTATCCGTTCCTACTATGATGCAACAGTTTGGTTTCGAACAGCCCAATACTGCTGTGCTAAAATTTCCATTTCTCCTGTTGCCGGGTATCATCCCTACTTTGGTATATGTAGCTAATCTTGCGGGCTTTGTGATTTTGAATAGGCAACGCAAAACGCTGCAGAAATAGATGAGGTCAAATTATGAAGCCTAAAGAGGTTTTGTGATTTGATTTTTTCTGATCAAACCCAAATATCTCAACACCTCCTTTAACCTCCCATTACTAAGGTCTCCAATCCTTTGTCTTCCAACCTATATAAGGTGACGTGTACCGCGCTGAGGTTTACCGCCCGATCCATACGGGCCTTGATTTCCTGAACAATGTTGATGCCGTAGGCCTCTTCTTTTAACAAAGCACAGGTGAGCATTAACAGCTCTTCGAATTCCCCTAAATAGTCGCCCTTCATAACTATAACTTTTGTCAGACTAATATAAGTATATACTTTGTCAAACATATAAGAGATGGGGCTTTCTCCTGAAAGTTGCGTTACTCGATTTGTAATGTGCAGTTGTAGGGAGCTTTCTACGCGGCTATTTAGAATGTAGCAATCTCCAACCGATCAGGTCTATCTGGGGATATAGAGGTCTTATAATTCTATGTAAAGGCTTGTTATTCGAATATTTAGACTATTCAATAAATGAAAAGTAGAGTAGACAAAAGACGTCAATACTTCAGGGGGCTAGGGTAAACACAGTTGGCATGCAGTTTACCCTGAGGCTTTAAAACAGCTAGATAAGGGTTCAGCACACCTATTCGAATGTTTTTAAATCAATATGGACAACCGCAATTGGTTGCCGGCCCTTTTCGTTTTTTACAACGGTCCTGTCTATTGGGGGTTCCATCTCGATCTGAATCCAATTTGGTGAATGGAGAAAATTTGGAGCCGAAGGCCAACTTTCTTGAATTAATAGCTCCATTAAGCCTGTATGAACCTAGAGCAAAGAAACTAAAAGAATCATTCAAGGTGTATTCTAAAGTACCTCTTAATGCTACGATCGAAAAATTTCCATTTTCTGAAGGAATGTTACTTTCTATTAACCTGATTATGCCTAGATCAAAACCTGCATATGCTTTTAAATTTGGCAAAATCTGGATTCTACGAAAAAGTGGGTGATCAACCTTAATAAAGAATTCTGAGTATTGGGCTCTTACTTTACTTAAATCTGTAATGGAACCTGAGGAGAAATATGCTCCAATGCGAAATTCCTTAAACACCCTTCTTTCAACCCCTATATCAAATGAAATATTGTTGAACTTCAGCAAACCTTCAAAGGGTATTCTGGCCGGTGAGCCATATCTGAGATTGTTCCCCGAAATACTAAATGTCCAATCTCCTGAAAGTTGATTAGAGCAACCCTGAGATCTAGCTGGTGAACAACTAAAGAAAAAACTTGATATCAAAATTAATCTTATCAACATTCTTCAAATTATTTTTTTAATTAAAACATAATTAATGTAATTATACAAATGATAGCTGTATTAAATACCTAAATTCTTAATGAAGTTGAGCCTACTGGAAAAAATATACGCCTGGTTCGAGGTGCCTAATGAGGTAGAATCCAATAACCAATCTGACGGATCCACAAGATCTAATACGCGAAGGGTTCGAACCTCTATAATTATAAGTGCTGTGATAATTTTTGTGACCTTACTCCTTTTGAGAAAGCAAATATTTCCACCAGATTCTATTTGGTCCGCTGAAGTAGAGGAGAGGTTTGATGCTGAATTGGATTCACTACAATCCAAATATTTGATAGCACTGGACAACAGAAATAAACCGGCAGAACAAGACCTTGAGGCTATTATTTTTTCGTTTAGGTTCATCTTGGGAAAAATTGAAGAAACGTTAAAAAACCCTCCCAAGAATAGAGCTGATGTAGTGTATATGCACAGGCACCTACTCGATAGTTTAGTTGGCAAAGGTAAATCTATTCGGCCATGAAATTAGCATTCACTTCTCTATGGATAATCACACAACTGGTCATTGGTCCCAGTATTTCGGCACAAACTGATCCTAGTATCATTTTTAAACGTGAACCCTTGACTGCCAAAGAGTTACTTTTTTTTGTAAAAAGGAAATTAGAGTTAGAAGATAGGGCCGACTCCTTAAATGAAGAAGCTAGAAAGCTTGAGGAGAGGGTGGTGGTACTGAAGGCAATGGTAGCAGTCAGAGATTCTATTTTGTTGACGAATCAGATATTAATAGATGAGTTGAGGGGGGACAAGAGAGAGCTTTGGCAAAGACTTGATTACACACAAAGTGAGTTAAAGAATTATCGTGCTGAATTAAGACTGAAGGACGTAATGATGGACAGTATCGGCAGTGTCAATCTGAGGCTCAATCAAAGAATAGATCGACTTGAAAGGAATCTAGTCGAAGAAAAACTTACTACAAAATTATTAGACAGTTTGTTGACCTTACGCATGGGTCAGGTCGTTGATCTAATCTACAGAAATGTGGAGCGAAGTACTCATGTGGCAGTAAAACTGAAACCAGGGGTTGGTTCAAGAAGGTCCTTGGCAGAGATTCCGCTCGATTTTGAAAACCTAAACCTTGTAAAAAGGAACTGGATTAGTGAGATGTTCCTGAAGTTTGATTCTGGTGCTCCCGGTTTCGATGTTCTTCCTAGCTATTATTATTATTTGGGATATTTGGGCAAAGACCCCAATAATCTGGAGCCTGAATGGATATTTGGCACGCCCAAAATACCGAAATCAATTTCAGAAGTGAATGGAAAAGCCAAGGAACCCATTCGTTTCAATTTTCGAAATCATCGGGGGTATTTTGTGTTGGTTCTTTTTTATCAAGAGCTGTTGAATGGTCAAACTGTAGATCAATCAGTTAAGAGGATTGTTTTCAAGATAGATTAGGATGAGGTATCGCATAATTGTAATAATTATTCTATGTACTTCGGTCTCGGTGTTTGGTCAGTTGAAAAGGTATCCTGATACCTCAGTGCTTCAAGAAGAACAAAGGGACCACAAGTTTATCAAAGGAATTTCATTCTTTGATGGTCAACTACTGGCAATTACCAACAGAGGACGGTTATTAACTCTGGACACAGAATTGAATTTTATTAAAAGTCAGAAATCAACAGAATTTGGATTATCAAATTATATCAACCAAATATTCACTGGGAAGCCCGGTAGGTTTTGGCTTTCCACGGTAGAAGGTTTTGTCTTTGATCCATTGGCCAAAAGCAGAGCATATTACGATTTCAAAAGCAAAATATTAAATGTTAGTTCGGTAGGTGAGAACACGTTTGTGGCAGTAGAGAATGACCAGATTTGGGCCTTCAACGATTTTCGAGGGACAACTATTGGGGATAAAAGTCAAATTAGGATCAAAAAGAATCGTGGAGTTCAGGGAGAGGGTTTAAAGAATGTTGCCGCTTTTGTTGGTTTAGAAATTACTCAAGGCGGGGATAAAAGGAAGGTTGTCTTTTTTGGAGGCAATCAGGGATTAATGGCGATTTCACAATCTGGACAGGGAAGTGGTGAAGCCATTCCTCAATCTTACCAAAGAGAGATAAAGTCGATCGTGCCATATAAGAAAGGGTTTTATTTCTCATCTCAAAACAACGATTCAATACATTACTTTTCGAACAGCCCCCAGATTGAATTCGGAGCAATCGAATTACCTGAGAAAGTAGCAGGGACAGGATCCATTGAAGCAATGTTGATTGATCCATGGAACAATTTATGGGTAGTTTTCAATAACAAGATTTTCCTCACTAACATCGAAGATAGCTCTTTGAAGGTAACACTTGACAAGTCTCATTTTCTCAAATTCAACAGCTTGGTGGCCAATTCAATTACCAGCTCCGAGCAACACGTTTATGTTGCAACAGACGGTGTTGGAATCTTCCGGTTTGATATTCCACAAGTTACACAGAATGATTATGACAACACTTGCTGGTCAAAAATAGAGGAGGAGTATTATCGAGGAATTATCAAAAATGATACTGTAGTGATCTTACCATATACCGAGGCTCAATTACCCCCTGACACATTGGTTCTAGATACTGAAAAAGTGTTGACTCAAGTTAAGTTTGATGAAAGTAGTGCAAAGCTTAAAATAGAGGCTAAGGATGTGCTTAAATCTTTGGCAATTCAACTTCGGATTGCTCAGGAGCTAGCAAGTTTTCGAATAGTTGTAAATGGCCATACTTCTAAGGAACGTAACACAAGGGAACGTACTGCAAAGCAGTTGTCCCAGAATAGAGCCAATGTTGTGCGCAACTATTTGCTGGAATATGGACTCGAACCAGAGAATATAGAATCGTTTGGGTTGGGAGATACGGTCCCAGTTGATACTGTTGATCTGTTCAGCCCAAAAAATAGAAGGGTTACTTTAAAAATTGTCAGGGATGGATAGGTTCGTTACTCAAGTTCGTTTTTTCCTGCTGCCAAGGTATTTGAAATAAAGTGGACAAAGCAAGACACAGCAAATAGGACGATTTGTGCATAAACAACGATCTTCGAAGGGTTATTGTCATTAATCGTATTCTCAAGCAAAATAATGCTTGGTGCAAAACCGAAGACCAGTATTGCTGCAACGAACAAGGCAACTCTATCGGTAGATATGATTCGTGACTCTGAGTTTCTTTTTTGGACGTAGTAAAGCCTAGTTACAGATTGTCCAAACATGACAGATGCGGCAAATGACCACTCAGGTTGATATATAATCTGATGTACTTCATCATTAATAGCAAAAATTATCAACATCAAAACAAAAGGGGAAAGGCTGAAAAGAATCTCCCCTAATGCATAATCGGAGTATTGATTCTTGCTTGTTTGCTTATTCATCTATTCAAATGACAGTAAAATTTAAAATTAGAAAGTACAAAAATCAATTTATAATAAATAAAAATAAAACTAATCAATAACTGAAAAAGTATAGTTATGTTCAAAACATATTGTTGAGGCAGCCTGTTATTAAAGGCTGTTAAACCTGTAATTATTTACCAACGGCTTTTTACTTCTGGCTATGCTCCGGAGATAATGACCTTTGAAGGACGCAACTTTGATGTGTTGGCAGGCATCACTGCACTTATTGTGGCCCTTGTTGCTTTCAAGAGGAACAAAATAAACGGGCCACTACTATGGGTTTGGAATGTATTTTCCTTGGTGCTTCTGATCAACGTTTTGATTCATGCCAGTTTATCTGTTCCTACTATGATGCAACAGTTTGGTTTTGAACAACCCAATACGGCTGTGCTCAAATTTCCATTTCTCCTGTTGCTAGGCATCATCGTTACTTTGGTGTATGTAGCTAATCTTGCGGGGTTTTGTGATTTTAAATAGGCAACGTAAAACGCTTTAGAAATTGATTAAGTCAAATTATGAAGCCTTAAGAGGTATTGTGATTTGATTTTTTCTGATCCTAACTCCAACACCTCAATACCTCAACACTTCTTTCAACCTCCCATGCCCGCTTCTGCTCACCGGCAACTGCTTGCCATTTTTAAGAGAGAGTAAGTAAGAATCCTTCTCATAGAGCTCGAGTTTTTCGATGGCCGAGGTGGCTACTATATGCGAGCGATGGATACGGATAAACTCACCATTAGGCAGGTTTTCTTCCAGGTGCTTCATACGGATTTGCTTAAGGAATTTACCTTGTTCGGCATGAACGGCTACGTAGTCGTCCTGTGCTTCAAAATGGTGAATGTCGGCCAGGGCTAGAATATGAATTTTATTGCCGGTTTTAACCACAATGCGATCGATGGTCTCCCCCATGGACTCCCGGCTTTCATTTAAAGAGTCAATTTCTCCCTTGACCGGGGCCTGAGATTCGATCTTTTCAATCGCTTTTTTGACCGCCTCAGCAAAGCGGGTATCTGTATAAGGCTTAAGTAGATAATCGGTAGCGTTAAGCTCGAAGGCTTTCAATGCATATTCGTCAAAGGCGGTACTGAAGATTACTACAGGAGGTTCTTCAATCAGCTCCAACATTTCAAAACCGGTGATCTTCGGCATTTGAATGTCAAGGAAAATTAAATCAGGCTTGATTTCCTGAACAGCCTTCAACCCTTGAAAGCCATCACTGCATTGCTGAACGACTTCAATATTCTCAAAGGGTTTTAAGAAGGCTAGAATTATATCTCTGGCCAGTTGTTCGTCATCAATAATAATGGCTTTGATCATACTTCGGGATTGATTTGAGGGATGTCCAACCTTACCGTGAATAAGTTATCAGTCTTGGAGATGAAAAGCAATTGTGGTACTCCATAGATCAACTCCAGTCGCTGACTTACATTTTTTAATCCGATGCCTTTGCCCTTTTTGCTGACAGCCTTAGGGTCGTATTCATTAGAAATGAAAATTCTTAAGACATCTTTTTCAACCAAAGTTTTGAGTTGGATGGTGATCTTTTCCAGGCTCTCATAAATGCCATGTTTGATAGCGTTTTCCAGCAATGGCTGTAAAATCAGGTTGGGTAATTGTAACTGCATAGAATCAGGATGTAGCTCCTTTTCAATATTGAGTCGGTCACCAAAACGTACCTTTTCGATGTCCAGATAGAGCAAGACATTATTCAATTCCTCCTCGACTGTGTTGAGTTGGTTGTTTTCTTTACCGAGAGAATAGCGCAAAAATTCAGACAGCTTCACCACCATGTTTCGTGCCCTTTCCGGTGCGGTAATGGTCAACGAGGAGATTGAGTTGAGGCTATTAAATATAAAATGAGGGTTGATTTGAGATTTCAACATCTCCAATTCAGATTCCCTCAGCATGGTTTCCAATTGCGACTGACTTTGCACCTTGGCTCGGAGGTCATCATAATACCTTATAAGATGATAGACCAGAATAATGATTGAATAGTACATCAGGCCAAGGCCAGCTCTCCAGGCAACTGAGGTTTGCAGAAAGAAGAGGTATTCTTCGTCTGTAGGGAAAGCCCTTTGGAGCAGCATCAAACTGAGAAAGATAACTCCGGCAATGGATAATGCTGCAGCGGCCAAATGACTGGCAATCAAATTGATTAATTGATCTGTATCAAAGCTGTTGTAACGCACGATAAACCAAAAGGCCAGGCCAAGTACAGCGAACATACCATTGAAAACCAGGCTATCAAGCAGCGCTTCATTGATCGGGTACTCATAGGAATAGAATAAGACCAGCGCGTAAAGCCCACTTATAAACAGCCAGATAACTGAATAGTAGATCGCATTCTGATTTGATAAAAAAGGATGACGCATAAAAAAACCGCCTGTTCAGGCGGAATTTAGTGAATTATAAAGTATCATTCTTGAGGAAGGAGGCTTATTTAACCTCACCTCCACCAAACAATACAAGACCTTGAATGACCAGTTCCTTACCTTGATTGTTTTCATTTTCTGCAATCATCTTGCGTTCATCGCTGAACCCTCCGAAGATAGCTGTTACCTTAACTTTGACATTCATGTCTGAAGGAACTCTAATTTCCGTACCTCCAAACAAAACAAATACATCCAAAATATTTGTGCCCTGTGCTAATTCTGCATTTAGCAGATCCAATTCGGTTCCGCCAAATATTGAAGTGAGTTTTCCGCCTTTGAATTCTTTAGAGGAGATCACTTTTTTGGCTCCGCTGAAAACGCCTAGTTCGTCCGCGTAGTCTGATGAGTCTCCGTCAGTCCTTTTTTTTTCGCGATAGCCATCACTCGATCGTCCTCCTCGCTTGAGTATCAATGAGATTCCGATTATGATAAAGACCAGAGGCCAAAGATTGGCAAAATCCCAGAAGTCGAAGTCCCAATCCAATTCATAGGCAATATCATTCAACATGAATAAGCCACCTATGATTAACATGGTGAGACCAAGCCCCGTTTTTTCTCTTACCGTGATAAAGAAAATACCCATCAGGATAAGAATAGAGTGCCAGGAAAAGATGTAATAAGGAAGCCTGAAGTTGAAAATTTCCAGGTTGTCCATAAAGAGAAGCGCACCTACGGCTAGAAAAATCCCTCCTGTTAATACGCGTTTGTTAGATGACTGTGACATAATTTTAATTTAAAAATTGTGGGTGGAGTTATCCCCACCCACATGACCGATTATTTTGAGTTTTTGAGTGTTTTGATATTCAAATGTACGCGCTTGACTCAGATGTCATAGCCAAAAATCGGTAAACGTACGCTGAACATCGGTGAACGTCCGAATGGACATTGTCATTCTGAGCCTGAGGCACGATGGCGAAGAATCTGTTGTCATGTTCCCCTTTGGCCTGTGCATGACGCTTAGCCCTGATAATATATAAGCTTATGAAATTTATATTTTCATCTTGAGTGCGAATGGCTAATTTTGAGCCCTCCTACTAATTGCCGTCAATAATGGATTATAGAATAGAAAAAGATACCATGGGCGAAGTGCAAGTTCCAGCAGAGAAATACTGGGGCGCACAAACCCAACGCTCAAGAAACAATTTTAAAATAGGACCAGAAGCCAGCATGCCATTAGAAGTGGTATATGGCTTTGCTTATCTCAAAAAGGCCGCTGCTCATACCAACTGTGAGCTGGGTGTTTTGTCTGAAGAGAAGAGAGACCTGATTTCCCAGGTCTGCGATGAAATACTGGCAGGTAAACTGGATGATCAGTTTCCATTGGTCATTTGGCAAACGGGTTCTGGTACACAATCCAACATGAATGTGAATGAGGTGGTTGCCAATCGCGCACATGTCATTGCAGGAAATAAATTGGGAGAAGGGGTGACCTTTGTGCATCCCAATGACGATGTGAACAAATCCCAATCGTCAAATGATACCTATCCAACCGGCATGCACATTGCTGCCTATAAAATGGTATTGGAAACCACCATTCCTGGTATTGAGAAGCTAAGGGATATGTTAAGGCACAAATCAGAGGCCTTTATGGATGTGGTGAAAATCGGTCGTACACATTTGATGGATGCTACCCCACTTACGCTAGGTCAGGAATTTTCCGGATACGTTTCGCAATTGGACCATGGCTTAAAAGCGATCAAAAATACGTTGGCACACCTTTCTGAGCTGGCCCTTGGAGGCACGGCTGTAGGAACGGGTATTAACACTCCTGCAGGCTATGCTGATTTGGTGGCCAGGAAAATTGCTGAATTTACTGATCTACCTTTTATCTCGGCCGAGAATAAGTTTGAAGCTTTGGCTGCTCATGATGCGATGGTGGAGACCCATGGCGCATTAAAGCAAATGGCTGTGTCACTCAACAAAATTGCCAATGACATTCGGATGCTTGCTTCTGGCCCACGTTCGGGCATTGGAGAGATAATCATTCCATCAAATGAACCTGGCTCTTCCATTATGCCGGGAAAAGTAAATCCAACCCAATGCGAGGCCATGACCATGGTTTGTACACAAGTTATGGGCAACGATGTCGCTGTGACATTTGGTGGTGCTCAAGGCCATTATGAATTAAATGTATTCAAACCGGTGATGGCAGCCAATCTTTTGCAATCAGCCAGACTAATCGGTGATGTCTGTGTTTCATTTACTGATAATTGCGCAGTAGGAATTGAACCCAATCTTAAGAGCATTAAGGAGCATGTAGACAATTCCCTAATGCTTGTAACCGCTTTGAATACTAAGATTGGTTATGAAAAAGCTGCTAAAATTGCGAAAACCGCTCACGAGAACGGAACTACCTTGAAAGAAGAGGCCATTAATCTCGGTTATGTTACTGCCGAGCAGTTCGATGAATGGGTAAGGCCAGAAGACATGATTGGTGGCCTCAAAGGGTAGATTACTATTAATTTTTGTACTTTAGTACGGTCTATTTAAAAACGATGATGATGACAAAATCCAGAATAGTGCTTACTCTTTTTGTTGGCATTCTAACTGCCAGCCTTGCTTTTGGTCAAATGACCAAGGCTGAGAAAAAGGCTTACAAGAAGGAGATGAAGGAATGGAAGAAGCGGAAAAAGTCCACTTCTCTTGAAGATTTTAAAGCATTGATCGAAGACCAGATTCAGCTAAAAGCTTCTAATGCAGCAGCGGTCAGCGATATTGAATCACTCGAAGGTCAAGTTGCGGGAAAGGATGGTCAAATTGGAGATTTGCAAAAGCAAGTGACCAGAATGCAGGCCGCTTATCAGGCCGCACAGCGAGAATTGGATAACCTCAAGGCTAATCCACCTCAGCAGCAGCCAGCCTATAATCCCGAGCTTGTAAATGGTGAGGATTTCAGCGTGGGCGTAGTCTTTAAAGTACAGGTAGGAGCTTTCCGAAAAATGGATTTAGAGAAATATGCTAAATCCTCTAAGGACTTCTCTCAAGAAGATGGAGAGGAGCTACGCAAGTATGTTATTGGTAACTTTAGAAACTATGAAGACGCCAATGTGCTAAAAAGATACTTAAGGGAGATGGGGGTAGATGACGCCTGGATTGTTCCTTATAGAGACGGACGAAGAGTTCCTTTAAAGGATGTCGTCTCCGATATCAAGAAAACTAACTAACTATACTATAATAAGTGGAAGAAGCAGCGCTCCTGGAGTGCTGCTTTTTTGTTTATATCTAGCCAAAGAACATTTCTTTGTTAATTTTATATTATGCAAAAACGATGGCTTTTTAAGGAGCCTCCGAGCACTTCGGAAGTTCTGAATCTACAGGAATCCCTGCAGGTGACCGAGACCATCGCTACGCTATTGGCCCAGCGTGGAATCCAGTCCTATGATGAGGCGCATCGGTTTTTCAAGCCCACCCTGGACATGCTTCATGACCCTTTTTTGATGCAGGACATGGGCATTGCTGTGGAACGACTCAATCAGGCTATTGAGCAAAATCAAAAAATACTGGTCTATGGCGATTATGATGTAGATGGCACTACATCTGTAGCGACATTTTATGGCTTTCTTATCGCCTTTTATGAGAATGTAGAGTTCTATATTCCAGACCGATATGCAGAAGGCTACGGGGTATCAAAAAAGGGGATTGAGTATGCAGCCGAGAACGGCATGGCCCTGATTATAACATTGGATTGTGGCATCAAAGCTTGCGATCGTGTAAAAGAAGCGAATACTTTTGGCATAGATGTGATCATTTGTGATCACCATACTCCTGGTGATGAACTGCCGGAAGCTTTAGCGGTACTTGACCCCAAGAGGCCGGACTGTAGCTATCCATACAAAGACCTTTCGGGCTGTGGCGTAGGATTCAAATTATTGCACGCTTTTAGTCTCGACAATGAAATCTCGCTGGGCAAGCTTTACGATTACATGGACTTACTGGCTGTCAGCATTGCCGCTGATATTGTACCCATTACCGGGGAAAACAGAGTGCTCGCTTATTTTGGACTTAAAAAGATAAATCACAGTCCGAGACCTGGCTTGCAGGCACTCATGGATTTTAACAAATCAAAAAAAGACCTGACCACCTCGGGCATTGTTTTCGGAATAGGGCCAAGAATTAATGCGGCCGGACGTATGGACCATGCCGGGGCTGCTGTCCGGCTTTTGCTCGCTTCTAATAAAGAGGAAGCAAAGAAGTTTGCCGACCAGGTGGATACCAAAAATGACGCAAGAAGAAATTTTGATTCCGCGATTACCGAAGAAGCCTTTCACATGATAGCCTCAAGTGATAAAATGCTGAGTGCGAAATCTACCGTCCTATTCAAAGAAGATTGGCATAAAGGCGTAATAGGTATTGTAGCCTCTCGCTGCGTTGATAAATATTATCGACCTACCGTAATTCTGACTGAATCAAACGACCAGGTTACTGGTTCAGCACGGTCAGTTCAGGGCTTTGATGTTTACGAAGCCATTACCCAATGCTCCGATCTGCTGGATCAATATGGCGGGCATATGTATGCGGCAGGGGTGACTATGGATATCGACAAGGTGGAGGAATTCAAGGTCAGATTTGAATCTGTGGTAGCCGCGAAGATTACCGATGAGCAGCTTATTCCCTCTGTGGAAATAGACACGGTAATTTTCCTTGATGAGATAGATGCCAAGTTTCATAAAATCGTAACGCAAATGGGCCCCTTTGGTCCTCAAAATATGATTCCACTTTTTCTAAGTGAAAATGTGCATGCATTCAACGCTCAACTTTTAAAAGGAGAACATTTAAAATTCATGGTGAAACAAGATGGCACTGATGTTGCTTTTGAAGCCATTGGTTTTGGTCTCGGGCAGTACTACGATATGGTGAACAGTGGAATGAAGTTTCACTTAGCTTACAATATTGAGGAAAATGAGTTCCGCGGCCATAAATCCCTTCAGCTTTTCGTGAAGGACATCAAGTTTGAGTGATTATCCGGGTTAAAGTATATTTTTGTGCAGCATGGTTTTAAAGGCAGAACACCTCATTAAGATTTATAAGAAACGCAAAGTGGTCAATGATATCTCCGTTGAGGTCAATCAAGGAGAGATTGTTGGTCTTTTAGGCCCTAATGGGGCAGGAAAAACCACGAGCTTTTACATGATTGTCGGCTTGATCAAACCGAACGAAGGTAGTATTCATTTGAATGACGAGGATATCACTCACTTGCCCATGTTTAAGCGGGCTAAGCTGGGGATCGGTTATTTGGCCCAGGAACCCAGCGTATTCAGAAAGTTGAGTGTGGAGGAGAATATTATGGCGGTGCTGGAGATGACCAAACTGCCGAAGAAGGAGCAGAAGGAAAAAATGGAATCGTTGCTTGAAGAATTCAGCCTGACTCATGTGAGAAAGAACAAAGGCATGTTGCTTTCAGGAGGTGAAAGACGAAGAACTGAAATTGCCAGAGCACTCTCAGTAGATCCTAAGTTTGTTTTGCTCGATGAGCCCTTTGCCGGAGTTGACCCGATTGCCGTAGAAGAAATTCAGGGTATTGTCGCCAAGCTTAAAGACAGAAATATTGGTATATTAATTACCGATCATAACGTTAATGAAACACTGTCAATCACTGACAGGGCTTATTTAATGTTTGAGGGTAAACTATTAAAGGCCGGAACAGCCGAGGAACTTGCCTCTGATGAGCAGGTTCGAAAAGTCTATCTAGGTCAGAATTTTGAATTGAAAAGGAAAATATAGAAGTGGCCATTCTAAACTCCATAATAACCTGGGTCATGAAAAAGCGCATGCATCAGATTGAGCTTTTTATGAAGTACCCTTTGGAAGTGCAGGATGAATTATTCAAGCGCCTGATCACCACGGCCCGGAACACCGAGTTCGGCCGCACCCATGGCTTTGCAGATATTCATACACAAGAGCAGTACCGCAAGATGATTCCTACCTTCTCTTATGAAGACATCTCCCCATATATAGAGCGAAATATGAAGGGAGAGCAAAATCTGCTTTGGCCTTCCGATGTGAAGTGGTTTGCCAAATCATCCGGCACCACCAATGCCAGGAGCAAATTTATCCCTGTCTCTTATGAAGCCTTGGAAGAATGCCATTTTAATGGAGGGAAAGATATGCTATCGCTGTATTGCAACAGTTTTCCGAATACGAAGCTATTTAAAGGAAAGGGTCTGACCATTGGAGGGAGCCAGCAAGCCAATCAATTTGATACTACCCATGAGTCATTCTACGGGGATGTTTCAGCCGTGATCATGTCTAATTTACCATATTGGACCAAGTTTGTGCGCACTCCAACCCTTGACATTGCTTTAATGGACGAGTGGGAAGAAAAGATTGAGTTGATGGCCAAGGCTACCTGCGAGGAAAATGTCACCAGTATTTCTGGAGTACCTACCTGGACCATCTTACTGCTTCAGAGAATAATGGAAATGAAAGGGGCTAAGCATATCAACGAGGTATGGCCAAATCTCGAAGTATTTTTTCATGGTGCTGTGGCTTTCGGCCCTTATCGTGAAATTTTCAAAAAGCTTATTCCATCTCCATCCATGAATTACATGGAGACCTATAATGCCTCAGAGGGCTTTTTCGGGATTCAAGATCAGAAAAACAGTGATGAAATGTTGCTGATGCTGGATTACGGCATTTTCTATGAATTCATGCCTTTTTCAGAAATCCAAAACGAATCTCCTAAAGTTGTTGGGCTGGGAGATGTTCAACTTGGTGAAAACTATGCCATGTTGATCTCAACCAATGCAGGACTTTGGCGATATATGATTGGGGATACAGTTCAGTTTACTTCAAAAGATCCCTACCGCATCAAAATATCAGGTAGGACCAAGCACTTTATTAATGCTTTTGGAGAAGAGGTGGTCGTGGAAAATGCCGAGAGGGCAATTACTAAAGCGGCCAAGCGAACAGGTGCATTGATCAGCAATTTCACTGCCGCACCACGCTATTTTGGAGAAAGTGAAAAGGCAGCTCATGAATGGATAGTGGAGTTTGAAAGAGAACCGGATGACTTTGAGAAGTTCGAGAAAATTTTGGACAAGACGCTTAGGGAGATCAACTCGGATTATGATGCTAAGCGATATCGCAATATGGCCTTGACCGCACCGATTATTCATAAGGCTGAGCCAGGTACTTTTTATAACTGGATGAAGAGCAGGAATAAGCTTGGAGGGCAGTTCAAAGTCCCGCGTTTGGCAAACAACAGAGAGTATCTGGACGATATTTTAAAGATAATGACCGTGTCGGTCTAGAAAAAACCCTTCGTTTCCACACTACATTGAAATCATCATAATCTCCGTGGCTCACTTGAGTAGGTCATTAAAATACTGAGAGGATAATGTCGGTCATCAGCGCTATCCTGTCTTTGATCAGCGAATATCTGGCTTTTATACAAATTGTATTATTCTAATAAATTGTAAATTTAAGAGTAAGACGGTCAATTGGGTGTGACCGAAATTTGATCCTATCCTATGGTGAGGCAAAATTGTGCTTAATTTTGCCTGAACGCAATCTTAACTTGGTTCAGCTTTTTAAAGAAATAAGTGAAGGTCAATTCCAACTGATCAAAACACAATTCTTGTTGTGGTCACAGGCTCAAAAAACGAACTATTATTCTGGGCTCTTCTCTTTTTGTTCGACAGTAAATTTAGACAAAAAATAGATTTTGTAAAGTCAAGAGGTTTTTTCCACATTTTGCAAAACTTATCCACAGGACTTCTAATTTTGAATATATACTACTGATATACAGAATGTTATGAGTAAAACGTGAAGAATAAATTTTGTTGATAACTAAAACAAAAATGAAAACACCCTCGAAATCAGCTATTTATTGGCGTGGCAAACACTAACTCGGTGAATTACTGTGAATTAGCTTTTTGAGTACTGGCATTACTCTTTGTGCTGTCTTTTGAGCTTTGTTCTGTAGGCATTAAAAATACGAGATTTAGACACAAATCCAAGGTATTTTCCATGTTCAATAACAGGTAGATTCCAAGCCGCGGTTTTCTCGAATTTGGCCATTACATCAAGCATTTTATCTGTAGGACCTACAGTGTCGGGTGGTCTATGCATCAATGTTTCAACAATTACACTTTTTTGATACTCCTTGTCAAACATGATTTCGCGGATATCGTCCAATGTAATAATGCCTAAAAGGACTTCCTGTTCGTTTACGACTGGGAAAATATTTCGCTTTGACTTCCTGACCAATTCCACAAGATCTCCTAATGTGCATTCCGGGGCAATCTTCAGCAGGTCCTTTTCTATCATCTTGTCAATTCGAATCAAGCTCAATACCTGTTTGTCTTTGTCGTATGGTATTAGATCGCCCGCCTTGATCAATTTGCCTGTGTAGAAAGAGTAGCTCTCAAATTTGTAATTGGTGCTAAGGGCAATGGCCGATACGAGCATCAGCGGAAGAAATAATGTATAGCCGCTCGTGATTTCTGCGATAAGGAAGATGGCTGTTAGCGGTGCATGAAGTACACCACTCATAACTCCGCACATGCCTACTAAAGTAAAATTGCTTACAGAAAGGGACTTGGAGAAATTAAGCATGTTGAAGCCTTGGGAGAAAAGAAAGCCAGTCATACCGCCTACAAAAAGAGAAGGTGCAAAAATCCCTCCGTTGCCCCCCGCACCAATGGTTAGTCCTGTTGCTATAGGCTTGATAAGAAGCACAGCCAAACCAAAGAGAACTAAATAGGTGGTGTTATCTACGTTTGGTAAAAACAGACTGTTATTAAGTAAATTCTCCGAATCGCCATTCAGAATATCTTTGATAGTTTCGTACCCTTCACCGTAGATGGGGTGGAAAAGAAAAATAATGATGCCCAGCGCCAAACCGCCAACAATGGCTCGGCTCATCTTATTCCGAATTCGGTGGGCCAATGATTCGGCATACAATGTCGCTCTGGTGAAATAGACGCTAACTAAACCACAGATCAGCCCAAGAATTAAATAGAATGGAACGTCTGACGCCAGAAACGGGTCTTTCAGATCAAAACTGAACAGCACGTCTTCACCCAGAAATAACATTGAGACCAGAGACCCGACCACCGAAGCGATGAGCAAAGGAATAAATGCAGCGATGGTAACTTCGGTAAGTATCACCTCAATAGTGAAAATCACGCCAGCAACAGGGGAGTTAAATATGCCGGAAATGGCAGCAGCAGCTCCGCAGCCTATAAGCAAAGTCCTTTGCTTATAATTTAGGTGCATCAGTTGCCCGATGTTGGAACCAATGGCAGAACCCGTAACCACAATAGGTGACTCCAAACCAACCGAACCTCCAAAGCCAACGGTTACCGCGGAGGTGATCATTTGACTGTACATTTTCACTCTTGGGATGATGCTGGATTTTTTTGAAATCCCGTAAAGGATTCCGGTGATACCGTGTCCCAGCCTCTCCTTAAGTATTTTACGAGCTATCCAGGCGGTAATGACTATGCCTAGCAAGGGGAAAATTACGTAGAGATACTGCGTCCAATTGCTCTGTAAGTCTTGCAGAAAAATCTGAATCCAGTGAACCAATGTCTTTAGCGTCACTGCAGCCACACCTCCGATAATCCCCACAATGCCACTAAGAATCATCACAAAGTTCTTGCTACTTAAGTGACGAATTCTCCAGATGAGAAATTTAGAAAGCCAGACGGGTCTTTTCATGGTGCTGTATGCAAAGCAAAAGTAGCACTATCTAAAATGTAAATGAATTGCACTGTGCGGGATCGACAAAATATTCCAGGCCATAAGCCTAAGCCCGAAATCATACGGACAGTTTAAGGATAAAAACAGGACATTTTTTGGGTAACGACTTATGGCTCCATAGGTATACCGGGCAAAAATGAATTATGAAAAAAACAGTTTTAACATTTATCGTACTTCTGGGGCTATTCGGAGCAGAAATAACTTATTCACAAACAAATCAGAAAGCCCTTGTCGGTTTTTGGAATGGAGAGATAACCAATGGGAGAAAGGAAAGACAAGTTGAATTAGAATTTTCTCTGGACAAGAATGGCGAGCTTCAATGCCATTGGAGCATACCCGAAACCGGCATTATTAAATCGCAGCTCTCTGGAGTGCTTTTCAATGAAGCGACAGGAGAGCTTGATTTGAATAAGAAATTCATAACTGGGCGTCTTTCATCTGGTACACTCACGGCCACGCTAAATGCGCATGGTTTTGTCGGGAATCTGGAGTTGAAAAAATCTGTCAATTCTGTGTTAGAGCCTGTGAATCAAAGGGAGCTAATGTTTAAAAATGGTGACGTGAGCCTTTCAGGCAGCCTGATATTACCTGAAGGAAGTGGACCATTCCCGGCAATCATATTTGTACATGGTTCCGGGCCGGGAGTAAAAGCCGATTGGCGCTATGCGGCTAGAAGACTATCCAGACTTGGTTTTGCATGCCTTATTTATGACAAACGTGGTAGCGGAGACTCTCAGGGCAACTGGGTTACCTCCTCGCTTGAAGATTTGGCACAAGACGTTTCTGTGGCAATTTCAACCTTACAAACTTTACCGGAGATCAAGGCCGATGAAATTGGGCTTTGGGGTCACAGCCAGGGCGGATGGGTAGGGCCATTGACCAGTTCCTTGAGTGGAAAGGTAGCTTTTCAGGTCATGGTTTCGGGAGGAGGCACCAAACCTCGAGATACTGAGAAATTTGATTACCTACAAAACCTTGAGTATGGTGATTTTGATGATCAGGTACGTACTGATGTATTAACATTGCTCAATCAATACTTCGATTTTCTGTCAACGGGAAAAAATAGAACTGAACTTGTACAGACTATAGAAGAGGCCAAAAAGAAGCCTTGGTATGATTACATCAATATTCATCGCGTGCTTGTATCGGAAAGCAATCAGAAGAACTGGAAATGGGTGGCAGATTATGATCCTCTTGATGATATTTCAAAGCTAAAGGAACCCATTTTGGTGATTTTTGGTGGAGAAGATATTATTCAAGAGGAAGGGATGCCAATAGGCCGATGGTTAAAGGGGTTAAAAGCAGCAGGTAATGAAAACTATGAATTGGCGATCTTTCCCAAGGGAAATCACGGTATTCGACTGGGGAACCATGACTCCGGACCTATTTTTTGGCAAGACTTTGTGGAAGGCTATTGGGAAAGCGCAGAAAGCTGGTTGATCAAAAATGTAATAGCCAACGAGTAATAAAATGTGAGTTTGGTGTGGGTGCGTCTAAGCTCGCTAGACCGTCATTCCGGAATTTTTCTTCCAACATTTCAAAAAGGAAGAAAAATACCTGCCTTTGCCGAAGCGGCTACGTGCAGGCAGGTCCGGAATCTCACCAATTCGAAGCTTTGAGATACCAGCATTACGGCCCTCTAATGTCGAACTGGGGTTATTTAAGGGTTAGAGCTTTTTAGCCCTTTCCCAATACTCATCCATTTCAGCCAGGGACATATCCGCAATGTTCTTGCCGTCCTTGGCTGATTCGGTTTCCAGGTACTGAAAGCGTTTGATAAACTTGAGGTTAGTTCGTTCCAAAGCCTCTTCCGGATCTAAGTCAATAAATCGGGAGTAGTTTACAAGGGAGAACAGGAGGTCTCCGAATTCGCCCTTTACTTTTTCCTGATCGGTTTGTTTGCCATTGGTGAGGTCAAACTCAGCTTTGAACTCGTTCATTTCTTCCTCAACCTTTTCCCATACCTGCTCTTTCTTTTCCCAATCGAAGCCTACCCCACGGGCCTTATCCTGGATACGCATGGCTTTGACCAAAGCCGGTAGCGTTTTTGGTACACCACCAAGAACAGATTTGTTGCCTTTTTCCTTAAGCTTTATCTTCTCCCAATTGGCTTTCACCGCTTCTTCATCCGAGGCATCTACGTCACCATAAACATGCGGGTGTCTATGAACCAGCTTATCACTAATGCTATTTAACGCATCAGCAATATCAAATGCATCGCTCTCCGAGGCGATTTTTGCATAAAAGACCATGTGTAGCATCAAGTCACCAATCTCCTTTTTCACCTCGTCCAAATCATTGCTCAATATGGCATCGGAAAGCTCATACGTTTCCTCAATGGTGAGGTGTCTGATGCTTTCTATAGTCTGCTTTTTATCCCAGGGGCAATTCAACCTTAACTCATCCATAATGGTCAGTAGTCGGTCAAAGGCCTCAAGTTTTTGCTTCCTATTGCTGTCTTTTTGGGGTTGAATCATTTCAGAATGATTGATGTATAGAAACTTCTCATGCAAATGTAGCGTTATGCCGCTAACTGTTTTAAATTTGCCCAAAATTAGGCGTTCATGACTACATTATTTTTAACCATCGGATTGATAGCCATCTTCTTTGTTTTTATGGGGGTGCGCCTTATCCTATTGAAGAATGGAGAGTTTAAGGGAACCTGCGCCTCTCAGAGTCCTTTCCTAAACAAAGAGGGTGCTCGCTGCGGTTATTGTGGCAAGGACGTTGGAGCTGGTGAAGCTTGTGGTAACCCGGATAATGAAGTTGATAAAGTAATGAGTCGTTTCAAATAGGCATTCAATTTTACCTACCCCATAAGAGTTCAAATTCTTCATGCCCATCAATTGCTTTTTGCTAATTTTGCACGACCATAAACCAAAATTGAGTATTGACACTTATTAAGTCCATTTCAGGAATCAGAGGCACCATTGGTGGTACCGTTGGAGATTCATTAACCCCCGTTGATGCCGTGAAATTTGCCGCGGCCTTTGGCACATGGGTAATTCAAAACTCAGGCATTCCAAAAATTGTAATTGGTCGTGATGCCAGACCGTCCGGTGAAATGATTTCATCTCTGGTCTCATCGACCCTGATGGGCTTGGGCATTGAGGTTGTTGACCTGGGTTTATCGACCACACCAACCGTAGAAATTGCCGTACCACTGGAGAAAGCCGGGGGAGGTATAATTTTAACTGCCAGCCATAATCCTGTGCAATGGAATGCTTTAAAACTCCTTAACCAAAAGGGGGAATTTATAAGTGGTGCTGAAGGTGCAAAAGTCCTTGAACTAGCTGAAACGGATGCATTTGATTTTGCCGAAGTCAAATCTCTTGGTAAGTACAGTACTGATGACTCTTATATTAAAAAACATATTGAAGCTGTTTTGGCATTGCCTCTGGTAGATGTTGAAGCCATCAGGCAAGCAGATTTCAAAGTGGTCATAGATTGTGTGAATTCAACGGGAGGTATCTCACTTCCGCCATTATTGAAGGCGCTTGGAGTTAATGAAATTCACAAATTATATTGTGAACCTAATGGACAGTTTCCTCACAACCCCGAACCTCTTCCGGAGCATCTGGGTCAGATTTCGAGTGTGCTTGAAAACGGAAATTACGATCTAGGTATAGTGGTTGACCCGGATGTGGATCGATTGGCATTTCTGTCGGAAGACGGCACTCCATTTGGGGAGGAATATACATTGGTAGCCGTGGCGGACTACATAGTGGGTGAAATTGGGGGTAACACTGTTTCCAACTTGTCTTCTACAGGGGCCTTGAGGGATGTTACTGAAAAACACAATGGTAGCTATGAAGCTTCAGCGGTTGGCGAGGTGAACGTGGTAGAGAAAATGAAGGCAACGAATGCTGTGATTGGTGGTGAAGGCAATGGAGGAATCATTTATCCCGAGTTACACTATGGCCGTGATGCCTTGGTGGGGATTGCATTGTTTTTAACACATTTGGCCAAAAAGGACATCAGAATGTCAATGCTTCGGGCGAGCTACCCGAGCTACCACATTTCAAAAAATAAGATTGATCTTTCACCTGAAATTGATGTTGACAAGGTGCTTGAAGGAATCAAAAAGAAATATGCAAAACAGCCTATTAATGCAATCGATGGTGTAAAAATCGAATTTGACAAAGAATGGGTACATTTGCGAAAGTCCAATACCGAACCAATTATTCGGATTTATTCTGAGTCTGGGTCGCTGGCCACAGCAGATCATTTGGCTCAGAAAATAATGTCAGACATCCGGGAAATTGTTTCGAACAAAGAGGAAACACATGAAGGTATATTTTGACAATGCTGCAACTACTCCACTAGACGAGGAAGTATTTGAAACAATGAAGCCTATTATGCTTCAGACTTTCGGCAACCCTTCTTCTACCCATGCTCATGGCAGAGAAGCCAGGGCCAAAGTTGAATATGCAAGGCGAACCGTAGCAGAATTGCTAAATACCACTCCTTCAGAGATATTCTTTACCTCTGGTGGCACCGAGGCTGATAATACTGCCATCAACTGCAGTGTGGAATCCTACGACTTAAAGCATATCATCACCACCGAAATTGAACATAAAGCCGTTTTAGAGACTTCCAGAAGACTCGAGGCAATGGGTAAAGTGAAAGTGAGCTATGTTGAATTGGATCATGAAGGTCATATGAACATGGATCACCTCAATCAATTGTTACATGGGCATAATGGTCGTTCTTTGGTTTCCATCATGCATGCGAACAATGAGATTGGTACCTTAAATGATATCGGTGCAGTTGCTGGACTCTGTGAAAACTATGATGCCATTTTCCATTCTGACACCGTACAGACGATGGGCCATTTTGCTCATGATACTAAAAACTTGAATTGTCATTTTCTGGTTGGGGCTGCACATAAATTTCACGGACCGAAAGGCGTAGGTTTTTTAAGAGTCTGCAAGACAAAGAAAATAGGTCGATTTGTCTTGGGTGGTGGTCAGGAACGAAATCATAGAGGAGGAACAGAATATGTTTACGGTATCGTTGGTTTAGCCAAGGCCCTGGAAATTGCGTACAGAGACATGCATGACCATGAACGTTATATCAGGAGCTTGAAGGATCGTATGATTGACGGTTTGAAAGATAGGATTCCTGGAGTTGCGTTTAATGGTGACATTCGTGACGGACACAGTTTATATACAGTCCTGAACGTGAGTTTCCCACCTTCGGAAGACAACGATATGTTGCTTTTCAATCTGGATATTAATGGAATTTCCGCATCTGGTGGTAGTGCTTGCAATAGTGGAGCCGTTGCTGGGTCTCATGTGCTCAACGGAATTAAGGCAGACATTAACAGACAGGGCATTCGCTTTTCGTTCTGCAAGTACAGTAAGCCTGAAGAAGTAGATTACGTGCTGGAAAAGCTGGTTGAAATCATGCAACCGGTTACCGTCTGATAGAAAAATCGGACTACAACTTCTGGGTTTAAAGCAAGCTTTTCGATCGAGGTTATCATGGTAATGATAATTTTCTGTCTTGAACCCGGTTTATGCAATAGAGTTCGTAATGAGGGAGTAAATCGCAATGAATCGGGAAGTTTGGCTTTGAAAGCATAGCACCGCTATGGTGAAAAGACAAACGAAGCGCAGCGGCTGATTCGAAGCGAGTTACGTCCGTAATAGAAAGTTTATTGCATTATCCGGGTTGTATATGCAACCAAGCTCATGAAACAAAATCATTGAGTTGCGTTTAATTAACTTGAACGTCATTCCAGAATTTTTCTTCCAATATTTTAAAAAGGAAGAAAAATATCCGGAATCTCACGGGATTGAAGCTTCGAGATTCCGGATAAAATAGGCCATATGGAAAATTATGGACTGTTTTTTCGGAATGACGACTTTCTTAAATTGAACTCACGTTAGTTAGATACTCAAGATCACTCCAATTATGAAAAAGTACCTTTTGGTTTTGCTCATTCTTTCTGTCACAGCGGTGGCCTGTACCACCGATGATGTGATAGTTGAAGAGGTGACAGGACGGATATTTGAAGATAGAGGTGTTATGGGTGTTAGTCTATGTGGTTGGCTTGTAGAAATTAATGGAGAAATTTATCAGCCTAGCTATCTCAACAGTCAGTATAGGCAAGAGGACTTTCAGGTATTTATGAGCGTTGAATTTCTTCAGGAAGCAGCCGATTGTGGTATTGCGCAACACGCTCTTCGTAAGGTCAGAATAGAACAAATCAGACCTGCGGGCAATTAGGCGCCCTTAATGAGCTGTTTTAGGCAATCAATCCAAATTTCAGAATCATTGAGGCTTGGCACAAGATCCCAGGTTTCTCCACCGGCTTCCAGAAATTCTTCTTTAAACTGCTGTCCTACCTCTATGGTTGTTTCCAGGCAATCTGCCACGAAAGCCGGAGAAAAAGCCATCACCTTTTTTATTCCTTTGGCCGGCAATTCCTGTAGCACCTCATCAGTGTAGGGCTTGATCCATGGGGTTTTTCCTAGCCTGGATTGGAAAGTGGTTGTATGCTGATCATCAGAAAGACCCAGAGCTGCTGCCAGCAGTCTTGAAGTGTAAAAGCATTGAGCCCGATAACAATAGCGATTTTTATCGGTGAAGGTATCACAACATGTACCAAACTGGCACGTATTCTCCACAGAACCTTTGGTGATTTGCCTTTCGGGAAGCCCATGATAGCTAAAGATGATGTGATCATATTCCTCTTTGTCCATCAGCGCCTGGCCTCTTGCCCTCACAGCCTCGATAAACTTAGGATGATCCATAAATTGATTGACGTGGCTTATGCTCGGTATCACCTGCCATTTGCTCACAATCTCATTTACTTTCTGAGAAACGGAGCCTGTGCTGGCAGAGGCATATTGTGGAAACATTGGAATTACGATGATTCGACCCACATTGTGCTTTCTTAGTTCATTAAGGGATGACTCTAGGCTGG
The DNA here is from genome assembly GCA_029262895.1 of Roseivirga sp. Taxonomy (GTDB): domain Bacteria; phylum Bacteroidota; class Bacteroidia; order Cytophagales; family Cyclobacteriaceae; genus Roseivirga. The sequence goes on from JAJCYM010000021.1 coordinate 30,847, forward strand.
GATTTTGATAGCGCATGCCCAACTCAACCACATAATCATCTCCGAGTGCATTTTGAAGCAAATCCTTGACATCGTAACCATGGTATTTCAGAGAAGAGCCTCGTTCATTCCATAGTTTTTGGTATTCCTTGGCAGACTTTGGAGATCGGAAATTGGTAATGATCAGGTTGATCAGTAACCATCGTTTTATATAGGGTATATCAATGACCCTTTCATCCATCAAAAATTCGCGTAAATATTTTCTTACGTCAGGTACAGAAGGGCTATCCGGGGTACCCAGATTCACGATTAAAACCCCTGTCTTTGTTTTTTGCATATGACTCCCAGTAGAAATCCGGCTGCAAAGATATTTGTTTGAATGGCCTCAACAAATTCCTGAGAGGCTGTATCAAAAAGAAATTGAGGCTGGTCATCACCAAATTATATTCGCTGAATGTTTCAGTCTGTGAATGTTTCAAGTCTGTGACTTGGAACCATGCAGATTACAAACTTGAGTGATTAATTTTGAGACACTAAAATGGACCGAATATAGTTGTGTAGAAAAGTTGAGAGGCTGCCTTTTGAGACAGCCTCCATTGATCTATATATAATCACTCGTACTTCCTGAGAGTTTATGCGTCCGGTATTTCCTCCTCATTAACCGAGACAACAATCAGTCGTCATTGAGCGGTTTAAATTATAGGCAGATCATATTAATGACATTCAGAGGGTATCTTACCCTTATCCACCTCAAAATTTTAACCCGCTTTATGCAATAGGGGGAGTAGCCTGTTTTGCCGAGTTCTAAGAATTTAGACTGTTGAAAATGGTTGAAACCATTGGTTTCAAATGACAGCATCAATAACCCAGGGTTTAAACCCTGGGTTCACCAGTCTAGGCTCACAAAATCGTTTCAACGATTTATAAATAGAGTGGAGTTTTGGGGATTGAGCCATAGAATTATTTTCGGGTTCAATCTGGCCGTATAATGGATCAACGCTGACTAGCAATTCACTAGCTTTTGCAAGTCTTGCGAGAGATTAGCGATCGTTGTTTTTTCGAAACTTGGTTTCATGCTTGTTTCAGCTTCTCCAAAATGTTCTTCAACCAGATATTTCATGTTGCTGCTTACCTCGCAGTTTGGATTTGGCTTTGGGCGTTTGAAAAAAGCACCCTCCCTTGTTGCCAAATACAGGTCCCAAAGTGTGATTTCCTCTGGCGATTTTTTGAGAAAAAAACCTCCGGAAGGGCCACTCTGGCTGTGCACCAGTCCGGCTTTTTTTAGAGCAGCCAGTTGCCTTCTAATCACAACCGGGTTAGTTTTAACACTTTCAGCAAGCTCATTGGAGGAATAACGATCCTTTCCTTTGAATGCCATGTAAATGCACATTTGAATAGCTATACTGAAGGTTTTGTTGGCTTGCATCGATGTTTGTCGTCCAAAATAAGCGAATTATAAACTAAATGATAGTTGGCGGACACGGATTGTCAGCCTAAGAGGGGAATTTTGCGTAATATTCAGAACCAAAAATGGTGTCTTTTAAGAGAAATAGGATCCTCAGCGTTATGCTCGACCGCTCCAATGTGATCATCGCATTGAAGATGAGTCTTATTGTTGGCACTATTTTGAACTGTATCAACCAGCCCGAATGCATCTTTAATCTTGATATTGAGAAGCTTCAGGTGGGTAAGTTCTTTATTACTTACACGGTTCCTTTCTTCGTATCTCTCTATACCAGCACAATCATTAAATTGAGAGCTGATAATTAGCACACAATTCCAATTTTATGAAAACCATCAAACTGCAATTCACCAATGCGGAGGGTCTTTTGCTATCGGCAAGGTTAGAGCAACCTGTTGATAAACTGCCTTCGGCTTATGCCATTTTTGCCCATTGCTTCACCTGTACGAAAAACCTATTGGCAGTAACCAATATTAGCAGAGCACTTACCGCAAAGGGCATTGCGGTCCTCCGCTTTGACTTTACCGGCTTGGGAGAAAGCGAGGGAGAATTTGCCGACACTAACTTTTCATCAAATGTTGAAGACCTGGTGGAGGCGGCTAACTATCTGCGAGAAAATTATGAAGTTCCACAAATTATAATCGGCCATTCTTTGGGTGGTGCAGCTGTGCTTATGGCCGCCTCAAAAATTGCTGAGATTAAATCAATAGCGACCATTGGTGCTCCGGCTGATCCTCCTCATGTGAAACACCTTTTCCAAAGTTCTTTGGAAGAGATTGAATCTAATGGGAAAGCTGAGGTGTCTCTTGGGGGAAGACCATTTACAATCAAAAAGCAATTTATTGACGACCTGGAGAAAAATGATTTGGCTTCTATAGTGAAGACACTTAAAAAACCCCTGCTCATTCTTCATTCTCCTCAGGATGACACAGTCGACATTTCTAATGCAGCCAAAATCTATAATGCTGCCATGCATCCCAAAAGCTATATCTCGCTTGATGGTGCTGACCACCTTTTATCCAGAAAAGAGGACTCCCTCTATGCAGGTGAAATGATTGCTGCATGGACATCGAGGTATATAGAAATGGCAAAGCCGGATGAGTTGGAGACCGATATGCAAGCTGTGGTCCGCAATGAGAGGGAAAACGGCTTATTAACGGAAATTAAGGCATCGGGGCATTATTTGATTGCCGATGAACCCAAAAGTGTAGGGGGAACCGACTTGGGAGGCACCCCTTATGATCTCTTGGTTTCAGCTCTGGGAGCCTGCACGGCCATGACCATTCGTCTATATGCCAATCATAAGGGAATTGATCTGGACGAGGTAAAGGTTCACCTGACAAGGGAAAAGAGGTATGATCATGATGCCCGGAACCCTGAAGATCGGAAGAGCAAAATGGAATTTATAGATAGTGAAATTGAGCTGACTGGGAATCTTACAACAGAACAAAGAGCCAGGATCATTGAAATTGCCAATCGCTGTCCCGTACACAAGACACTCACTCATGGTATTACAATCAATACCAAAGAAAAATAGCCAATCTTTTGACTGCCAAGTGAGGTAGTCAGAAGGCAATTTACTATTTTCAAAGCTTAACCTATTTTGATTTTGGTGTTGAAAAGACACTAACTCAACCTTATGACCGAACTACAGGAGACCTTGCTGTTATTAGGAGGATTTGCAATTGTGGCAGTTGCTGCCAAACAAATTGCAGGCTTCTTTCAAAAGGCAAAACTGCCCTTTATTACTGGCCTTTTGGTGATTGGACTGTTTTCCGGACCTTTCATTTTTAAGCTTCTTCCCGAAGGCTCGGGTACTGGACTTCAATTCATTAATGATATTTCTCTGGCCTTTATTGCTTTTGCAGCAGCTGCAGAGCTCTATTTAAAGGAACTAAGAAGTCGATTCAAGAGCATCAAATGGATGACTTTTGGACAGCTTGTAGTCACTTTTGTGGTAAGCTCGATTGCCATCTTCTTTTTGGCCGATCAGATCGCCTTTATGCGCGACATGAACACTGCTGGTAAGGTGGCTGTGGCCATTCTCATGGGCACAATATTCGTGGCCCGATCTCCGGCTTCGGCTATCGCAGTTATCAATGAAATGAGGGCCAAGGGCCCGTTTGTTCAAACAGCCATGGGAGTTACCGTGGTGAAGGACTTTCTGGTCATCTTGCTTTTTGCGGTGTGTCTTTCGGTCTCAAAGGCATTAGTTGGAGGGGATGAATTCAGCATAATGTTTCTGGTGATTCTTATCGCAGAATTGGCTGCATCATTTGGCCTGGGATATCTCGTGGGTAAGATTCTTACACTCATTCTAAGCCTTAGAATGAATAAGCTTATTAAAACAGCATTAACCCTGGCAACGGGATACGGTGTTTATGCCCTTTATTATCTATTTAAGCATGAAAGCGAGGCACTGATCGGATTCGAGTTTCATATCGAACCGCTGTTAATATGTATAATCGGGAGCTTCCTTGTTACGAACTATAGCCGTTTCAGGTACGAGTTCATCAAGATTTTAGAGGAGGTAGGGCCGCTTGTCTATATCGCCTTCTTTACCCTTACAGGGGCCAGTGTTTCCCTGGACATTCTACCGAAAGTAATTGGAGTTGCCCTCTTGCTATTCGGGCTGAGACTGGTAACCATGATTATTGGTTCTTATGTCGGTGGAATCCTGGCTAAAGAAAGTCCTTTGTTTCTACGAATAGGTTGGATGCCTTATGTAACTCAAGCTGGTGTAGGACTAGGCCTGGCCACCATTGTTGCCAATACATTTCCAGCCTGGGGAAATGAATTTGCCACTATCGTTATTGCAGTGATTGTGCTTAATCAATTTGTAGGGCCACCATTGTTCAAGTGGTCGATTAACTTGGTGGGTGAAGGCCACACGAAGGCGAATGCACCTCATTTTGACGGTGTCAGGGATGCTATAATTATTGGCTTCGAGCCTCAGTCTGTGGCTTTGGCCAGACAGCTGATGGAGCATGGTTGGGATGCAGAGATTTTAACCAAAAGGAAGGAATTGGACTTTGACGACTTCCCGGATGTAAAAATCATCTATACGCCAGAATTGGAGCTGAAGAACTTGGTTGAATCAGATATTGAAAAAGCTGAGGCCGTAGTGCTGATGTTGACAGATGAAGAGAATTTGAAGGTAGCCGAAATCATTTATGAGCATGTAGGTACGAAAGATGTGGTGGTCAGGCTCAATCACCGATATAATTTTGAGAAATTTCATAAACTGGATTGCCTGATTGTAGATCCTACGACCGCCATTGTCAGTTTGATGGACCATTTCGTGCGTTCGCCACAAGCCGCATCTTTGTTATTGGGTATGCAGGAAAATCAGGATACCATGGATGTGGAGGTGATGAACAAGGACCTTCGTGGACTGCCGCTTCGCGACTTGCGCCTGCCTTCAGACATTATTATTCTTTCCGTGAAGCGGGGTGGTCAAATGTTGATTACGCATGGCTACACACGCTTGCGCATTGGAGATACACTCACCATGGTAGGCTCCAATGAGAGCCTCGAACAAGTTTCATTGAAATTTGAGTCATAGTCTTCTATATTGAAGTCGGGTTCAAACTCGTTAAAACCTTTGTTATGAGATCAAATATTTTCAGACCCTTTTTCTGGGCGGTATTCCTTCTGGTATCTATCCATGGGTTTTCACAGGACCTCTACATAACCGGAGGGCATTATTTCGACACCGAGACTGGGCAAATGGTAGCCAATCGGGGAATCATCATCAAAAGCGGAAAATTTGTTAGCGTGAATTCGAACCTGAGAAATGCACGAGGTTTCGAGAGAATCAGGCTCTCAAATAATCAGTATATCCTGCCGGGTATATTTGATCTCCATGCTCATTACAGAGTTACGTTTAATAAGGTTCGAAAGGATGAGGTAGAAGCCAATCCACTTATATTTTTGGCCAATGGGGTAACCTCAACTTTTCCCGGAGGAGAAATTGAACCCGAAGTAATGCTCGAAGCCCGAAGAGCCATTAACAGGGGGGAGAAGATTGGCCCTAGAATTCACAGCTCCGGACCCTATTTCGGCACGGCACTGCCGGGCTGGGACCCTAATACTACCGTGCAAGACGTCTACAAGGCTGTCGATAAATGGGCAGAACTTGGCGTAGCCGGATTTAAAGCAAAAGGCATTACACCTGAATTATTAAAGGCCTTGATTGAAAGAGCTCATAAACACGGACTTACTGTAACAGGGCACCTAGGCTCGGGATTTAGAAACACAGTAAATCCAAGAGACGCTATCGAAATGGGTATCGATCGCATTGAACACTTTCTGGGAGGTGACGCCTTAACGAATGACAAAAGCGCCTATGCCAGTCTGCAAAATCTTGATCCGGATGATCCGAGAGTGGACAAGCAAATTGATTTGTTCATAAATAACAATGTATATCTGGATGCTACGCTTACCGCCTATGGTTACTACGGTCATAGGGAGGAGTTTTATGATTATTGGCACAATGAGCGAAAGTACCTCACCGATTATTCAGAAGAACTCACGACCAATACCAGACAGAAGCTGGACATGTTTCAGAAGATATTTGACGTGAAAAAGAAAACGGTTAAGAAGTACTTTGATAAAGGGGGCAAAATCAGTCTTGGCACTGACCACCCATCTGTCGGTGAATACATTGCCGGGTTCAGTTCGCACAGGGAGATGGAAGCTTTAAATAGCATAGGCATTCCAAACGCAGATGTGATTCGCATTGCCACTATCAATGGTGCTCAGGCACTCAGAATGGGAGATAAATTGGGCAGCATTGCCGTTGGCAAACTGGCTGATGTATTTATAGTCAATGGAAACCCTTTAGACGATATTAAGAACACTCGAAATGTGGTGAAAGTGGTTAAGGGCGGTGAAGCATTCGACTCGAAGACCCTGCTGAAATCTGCTGAGAAGAAAATGGGCCCTAAAAATGAAACGGACTGGAAAGAGTAAGGCGCTGCGAACAGGAAAGTTCACAACGCCTTTTGATAAGCTTGTTGTCTTGATTTAATTGTTAATAATCAACTCTTCAACTTTGTCCAAAGTGGTTCTGAGTGATATGATCTTTCCATTTGGATCTACGAGTGTATAAGAGGGAAAGCCCTCCACTTTTAATTGTTCCATTAGCTCTTTGGAAAGGACCGCATTTGGCCAGCTTACATTCTTGTTTTTAATAAAATCCATTGCCATCTCGGGAGTATCGCCATAATTGAGCCCAAGCACTATTAAGTTGTCTTTATGTTTTTCAGCCAGGTCTTTAAGTTTAGGCAGATTGATAGTACAAGCCTTGCACCAACTTCCCCAAAAGTCCAGGAGCACATATTTTTTCTTTGAGGCTAATACAGCCGTCAAGGGTACGGTATAGCTCGGATTACCCAGAAATTTCACCATAGTATCAGGTAAAGGATCACCATCTGAAATCCCAGCCGAAAATTCTCTATTGCTCTCACTCAGTTTTATAAAGTCACCGGTTGGGCTTATTTCAGTTACTTCATAGATTTTGCCGGCAAGAGGTATCAGCATTAGAGGTTGGTAGATGTGTGCACCTTCAGGCTTTCTTTGAGAAATAAAACCTTTTTCATAATCACCAACCATTACACGATCCTCATCCATATCGTTGAATAGTCCATTGCCATTGTAATCATTCAATCCAAGCTTGACCATCTGGTTGTTTATTTCAACATCAATGATTTTGCTGTTTTTGTCCTCATCACTGTACCAATAATCAATGCTTGTTGCTTCTACCTTATCTAAGTGAATACCCTTTGGCTGAAGCATTCCTTCAAGTTGATTCTTCTGATCCCCATCGTCTAAGTCAAGGCGTTTCAACTTGATTTGTGCTACCGCATTTTTGACAGAAGGGTTAGGTATAGCGGCCATTGCTATAGAATCCGAACCAAACTTTATCGAAGCGTCATTGTCATCTCCAAAGTCCAGGTTGTTATTGTAGTCAAAATAGATGTTGGGGAAGTATGATTTGTAGTCGTCTACAAGAAATAGAATATAGTTCTCCAAGGCATTTTCCGTTTTGCCGGTAAAGCGCAGAAATCCATAAGCTGGATTTTTTGCCTTGAAGTTCCTAGGAAGAGTAATGTCATAGTTGGCAGTGTCTTGTTTGAAATAAATGTTATTGCCTTCCAACTTGTATAGCACTCTGAAGCCTCTGGCCCGAACATTTGTATATTGGGTTTCTGCATCGAAATTTATTGTGATATCTTCCTGTCCCAATGCTTGAAAACAGGAAAAGAGGCAGATGATTAATATTGTCTTTTTCATAATTGAACTGGTTTTGAATGTGTTGTACAAACCTAGAGAGTGGCCAGAATGGATCTTGTTAAGGACTCCTTAAACCTTGTTAAGGAAATGTTAAAGTTCTGAGCGAGGGCCAGTTAATTAATATTTTTACAGCGTGAGAGGGAAACTAATCAGGAACATCGTGATAGCCATGAGCATGGCGCTTATTGGGTTGATAGTGCTGCAACTGCATTGGATTCAGAGTGCGTTGAAGATTACCGAGACCCAGTTTGATCAACAAGTCTATGATGTAATCACCGATGCTTCAAAAAGCCTTGAGCGAATTGAAACAAACCGATTGATCCAGGAAATTGTGGCTAATGAGGGTAGAATCTCCTTCACCACCGGTGCCTCTGAGAATGCATCTTCCTCAAATAATCAGAAAGGTAATCTAAGGGTAGAGTCACTGGAAGTGAACGATGCCGATTCCTCCTCAGAAAATGCCATGAGTGCAGATTTGTTTGGCCAAATGACAGCCCAGATGAATGGCAATACAGTGGATATATCTGACAGTGGCTCAAATGTCAGCGTTCAAATCAATAATTCACCTTATATACTCTCTGAACAAATTCCCAAAATGCCGCTGGACTCATTACTCAAAAGTGCTTTTGAGAACAGAGGAATTACTTTGCCGTTCGAATTGGGTGTTAGAGATAGAGAAACTTCCAATCTGATTTATAAGAGCCAGGACTTTGATGGCTCATTGCCAATCGAAAAGGCATATATCACTAATTTATTTCCTAAAAATGACCTGGGCTATGAAGATGCTGACCTGGTACTTTCGTTTTCCGGAAAGCGCTTCTATTTGTTGAGATCTTCAAGCACGGTTATAATCCTGGCGCTGATCTTCATGATAATTATAGTTGTGGCATTTACTGTTGTTGTTCAGGCCTTTATCAGACAAAAAAACCTTTCGGAGATAAAAAATGACTTTATCAACAACATGACTCATGAGTTTAAGACACCCATTGCCACAATCAATCTGGCTGCTGATTCCATCAACAATCCTGCTGTTTTGGAAGACAGGGATCAATTGATGGTCTACTCAAAGATCATTAAAGAGGAAAGTCTGAGAATGAATGATCATGTAGAAGCTGTTCTGCAGACTTCGCTCTTGGATAAGGAGCAGCTTGAACTGAAGATGACCATCATTGATTTGAACGAGGTTATTCGTAACTGCCAGAAATCCGCGGAGCTTTCTCTGGAGGCAAAAAGGGGACAGTTGGAATTCAACCTGTTTGAGGAGAAGCTAGAAATTCTGGGTGATGCCACGCATTTGACCAATGTCATTTTGAACATTTTGGACAATTCAGTCAAATACTCAAGCAAACGACCAAAAATTCTTATTTCCACAGCACGAGAGGAGACTGAGGTGGTGGTTTCAATTGAGGACAATGGAATAGGAATGGGCAAAGAATTTCAACAAAAGGTGTTTGAGAAATTTTATCGAATACCGACCGGAAACATCCATACTGTGAAGGGCTTTGGTTTGGGCCTGAGTTACGTTAAGTCCATTATAGAATTGCACAGGGGTCATGTAAAGTTGAAGAGCGAGGCTGGCAATGGGACTAAATTCACCTTGTTTATCCCCATAGCGCATGAAAGCTAAAAAGGAGCGCATATTGCTGGTTGAAGACGATGTCAATTTTGGATTGGTGTTGAAGAACTATTTAGAGCTTGACGGGTTTCAGGTAGTACTCAGCCCTGATGGTTCTTCAGGCTGGCGTGACTTTAATCATAAAGGTCCATTTAGCTTGTGCATTCTTGATATCATGATGCCATATAAGGATGGCTTTACGCTTGGTCGCGAGATTAAGAACGCTGATAAAGATATCCCGCTTATCTTTCTTACCGCCAAGGCTCTGAAGGAGGATCAACTCATCGGGTATAGAATAGGAGCGGATGATTACGTGATTAAGCCTTTTGATTCAGAATTATTACTGCATAAAATCAAGGCCATTTTAAAGAGGAATGACAATTCGGGTCAAAGGAGTGAGCCTGATAAATATAAAATTGGTCTTCTGGATTTCAACTATGACCTGAGGGAGATCTCTCATAATGGCCATGTGGCTGTGCTTTCCCCTAAGGAGGCACAACTGCTTAAATTGCTATGTGAGCATATCAATGGCGTGACTCCCAGAGATGAGGCTCTTTTGAAAATATGGAAGGAGGATAATTATTTTACAGGCAGAAGCATGGATGTTTATATCACCAAGTTGCGGAAATACCTCTTACTTGACCCTGCAGTGAAAATAACAAATGTCCACGGCAGCGGATTTTGTCTTTCGGTTGAAGAGAATAAAGAGATTTAGGCTGGTTATAAGTTATATTCAATAGGTGGTTCAAGTCTGTGACTTGGACCAAGATAGAAAAATTGAGGGGCCGCCTTTTGAGACAGCCCCTCGCTGTAAACTACCTATAACTACAGCTAACAAACAAACTAATTTCCGTCTCCTCCTTTTTCCTTCTTCTCTTGCTCTTGTTTCATAAACTCTTGGAATCTCTTTCTCATTTCCTGCCTTTGCTGCGGGTCTGGTGAAAACCCGCTGAACTGATTGCCCCTTTGCAAAGCCCTTCCTTGGAATTGCCCCTGTCCTCTGGATCGTAGTTGACCTCTGAATTGCCCCCGCCCCTGGCCTTGACGGTTTCCTTGTTGTCCTCTAAACTGACGTCTACCAGGGTTATCACCTCGCTGGCCTCTTTGGGCTCTCATTTTTTTGGCACTTACCTTTTTTAATTCTTGCCATTTGGCCAATTGTTCCGGAGTCAAAATTGACTTCATCTTAGCCTCACGTTCTTGTCGTTTCACGAAGGCATCGCGTTTCATCTCCTCCTGAAATGCTTTTATTTTTACCTGCATCGCCTCTTTTTCTGCCTTTGCCTCCTTAAGTTGCTTATCCAAATCTGTTTTTTGCTTGGCACTCAATTCTAGTTGCTTTGCCAACACCTCAGTTTCCAGCAAAGTCTTTTGTTGTGCTTGTGCAGTAACTCCAACCACGAAGAGCATAAGCAGTACTATATATTTTAATGACCTCATATTCCTATAAATTTTGTTTGCTGTTTGGATAGAAACCTTGGAAAAAGGTTTAGCGACTAGTCAAAAAAATTTGACAGAGGAGCTACTTCCCCTTAGGGGAAAATATCTGGAATATGTCAGAGTACATTGAAGTAGACGGCAACCTTCACACGATCCCAGGCGAAGATCATGGTGGGGATACCATCTTCCTCAGAAAAATCAATGATGAATTGTTCCACCTCTTGCGGCAGGGTTTCCACAAATGCCGTCACCCGAAGTTCATCGTCCTTTGGAAAGTAAAAAGTGCCCCAATCGGGAATTCTGTTATTGAAAACGATGGTCCAGGAATCTGCTTCAGGAATAGTTACCACGGAATAAAGACCTGCTTTAAGTACAGAACCGGAAAAGGAGATATCTCTTGAAAGCTCAATTTGTGTTGGCTCATTGGCTCCGGTGCGCCACCATCGGCCATAGGGTACCAAATCTCCAAAAATCACCCTGCCTGCTTTGTGAGGCCTCGAATAGTCTACTTCAATATAAATTTGAGCCGTTTCATAAATGGCTTTAGCAGCCGGGCTGAATTGCTTGGTCTTGAAAAGCTGGTACTGATCCCAACCAATTTTAAGACCAACACCCAAAATGACCACTAAAATGAAGATCTTGATTTTCCGGCTCATTGGTTAGTAAAGATAAGAAGCATTTAATTAGACACCCTTGTGCGTTATTGGTTTATTAATAATAACTCCAAAACCATCATTTCATTTTTAATAAGAGTTTTTAGTTGCTGAAGGTCTTTTACATATCTTTGCGGCATGGCACAGAATGACGATAATCAACTCAAGAAAATAGCAAGTCATGCGAAAGAATATGGCTTCATATTTCCTTCCAGCGAAATCTATGACGGATTAGGCGCGGCTTATGATTATGGTCAGAATGGGTCGGAACTAAAAAATAACATCAAGCAATATTGGTGGAAAGCCATGGTGCAAATGCATGAAAACATTGTGGGCATTGATGCCTCCATTTTTATGCACCCCACTACCTGGAAAGCGTCCGGTCATGTAGATGCTTTTAATGATCCTTTGATAGACAATAAAGATTCCAAAAAACGCTATCGTGCTGATGTTTTAGTAGAAGACTATATAGCTAAAATCGAAGCTAAAATCGATAAGGAGGTCGCTAAAGGAGTAAAACGTTTTGGTGATGATTTCGATCAAGAACAATTCTTGGCCACTAACCCAAATGTGCTCAGGAACAAGGCAAAGATTGATGAGATTAACAATCGCCTGGGTAAGGGATTGGAGACGGGAGATTTAGATGACGTTAAGGCTTTAATTGAAGAGCTGGGTATTGCAGATCCTGTTTCAGGTTCTAAGAATTGGACAGATGTTCGCCAGTTCAACCTGATGTTTTCCACAGAGATGGGTTCAACTGCCGATGGTGCCAGTACAATCTACCTCAGACCAGAAACGGCTCAGGGTATTTTCGTCAACTTCCTGAACGTTCAAAAGACCGGCCGAATGAAGATCCCGTTTGGGATTGCCCAGATTGGTAAAGCCTTCAGAAATGAGATTATTGCGCGCCAGTTTATTTTCAGAATGCGGGAGTTTGAGCAGATGGAAATGCAGTTTTTTGTCAAGCCCGGTGAAGAAATGGAGTGGTATGAAAGCTGGAAGGCTAAGCGTATGGCCTGGCACAATGCATTAGGCTTAGGGGAGGAAAACTATCGCTTTCACGACCATATCAATTTGGCACACTACGCTAATGCTGCGGCCGATATTCAGTTTAATTTTCCAATGGGTTTCAAGGAATTGGAAGGTATACATTCAAGGACAGACTTTGACCTTAAGGCGCATGAGGAACATTCAGGAAAGAAATTACAGTTCTTCGATCCGGTAGAGAATAAAAATTATGTGCCTTATGTTGTAGAGACGTCTATCGGACTGGACAGAATGTTTTTAGCGATTCTTTCTACAAGCTATACTGAAGAAATATTGGAAGATGGCAGCGAAAGGACAGTGCTCAAAATTCCGGCAGCTCTTGCGCCATACAAAGTGGCAATTTTGCCTCTATTGAAAAAGGAAGATTCAGGCTTACCACAAAAAGCACGAGAAATTTTACGTCTGTTACAGCTTGATTTCAACTGCCAGTATGATGAAAAAGATGCCATTGGCAAGCGATACCGAAGACAAGACGCTATTGGCACACCGTACTGCGTCACTGTTGATCATCAGACCTTGGAAGACAACACGGTGACCATTCGGGATAGGGATGACCTGAGTCAGATTCGTGTGCCTATTGGTGAGATAAGGAGTAAACTCATAGAGACAACTTCAATGCAGGAGTTGCTAAAAAAGATTTAAACAACTGTCTTTTTTCTTCTTGATTGAACTCCTATGGTGAGGATCAAAGCTCCAACGATTAACAAGTAAATCCATATTTTGCTTTTAGCAACAATCGGTTCGTTGTTGCCATTGGCCAGAAAGTGGGCCCAATAATAGGGATGCGACCTCAGCGCATCGGCTTCTTCGAGATAGGATAACTTTGCGTTTCTGAGAGCAACGGATTTAGCATTTCCATTAGATAGGTTTTTATAAAAATCATCCATGATGCTTGCCGTGCTTTGATCATTGGCAGTCCATAAGGTCATGACCAAACTTCGTGCTCCGGCATAAAAGAACCCACTAGCCAGACTTAAAACACCTTCACCTGAAATGACATTACCAGAGCCAGTATTGCAGGCACTCAGTACAACCATTTTTGCGGGAATTTTCATATTAAAAACCTCTTGAGTATTGAGGTAACCATCGTTGATGGAGTCTGTATTATTTGGCGAAAATACCAGCTTGGAGTACATAGGATCATCCTGATTCAAAAGCCCATGACTTGCCACATGAACAACGGAATAATCAGAGCTCAATTCTCGAAACTTTTTTTCTGTAGCATCAATGCCTAGAAGTGACCTTGTCGTAAAGTGGTTACCAATATTTGTAACCTCATTTTCAGTCCAGGCGAGCGTACCCAATCCACCCCGAATAGAGTCTATTTGGATGTTGGATGCCAACAATCCGGCTTGTTCGAAATTAGGGGCAAATGCCAGGATTTCATTATTTCGGAATGCGCTGTTTGTTTCGGTCTGTCTCCATAGGAGAGTTGCCGAGTTCGCATAGCTTACCTGATGACTTTTTATGAGGTAATCAAAATCCCTAAAGTTCCTGGGGTCCTTATTCCCTGTAAGTATAAGTGATTCAAATGGCAGTAAGCCTAGAACATTATCAGGTATAATAATGAGGTTGTCAAATGCATCTAAGGTTGTCTGATTGGGCAATAGGATATTCCGTAAATATAGACTCAGTGCTGCGAACTGTTTAGCTTGTTGGGGATCATTCGAAGGATTGTGCAGGGCCTTAATATATTCATCGATTTTGTTGATGAAAGAGGTTTCCAGCGGGACTCGTTTGAGTGTGACGTTGTTCCTGTCAATTTCGAAAGTGAATAGGAGTGTATCATCGAGATCAATCTGATAGCTGAGCATCAAATCATTATCACTTAAGAGATTGTCCTGTATTTGTTGAATATTGACGTATTCCTTGTTGTATTTAGCATCAAAATAATTTCTGTGCTCTTTTTCCATCTTTGCCAGAAGAACTTGATACTCCTGTCGCGATTCGAACAGGTTGGCTTTATAATCGCTCAGTTTTAGCGCATTCTGTTCTTCTAAATCCTTAAGTTCTTCTCTGTAGATTTCGGACTCAATATAAGCGATATTGGCTTCCAAGGTTTCAACTCTGGTGAGTAAGGCCTTGGGCATACCGGGGGTATTCAGGGCCTGATTGGCTTGTAATCTCTCCAATAGAAGATTGGATTTGTTTCTTTCCTGAAAATAAAGGGCCTTATTGATATAGTCCTCGGAAGCTTCCTTTTGATACAATGCATGTGCCATTCTAATTCCTGACTCGTTGACTCTTGAGATTTCAGTTTGAAAGCTGGATAGGTCATCAAAATAAGTATTAATGCCTCTCACTCTGTCGGCAATGCTATCGGCTGTCAGGATTGTTTGATATGCTATTTTAAGACTTGCTGGATCATTCTCTGTGATGGCCTTTGCTTCAAAAGAAAGCCCTTTATCTACCAAGGAGTGCAATAATGCCGGAGGATTATCATGAATTTTGAAGGATGGGTTTTTCTTTGGATCGGGATTTTTGAAGCTCCTGGAGAAGGCCATTATTCCACGGTGAAAGTAATGTATAGCAGAATCAAACTTTTGTTTTCTGAACATGCGATTGCCGTAGTCCTGATAGTTTGCATAGATAGAACTACCATATCCTCCGTCAACCAAATTCAGGATGCTCAAGGCTTTTTGCATATTTTGCCTGCCTTCTGTCTCATCACCCAAGTCGAACTGTGTTTTGCCATAATCAAAAAGTGCGTTGGCATAACCCTGACTCTGGGGATTAAGCTTGCCATGAATTGCTAGTGCTTCTGCAAAATTTTTAAATGCTAAGTCGTAATTTTTACGTTTCATATAGTGCTTACCCAGTCCGTAATAAGCCCAGCCTGTATGCACAAAATTCTTTCCAAATAGCCTTAGGCTCAAATCCAGGCCCTCTTGTAGCATGATTACAGATTTTGACCATTCTTCACTCTTTATATATTGATTTCCTAAGGCTATCATGGTATAGATACTGGCAGGATTGTCTGGATTCGCTTTTTTCATCAGTGCCAGCGCCTGAAGGTCATATGAAATGGCTTTTTCCACATAGTTTTGGGCATCGTAGATTGTGGCAATTAAATGATAGGTCTCGCCTAGCATAGGCTCGGGATTTGGAGAAGTTGCGTTGATGACTTCAATTGCTTTTTCCGCATGTTCTAGGGCATCTCTGAATGCCCCCATTGATGATAGAAGCCATGCCAGATTGTTGTAAGAACCTCTCAGGTTGATCATCATAG
>JAJCYM010000022.1 GCA_029262895.1 Roseivirga sp.
CCTTTCGACCACTCAGGTGAATGTGGATTGCAATGGAAACAGCACGGGCAGTATTGATCTGACCGTCACAGGGGGCACAGGCCCTTACAGCTATAGCTGGGACAACGGCTCAAGTACTGAAGATATCTCCTCTTTAACAGCGGGCAGCTACACAGTTACAGTAACAGATGCGAATGGCTGCACCGACAATGCTCTGGTCACAATCACCGAGCCCACAGCACTCAGCCTTTCGACCACTCAAGTGAATGTAGATTGCAATGGAAACAGTACGGGCAGTATTGATCTGACAGTCACAGGGGGCACAGGTCCTTACAGCTATAGCTGGGACAACGGATCAAGTACCGAAGATATCTCCTCCTTAACAGCAGGCAGTTATACGGTTACAGTAACAGACGCGAATGGTTGTACAGATAATACGAGTGTAACAATCACCGAGCCCACAGCGCTCAACCTTTCGGCTACCAAGATAGATGTAACCTGTAAAGGAGATATTGATGGCAGTATTGACCTGACGGTCTCAGGTGGCGTAGCACCTTACAGTTATAGTTGGGACAATGGAGCTTCGACCGAAGACCTTTCAGCCCTTTTGGCAGGTAGCTATACTGTGACGGTTACGGATGGGAATGGTTGCACTGATAACCTGCTAGTTACCATCACCGAACCGGCCACTACTGTTACGGCTACCACAGCAGTGATCGATGTGGATTGTAATGGGAACAGTACAGGTAGTATAGATTTGATAGTATCAGGTGGTACTGCCCCATATACCTACGCCTGGAGTACAGGAGCAATAACGGAGGATGTTACGAACCTTGCTGCCGGGAGCTACAGCGTGACAATCACAGATGTAAATGGTTGTATTCGAATAACGGGTATTGTGGTGAGTGAGCCAACGGCCTTGAGCCTGTCTACCAGTCAGGTGAATGTGGATTGTAATGGGAGCAGTACAGGTAGCATAGATTTGACAGTAACAGGGGGCACGGGTCCATACAGTTACAGTTGGGACAACGGAGCCATTACCGAAGATCTTTCGGCTATATCAGCAGGGAGCTATACAGTTACAGTAACAGATGCCAATGGCTGCATGGACAATACCCTGGTAACCATCACCGAGCCATCGGTCCTGAGTTTATCGACAAGCAAGACCGATGTTTTGTGTACCGGTGGTAACACTGGTAGCATAAATTTGACGACAACTGGTGGTGTTGCTCCCTATAGTTATAATTGGACAAATGGATCAACCACTCAGGACATAAACAATTTAACGGCAGGAAGTTATACCGTAACGGTAACTGATGCCAATGGCTGTACTGATAATACTTCGGTTACAATTACCGAACCCTCTTCAGATATTCAGGCATCCTTTTCTGTGCAAAATGTGCTGTGCAAGAATGGGAGTGACGGTGGCATCGACCTGACAGTATCCGGAGGCACCGCACCATACAATTTTATCTGGGATTTTGGAGCCACTACGGAAGATGTAACAACCCTACCGGCAGGCAGCTATAGCGTGACTATTACAGATGCGAATGGCTGTCTGACTATTCCTGGAATTGTAGTTTCAGAACCTTCTTTGGAACTCACAGTTTCTGGCACTTTTATAGATGTAAGCTGCAACGGAGCTGCTGATGGGGAAATTAACCTTACCGTTGCTGGTGGTACTTCTCCTTATACCTTCAATTGGAATAACGGACAAACGCTAGAAGACATTAGTGGTCTGGTCGCAGGTGCCTATAGTGTAATGGTCACCGATGCCAACGGTTGTACTCAGGGCCATAATTTCACATTGACTGAACCCACTGCCTTAGGTATAACTTCGATAGTATCTGATGTGACCTGCCAGGGAGCCAATAATGGTAATATTGATATTACTGTTTCCGGAGGTCTGGGCCCATATTCATATAGCTGGGACAATGGATCAAATCAAGAAGATATAAGTGACCTATCACCGGGCAGCTATAATTTGATCATAACAGATGCAAACGGATGTACTACAGCCAAGGCTTATAGTATCAATGAACCCACCCAAATTCAACTGTCATCAATCGTGATTGATGCCGGGTGTAATGGAGGCACCAATGGTCAGATTGATCTGACTGTTTCAGGAGGAACGGCACCTTATACCTACAGTTGGAATAATGGAGCAACCAGCGAGGACATTTCAGGATTATCAGTTGGCGTGTATGAGGTGATGGTGACGGATGCAAGTGCATGTACTCAGGCAGCTTTAATTAATGTCAATGAAGACTCTTCACTTATATTAAGTGCCACCAATACATCTGTGACCTGTAATTCAGGTACCGATGGAAGCATCGATCTTTCAGTTTCCGGGGGCCTTGCTCCCTATACCTATCTTTGGTCAAATGGGGCCACAACTGAAGATGTTATTGGATTGTCCGCTGGAGATTATTCTGTACTTGTTTCTGACGCAAATAATTGTCAATCGGTCTTTAATATTAACCTCTCTGAGCCTGATGCTATTAG
The DNA here is from genome assembly GCA_029262895.1 of Roseivirga sp. Taxonomy (GTDB): domain Bacteria; phylum Bacteroidota; class Bacteroidia; order Cytophagales; family Cyclobacteriaceae; genus Roseivirga. The sequence goes on from JAJCYM010000022.1 coordinate 2,485, forward strand.
TGTAACATCTTCAAGGTCCAACATTAATTGTTTTGGGGATAGCGATGGTAGTATAAGTCTTGAAATGACAGGAGGAACATCACCCTATAACTTCACAATAACACCTAGTCTGGCTTTGGGGTTACTGGTAGAGGTCACTGATGCAAACGCCTGTCCAAAAGTGACATTTTCGATGACTTCGGGTGTGGCCAATTTTATTGCAAATCTCGGCTGGAATATTCAAGACAATGTGGTGAATATTTTCAATCTCCCACAAGGTGATTATGACATCATTCGACCAGATCTGGGGAATCAACTGGTGGAACGAATTACTTTGACCGCACCATCCGAGCTGGTAGCAACCGGAACCACCTCGCATGTGTCCTGCTTTGGAGGAATGGATGGGCAAATAACTCTTTCTCCAACCGGTGGCACAGCTCCCTATACTTATTTATGGAGTAATGGAAGTACTACAAAGGATTTGACCGATGTAGTTAGTGGATCATACAATGTCACAATTACAGATGCCAATGGATGCCAAATCATACGGGTATTTCAGGTAAACGAGCCGGATGTGATATCAATTAATGAGACCATAAGGGATGTAAGTTGTTTTGGCGGCACAGATGGATCCATAACCCTATCAATTACAGGTGGCACTGCTCCGTATCAGATTAGTTGGTCCAATTCATCCGATGCCACATCAATCCACAATTTAACGGCCGGATCTTACGAGGTTTCAGTGGTTGATGCCAATGGCTGCATCAGCACTGAAAATTATAGTGTTACTCAACCCGATGAACTTGTTATTTCAGTTGACCCTGTCAATATCACTTGTTTCGGAGCAAATGACGGGAGCCTTGATCTTAGTGTAGTCGGAGGTACCGCTCCCTATACCTATCTCTGGTCGAATGGAGCAACGACAGAGGACCTTACAGGGTTAAGTCCGGGTAATTATCAGGTTGTTGTGACGGATGCGGCCGGTTGTGTCAGAGATGTTAGCCAGGTGGTCACTGAACCATTGGTACTTCAATCAACAAGCACTGTGTCCAGCATTAGCTGTTTTGGCACCTCGGATGGAAGTATTGATTTGACTGTCACAGGAGGTACTGCTCCCTATTCATTTCTTTGGTCCAATGGCTCGTCTTTGGAAGATTTGGTGAATTTGGCAGCCGGGAATTACAGTGTAACAGTGACGGACAACAACGGTTGTCAGGAGATTTTAGATTTTATACTTAATGAGCCAACAGAACTAGCTTTAACATTCACCAAAGTTGATTTGACCTGTTTCGGTGAGCCTACCGGTGAAGTGGATGTAACTGTTACTGGCGGCATGGGGCCTTACCGTTATAACTGGTCTACAGGAGCTACATCAGAAGATTTAATGGCACTTCAGGCTGGCCAATACACCCTGATGGTTACGGATTCTAATAACTGTGTGGCATCTGAAACTATCTCGATCAATCAACCCGATGCCCTTGAGATTCAGTTTTCCAAAGTGGATGTAAGTTGCAATCAAGACTCCAATGGTAGCATTGACCTGACTGTTGTTGGTGGCACTTCACCATATACCTTTCAGTGGTCTAGCGGTGCTACAACAATGGATATTACCGATTTGGTAGCGGGGGTTTATGATATAATTGTTACGGACGCAAATGGTTGTCAGGCCAATGAACGAATCGAGATCATAGAACCACTACCATTGGAAATAAACCTTGAAACACAGATTGATCTGGATTGTGAGCAAAGAACCATATCTGCAACTGCTACGGCTGAGGTAATTGGTGGAACTACACCATATACCTACTTCTGGGATAATTTTTCGGCTACCAGCTTCGCTTCAAGAAATAAATTGGGAACGGGTCAGCATCAGGTTCGGGTGGTTGATGCTAATGGCTGTGAAACCATTGTCAATTTTGATATTGAGCTACCCGAACTTGGCACTTCCGAAATCGAAATTATTGCTCAGATCGACCCTACAGGAGCAGTAACACTCAATACACCAGTGAGCTTTATTGATCATCCTACTGACAACGTGATCAGTTGGCTCTGGGAATTTGGAGATGGTAATTCCTCAACTGACCAATCACCGACTTACACTTATACCCAAGTGGGCAATTACACGGTTTCCCTGACCATTTCAGACTCTAATGGTTGTGTGCTTACAATTGAAGAAGAAATTATGGTTGATGTCGGGTTCAAAATTATAATGCCGACAGCCTTTAGTCCAAATGGAGATGGCAAGAATGACAAGCTAGCACCAGAGTTTTTTGGTCTCAATGAAGTTAGCTTGATCATTTATAATAACTGGGGAGAAGTAATCTATAGCTCAACCAACCTTGAAGATGGTGGCTGGAATGGTAAGGTTAGGGGAAAAGACGCTCCTTCGGGTGGATATGCATATAAGATGGTTGCACAGAGCTTTAGCAACCAGAAAATTGAGAAAACGGGTACATTTCTTTTGGTAAGATGAAAGGATTAAGAAGTCTGACCATATCGCTTGTAGTTTGTTTGCTCTCCCATGGAACGATGGGACAGGATGCTCAGTTCTCACAATTCTATGCTGCGCCTCTATACCTCAACCCGGCCTTTGCCGGTTCCATTGAGATGTCGAGATTTGGGTTTAACCAAAGGATTCAATGGCCCGCACTCGCCCAAACGATAAAAACAAGTTCCGCCTATATAGACCATGCTATTCAAGGGACAGCTCATGGATTTGGAGCAATTGCCGTGCGACATGAGGAATCTATCGCCAAGTTATCCTACACCTACGTTGGGCTTCAGTATTCGCATATGTTGGAGTTATCAGGTGACTGGGTATTCCGAATGGGCGTGGAAGGAAGAGTGTTCCAAAAAGATGCCGACTTTGAGGAATTGGTTTTTTCAAACCAGATTGATATTGTGAGTGGAACGGTTTCCGGAAGCTCAGGTGAATTTTTCGAAGGCCAATGGCAAAGACGTGGTTTTGACTTAGGTGCAGGTGGGTTACTGTTTTCCAATAATAGCTGGATAGGGGCTTCGGTGTATCATTTAACCCAACCCGATGATTCATTTGTGGACAATGATTCAAAAATTCCAAGGTTCATTTCCTTTCATGCCGGGCATAAGTTTTTTCTAAAACAAGGAGGCAGATTAAGCAGATTAGAATATTCATTTCAGGAACGAAGCGTGACCCTCGCGGCAAATTATAAGACCCAGGGTCCATTTGCACAAATGGACATCGGCTTTCAAACGTTTCTGGAGCCGATATATGCCGGCATTTGGTATAGGGGAATTCCTGCTGGGGCAGTTGGAACTATCAATAGAGATGAGTCCGTAATTTTACTCGCAGGTATCCAATTAAGAAGTGGGCTTAATATTGGATATAGCTACGACATCACAGTTTCTGAGCTTAGAGGTTCTACCGGGGGTTCTCATGAGATTTCCATTTCAATGCTCTTTGGAAATAGTTTAAAAAGAAGAAGAGGTACCAAGCTACCATGCTTTTATACTCCAAATTTATAGTGTCGTTGAGTATTCCGGTCTTCCATAAACCGTATTCAAGAGTGATTAGAAAATAATAACCCCATCCAATTAGCTCGGATGGGGTTATTATTGATCGACCGTATTAGTCTACAAATTATACTTTATACCAATTCAATTATGAGGTGGCGTGAATACAAATCAAATGATTACTGCCCTACCATAAATAAGGCATTGGCAACAAACAGTTTTCCATTTTCCCAAAAGGCACGGAAAAGTGGGTTGTCAGCCATATAAACAATAGCACCTCCCCCATAGTTTTCAACGCCAAATACCATGGACTTGGCTAGGCTTTCTTTTGCCTTTTCCCCGGCAACGCCACTCATATGAGAACTCACACCCTCAATAATACCTACATTCCAACCATTCGGTAGATAGGCATACCTGCTGCTGTTGTTCTTAATGGTGAAGTAGTGGTTTGGATAGCCATAGCCAAGAGGATGAGTGTTATCAACCTTCAATTTGAATATAGCTCCCGGCAATCTAAAAGGATCAAACTTCCTTGCACGATCTGCATATGGGACTAACGCATCGGCCTCTTTTTGCTCATCTGTTTTTTCACTGGCGGCTTTACTTTCCTTTTCGCTGGCATAGCGCTTTAATGCAAAACCGTCTTGGCCAGCAAAGGAATTTAGTGCCCTATCAATCGCGATTATTCTACCCCCGCCTCTGATCCAGGTTTTTAACTCTTGAAGTTTGTTTTTGGTGAGCATTCTACCATAAGAACCACTTGGCATTACAATAGTATTGTAATCGGCCAGGTCAACTGAACCGAAAGCATCCGTATCCGTCATTGTGATTGGATAGTTAAGTTCCTGCTCCATAAAGTACCAGAACTCACCAAAACCCAGAGAAGAAACGCCATTACCTCTAAGTACTAAAACCCTAGGGGCTTGTAAGAAGGGTACATTATTAGAGCCAAAATCTTTGCCCGTTTCCACAAATGTGGTTGGTGTAGAGAACAAATTTCTTCCATGCTTACTCGCTGCTGATTTGACCAAATCGTCAAATTTGCTGCCCATGGTTATATTTCCCTTTCGACTGATGATTAGAGTTCCAGGGACAAAATCGTTTCCATTTACTGAGAAATTGTTTTTGGCGTATCTGAGCTTGATGCCAGCTCTTAGAAGCTCTGCTAGAAATTTAGCATCCTCCAAAGACTTCCACTTTGCCAGGTAGGCCGCAGGCCTGTTTCCAACGTTGACCGTAGGATTATAGTCAGCGAAGTCTCCTGCGTCTACATTGATGCTTACCTCAGTAGCGTAAGCGGCTAAGTCCAGCATGTATGGCACAGCCCATGCAGTAATATCATAGGTTTCCACCGTGCTCGCATACGTTTTGGGCTCAAAAAGCGCCTGCAACAAAACGGCTTTAGGCTGGGCCGCAGAGATTACGATATCTCCTTGCTCAATGCTAAAGTCCTCATCACTATTTGTCTGATAGTTAAAGCCGGAAATAGCCTTTCGGGTGCTTCCAACTCCATAACGGATAGAATGCAGATCCAACATTTTTTGCAATGTTTCCATCTTATCAGGATGGTTTGTCCCTCGAATTACAAAACTTTTGTATTTCGCTTTAGGGTTGTTCACCGCATCAGAAAAATACTTTGAGAACTCATCGATCATTTGTCCATTGTTAAGCGATGCCATCTCGACTGTGGACATACCAGTAGTATAATGGTGGGCGATGGCATCTTTTAATCTGAGGGTATCTCCCTCATCGGTTTCGATTTCCAAATCGCTACTAGCTTGCTCATAAGTCATTCCTATGGCCCCATTGTACATTGGGTAGGAATCCCCATAACTAGGATAAAGGATGTCAAAGCTCTCCTTAGTGAAGAACAACCACCCATTTTGATCGAAGTATTTTGCATGATTCTTTCCAATCATGGTTTGGAAGTCTCTTTGCCAGCCGGTCACTTGCTCATGTACCGGTTCTGCTGCTGGAGCAAAATAGTAGGGGCTGTTACTGCCCTGCTCATGGAAATCAACATGAATATGTGGATACCACTGGTTGTATAGTTTCATGCGCTGTTGAGATTCTACCTGCTTTTGCCAGGCCCAATCTCTGTTCAAATCAAATAAATAATGATTTGCTCTTCCTCCTGGCCATGGTTCACGATGCTCTTTGGCGGCTCTGCTCGGATTTGGTGTGGTGCCGGCCACTTGGTTGATCCAGTTAGCATAGCGGTCTCGTCCGTCAGGGTTGATACAGGGATCAAGGATTACAACAGTATTTTTCAACCATTCTTTTGACCCCCTGTGAGCTGGGTTAGCTAGTTCATAGAGGGTTTTCATGGCCGTTTCCGTAGAATTGGCCTCGTTGCCGTGTACATTATAGCTAAGCCATACAATTCCGATTTTTTCACCACTCGCAGTGCCATCTGCAAGGCCAGTTCGCACGAGGTTATCCGTGCGTATCTGCTCAAGCTTGTTCATGTTTTCCTGAGAAGAAATGATGTTAATCATCAATGGGCGTAATTCATTGGTCAAGCCATAGCGCTGTGTCTGTACATTAGGCATGACACTAGCCACATGCTCATAGTAGGCCACTACTTTGTGGTGCGGAGTAAACCTTGTTCCTAATTCATAGCCGAGAAATTCATCGGGGCTTTGCAGGCCGTTTTGAGCCTGAAGTGAGGAAAACAAAAAAGTGGAGAGGAATAGAATTACAAAGTGCTTTTTCATGTGTTCTGATTATGGAGGTGGAATTTAAGGTAATTTCACTGTAGTGCAAAGCTGCTTTTGATTAGCGATTCTGAATTTCTGAACTCAATAGAGCAGACATCTTGGGTGTCGCAAACTCACACCCATATTTAGGTAAACTCAGATTCGAATATTTCCAATTCTTTGAGCGGTTGAAGATGAAACGCTCTCATTTGTTCTTTACCATTAAACCACTTTTGTACATAATCCCTCTCGAGTCTCGTGCTTTTTTCTGAAAAGAGGCTATGATAACTGCTATGAGGCCAGTCGTCAATACTTGAAACAAAGCCATGATGAACCGGATTGTGGTGAATGTAAAAAATGATATTCGTCAGGTAGGCATCAGATGTAATTTCCTTGGCTTTGAAGGGTCGGTTGAATAATGAACCTCTTCTATCAAACCTTTTATTGAATGCTTTAGCGTAGCTATTGAAAAAATTGCTGAATTGCTTCGAAAGTAGACTCGTCAAAACAATCAGGTGATAAAGAAAAGACTGGTTTTTAGAGTGTTTTTACTTATTAAATAAGTATATTTCTAA
>JAJCYM010000023.1 GCA_029262895.1 Roseivirga sp.
AGAAGTTGAAGTGCCAGAGACAGTAGACCAACCGGACCAAGATCCATTATATGTTCTTTTTTGCCAGAGATATTGAATCTGTGCCGGGTCACCACCAGTTGCTAAGGAAACATTACTCATAGTCTGCACATCACCATTGTAACAGATGTCTGTGGCAGGTGGATTGGAAATGGCACCCGGATTGAACTGTTGATATACCGGTATGGCTACTGCGGTTGTAGTGACGGTACCGCATCCTTCAAAGTCGGTGACGTCTGCAATAAATTCCATATTGGGCACAGCATTGTTGATTGTGATGATATTTCCGGTACCTACCTGAGACCATGCTCCACCATCAATACGCTTTTTCCAGACAACATTGCTGGCCGGCCTGTTGGCGTTTATTGCCATGATCACATCATCGCCATAGCAGTAGGAGGTTACCCCTTGTGGCAAAATGTGGTTGATACTGGCCGCGAAAACAGGCAGTACTTCAATTTGCACCTCGGAGGTAGTCTGGGTTTGAGAACAGGTTCCCACCGTAACCCGGTATTTGTAAATACCTGGAGTGGTCTTGTTACCGGGAGACAGGTTTGGGGAGTTTGTTCCAACAACAGACCAGTTTATACCGGGTACCGCTTCTTCCCATGTATAGGAGTAATTATTGTCTCCCCCTGAAGGGTTAGCAGTAAGCTGCGGAATTGCAGCACCGTTGCAGACATCGCTGAGATCACCAGTGATGGTACCTGCAGTAAGCGGTGCGGAAACATTAATGGCGATTACATTAGAATAGCCCTGATCGCCACAAGATGTGGTAGCCCTTCTTCGATATTCTGTATCTAATGTATGTGCATCACCAGGATTGTAAGAGGTAGAGGTTGAAGTGCCAGAGACAGTAGACCAGCTGGACCATGATCCATTATATGTTCTTTTCTGCCATAGGTATTGAATCTGTGTCGGGTCACCACCTGAGGCTAAGGAAGCGTTACCCATAGTCTGTACATCACCGTTGTAGCAGATGTCTGTATTAGGCGGATTGGAAATAGCACCCGGATTGAATTGCTGGTAGACTGGTAATGTGATGACAGGAGTTTCAATCGAACCACAGCCGTCATTCTGAACAATCGTGGCCTTATACTTGACATTGGGTACCAAACCGGTAGTGTTATGTATAGTTGTGGTCCCAGCATTTGACCAACTGCTACCGCCATTAGTGCTGCGATACCAGGTGATCGATTGTGGGTGCTGATAGTCAGTAATAAGTGATATGGTTTGGCCGTAACAATAATGTGTTTCACCATTTGGAAGAATATAGGATATTGTCGCAGTAGCCTGAGCTTTAAAAAGTATGGAGACAGGTCCTGTCAAAACATTTTCATTACAGGTACTATTGGCGTACACCTGATACTGATAGGTGCCGAGGTTAGCGGTTTTGGCAGTTGGTGTATAGCTTGCGGAGGTGCTTTGCTGCACTGTTTGCCAGCTTCCACCGGGGGCTTTTTCTTGCCATTGATAGGTGATATTACCACTGCCACCTGAGGCTGAAACGCTTAAGGTATTACCAGGACTGTTGTAGCAAACATCTGCAAGACTACCGGAAATGTTACCAACAGTGAGAGGGCTAATATTTACAACAACATAATTACTGGTCAGACTTTGACCGCAGTTCGTGACGACCCTCTTGAAACGGGTACTTTGAGCAAGGCTATATCCGGATAAATCCTCTTGGGTTCCACCTTGACCAGAAGGGATTATGCCCCAAACGCCACTCGGACTGGCATCTGATCGTTGTTGGTACCATTGATATTGTGGCGTGCCAACTGTATTTGCGGCAGTTCCTGCAATTGTATGACTCGAACCAGAGCAAAAAGTCCCACTAGGCCCGCTTATACTACCTGCAGTTTGGCCCCCAATAGTGACAGTGACCACATTGGAATAAGTCTCCAAAGGACCGTAGGTAGCCTTTCTCCGAAAGCTCGTGGTCGTAGTCAATGAACCAGGGTTATAATCTTGGCCGGTTATTGATCCGGCAGCATTTACCCATCCTCCGGTTGTCTGCTGTTGCCATAGATAATTTATTTGTGTGCCTTTCAGAGCAAGGCAGCCACTAAAGGTAGCAGCAGGCTGACCTGAGAAATTTCCAGGGTCTGAGCCAGAGCAAACTTCTGTCGAAATGCCTGATATAGTTCCTCCCTGAGGATTGCAGTCTTCAAAACCATAGAGTTTCGAGGAGCATGCCACAATTATAATCAACGAGCAAAGGAGTACTTTTCTCATGAGGTGGTCTTGTTGAAGGTATGTATTGATCAATTTCATGAGCTTAATTCTGAGAGGTTAAAGTTTCTTTATAGCCGTATTTAATCAGCTTAATAATGTTGTGATCCTGATCTTTGATCGCGGTCAGGCGTCCGTGTGCATCGTATTTATAATGCACTGGGGTACCATTGGGTCCAACCTGACTTATAAGTCTCCCGGCCGTATCGTAGGCGTAAGTTGTGAACTGAAGTCCGGATGTGCCGATTCGAACCTCGTCTATAAAATTGTGGGCGGTACCTCCATCGGACACCCAGGTGATGGTCACCTCAGATTCGTCTGTGAATGTCAATTGATGATAAGTCCATTCGGAATTAGGTGGTATATCAAGTAGTGCTCCTGAGCTTCCTACTATTTGGAGTGTATCGCTATTTTGTGCCCAAAATCCAATTTGATAATTCAGATCAGGGTCGAGCAATCTTGATACGGCTCCCCCAGCTACGTTATAGTACTTGTTTCCAGATGGAAGGCCTGTGCCACTTAGCCTAGAGCCATTATAGGCCCAGCCACCTTGATTTATAGTCTCAAAGCTGGTATAGGCAAAATTGGCCTGATCAACACTAAAAGTGCTGTCGATTTCCAACCCTGGAATATTTGGCACCAAAGTAATTGTGTCTCCGTCAATAATAACTTGCCCCTCCCAGACCTTGGACATATTAATGGTTTCAGATTTTTTAATACCCACGACTTGAGCCACGGGTCTGGTGCCGTATAAATCCCATTGATATTGGATATCCTGAAGCCCGTCTTTGGAGATATGGATAGGATTTCCATATCCATCGTAAGCTTCATATTTTATGCGATCTTCTAACTCGGCACCATTAATAGCGTATTGCATGGTTTCAGGGTAAATCCCATTCCCAATAGCTGAATAGAGTGTTTTTTGATCCTGGAGTAGGAGGCTATCAGTGGTTACTGCATCAATTTTTTCCAGTCTGAACTTTTGAGTTCGAACGGCCTCTCCAAGTCGATGAGCAGCCACGAGTTCATCATAGATGTTATTGGCTACTGTATCATAGTCCTGCGGATAAAACATCGTGGTTGTATAGGTGTTCCCGCGACTGTCTTTAGAGGCGATACTTCTTGGATAAAAGAGCTTATCATCTGTTGGGTCCCTAAAGTATTGCGTCACAGTGTGAAACTCACCATTAGGATTGTAAGACGTTATTTGTTCTTGTCTTAGTCTAACCCAGGATTCACCCAAATGATAGGTGTAAGGCCTGAATTGACTTTGAGGCCCAGTGATCAGGCAGTCGGGTCCGGTACAAACGTTTATGGTCCAGTTTCCGTCCCCGTTTACATAGTGAATCCAACCTCCCTGAGAAACTTCTTCCTGCTGACCGTCAGCCCCACCGGAAAGATAGGTGACGGCCATGTTTTCGAAGATGTACATGAAGCTCGTACTGTCTACATTACTTCCAAGCTTCATGTCATAATTTCCATTCATCAGGTTTTCGAATAACAGGCCTCCTGAGCCGGTAAATCCCACTTGTTCATAGTCATAGGTGGATTTCTGAATTGGGTTATTATCGCTATCGAATATGGTTTGAGCGATCAATTTTCCATTTTTCATCTGTTGATTAGTGGAAGGAATCATCGAAGCAGCAGGCTTATTGTAGAATTCGAATAGCGTATAACCATTATCCGGTCCGCCTGTTTTGCGCTCTTCAACTCGGGAGTAAGAGACGATCTGAGGTTGTTGGATATAGCGATTAGACCCATATCTATTGTACATGTCACAGGTATAGTAGGTGCCATTATCGGAATCCATTCGTTGAGTGGGTGTATGCTGCAGATAGTAATAGGGAGATTGCAGAATCCCACTAGAGGTTTCACCATCTTCTTGATAATAGCTGTATTCTGTAGTCTGAGCCACGTTTATACTATCGGGCATATCCACGATTTTCTTAATTCGAAAGCCACCTACAATGGCGTTCTTTCCATTGCCTCCGGTGCTGTGCTGCAAGACTGCCTCATTTCGAAAGACATTAACATTAACCAGGTCATTGTTTGATACCAACATGATTGTATAGGTGACTCCTGCCTGTAGCTGTAATACAGATTCCCGGGTTTCCTGACCTTGGGAGGGGGTGGTACCAGTTTCGCTAAATAGAATGCCTGTTTGATTGACATCATCGACAATCTCGCAGAGGTTTTTAGGGCCTCCTTCATAGATAATAGCGTAGTAAATCTCATCTGCATTCTGTGAGATATCATCGGTTACAATCATCTGAGCCGTGTATCCGCCATCTTCGGGAACAGTGAAGGTGGTTTCCTGAAAATCAGGAAAAATGGGAGTATTATCTAAGACGCCACAGGAGCCAAAACCTGCCGGATCCTGCGTATTATGATAGCCATCCAACGTCTGATTAGCGTAGTACACATCTCTGTACTCGTAGACTGCTCCGGCACCTGATCCACCACCTTCTGCATTTATTCTATGAGGCTCAAAATGGAATTCGGTGGTTCCTCCGGTTGGGTAGGTGATCTTTTTAAGGGTGCCTGTAATGGCACGACTAAAACTAGGATTGCGATTGGCCCCGTCAAATCCCGGGACAGAAAAGGCAGCATCTGCCGGGATGAGAGTGCCTTGTCCATTGATTCCATTAGACTCATTTGAAGCACCGTTATAAAGACCCCAATGATCCTGGGCAAGTGACTTGCGAGAGGGTAGGTCATATTGATCGTTATAAGCAAAACTGTACTCTTTTCGTTGTCCGGTCACATCAGCTGCACTATTTGCTCCCAGAATATCAACTCCATCAAGTCTCAGCCGCTTTCCAAATTCTGTGGGATCGCTAGAAGTGAAATAGGATTGGTTTAATCGAATTACATTTTCCGAGTTTCCATAGATGTCATTAACATGAATTTTTTGGAGTGCCTTTCTACCTGATAAATCTTCTCGATCCGTTGAGTCTCTGTCCAATACTAACCTTGTGACTGAATTTACCCGTACGCTATCAAGATAGAATTGATTGATCTTGTAGGTGGGTTTCATTGGTGCGATGCCAGGGCTAGGGGCCGGGCAATCCATTGTTGGGTTCGGTTGAACCCCAAGAACCTCCGAGCCTAACATGATTTGCTCTTTTTCCCATTCTTCTGATGCCGAGTAGTAGAAAGTGAATATATCCCGGCCATTGGCGGCTCTGAATTGTGTCAAGTACCAAGCTGAGTTGTATGTTCTTGAACTACCATTATCATCATTATCCTGAACAGTGGTGGTTTCAACTCGGTTAAAGTAGTATTCATTCCCTCCTCCATCGGTAATTGTCCAACCTATGACAGCCTCTATACCTCGCCCTAAATTCTCAGGAACCAGATTCACTTCAATTTTTAGTGTGGGGTCGTCTACACTTACTCCGACTTCGTTTTCGTAATCGATATACATTGAGCCGGAGATGCCCATGGCACTAAATCGATATAGGTCGGGCTGTAGATCTACTGTTCGGCTATTATTCGCACTGATAAAGTCGGCAAAGGACTGAACCATGGACGAAGTGTGGATGGCTTGACTTAGATCGTTATGTAAAAAGTAATCAGCAAAGTACTCCACTGTGTTAACGGTATCCTTGCTGCGGTGCATGAGATTCAGGCCGGGTTTAACCTGTGAATAGAAGGGGTAATATTGTGGGTCAGCCGTGGCACTATTGCAGTCATCAGGTAGCCCTTTGACCTCGCGCGTTACGGCTCCTCCCAGGTTCAAATTCCAACCAAGCCCAACCCAGGTGGCGATTTGTTCTACCCCTATGCCTGAAGCGTCATACGTCAAAGTAACAGGGAGAGAGGCCGCTCTTCCTTGAATCCCTCCCAATGGGATAGAGATATTGGGTGTTCCTGAATAATGGGAGATACCCTGATTGCCATATTTAGCGAATGCCGCAGCCTCTGGTGATTTGGGCATTGTGACTAAGGCATCAAGCGTGGGCACAAAGCTCCCGTTACTTTGAGCCGAAAGGGCATATGTAAAGCTCAAGATGAGTAAGGTTAGGAGCGATGGTTTTAGAAAGTTTTTCACAGTATTCTGATTTAGTTGAATAATTGAAGTAGTTAAAAAATGTTCTCACGGATTATTTGTCCTTCTTTTCGACCTTTTCCAGACGATCCTTGAGTTCTTTATTGGTAGTCCTCAATTCCTCATTGGAGGTGAGCAGTTTTTCCTGATTTTTTTTCAGATCGATAAGGTGGAGGGTCAGTTCCTCAATTTTTTCCAAAAGTTTGAGCTGCATTTCACCCAGATTTTGACCATTGGTTTCTATTTCCTTAGCATTAGGGATATTGGGCAGGTGAGAGTTGGCTTTGACGAATTTTTCGACTTCACTCAGACTCAGAAGATTATAATCTTTGGAGAAGACATAGTCGGGAACAGAACCAGGGTCTGCTGTGACCTTTACTTTTTTGGATTCGAGGTTGCCTTGAATGAGAGTATTGCCATTCACCTCAAGTTTTTCTGAGGGTGAGGAAGTCCCAATACCAATTTCTCCGGTCGCCAGGATTCTCATTCTCTCTAGATCACTGGTGCCAATTATCAAGGGAGCAACTTTCTTATTACCTAACAGGAGTCCATTATTTCCTGTTGATAAAATTTCACTCCGTCCTGCAAGACTTACTCCAAACCTGGATGCTGTAGCATTAGAACCCCAGGATAAGAATGACAGCTTGGCCACATCACTTCTTACATTAAACTTAGCGTAAGCCTCTGTCCCAGTATTTTGATTTTCTACTTTCGCTTCAACACCTTCATTTACCGATGAACTTATGTGTAATAGTTCTGAAGGAGAGGCGGTGCCGATTCCTACTTTGCCTGCAGAGGTCACTCTAAGTCTTTCGATTGGACTTCCGTCCAAGACAGGTGCTAATGCCATATAAGAATCTCGAGACGCATTATTGCCACCCCAATTGCCTTCTGTACCAACAATAAATTGACCAGCATCGGCAGGTGCTGTTCCCGTATCAAAGTATTGCTTAAACCGAATAGCAGTCCTGGTATCGGTCATAGAAACAGCACTGACAGAGTTTGTTAAGGAGAGCATTTCTGTAATCCCGGAAACCGCGCCTTCTTTTTCGATAGACAATGCTTCTTTTGGGTCATCCGTGCCGATCCCAACATTACCGTTACCCCTTATAGTGAATTTTCTGCTTGAAGATTCACCATGAACTCTGGTATCAAATCCTAGAGCATATTCATAGTTTCCATCAGTCTGGTAATCAGGACGATATCCATATATTCCTGCTCCGCCAGTATAAGTACCAGATGAATTGTATTTACTTCCGAAGTTTATTGATCCTGTCTTTCCGTTGGAGTTGTAAGCTTGATCACTATATAACTTCAAAAGGAAATTGGTACCATTAAAATAGGCGTTGGTTGTGCCATTGGTCGTATTATGTTCACTCTTTCCGACTTGAAATGCATGATCTGGAGCAGTGGTACCGATACCTACATTTCCTGTAGCGAGTGTTCCTGAGGTGATTATGGTCATTAAGGCAGAGTTGCTAGTGCCAAACTGTAGACCGTTGTTTATTGACCCATTAATGTGATATCGAAACCCCATGCTGGCCAGTTCAGCAGACTGGCCTGCACCGTAAATACCATAGCCAACATATGAATTGTCAGGCCAACTGGAATCCCAAATGCGCACCTGATTTCCGTCTCCTAGAGATTTGATTTCCAAGGCGCTCAAAGGATTGTTAGTGCCAATACCGATTTTATTGCTTAAATGATAGATAGGCTTGCCTATATGAAGGGTGTCTTGTGCAAAGCTGAGGGTGCACAAACAGAGGGCGAGGAGAAGAAAGATTATTTTTTTCATGATGTTAAGATTTATCTTCTTTGAATTCTCTGGTTTGCAGGATATTCAAAGAGGTGTTCATTAATTTTTAGTTCATCGAAAGCGAAAATCTCTGCCTTTGGCTCTCAGTTTCTGCCTTTTGTACTTAGTGTTCGAATCAGATAGGGAGGTAAGCATCTGTTAACATTTTTTCTCTCAATGCGGTAAAGCACCAGAAATCCAATTTTCTAGAGTAGCCAGAATGACATTTAGGACTGGCCTAAAAGAAAATGGCAACGCTGGGAAGCGCTGCCATCGTAATACTATGTTAGTCTCTAATCAGTTTATCAGTGTGAACTACAGAACCAGAGAAAAAGCATTTATTTCTTATTCCGTAACTCGAGTTTTTCTATTCTACCTAACAAGAGTTTCAGCTGGGCTTTTAAGGTCTTGTTTTCCTCTTTCAAAGACTGAACCTCTTCTAGTTTTTTCTCCTGATCGATAGTGTAAAGTGTCAACTCTTCTATTTTCTCTAATAGTTTGGCTTGAATGGCACCTAGATCCTGACCACTTTCCTCGATTTCAGTAGCGCTTGGAATATTTGGTAGGTGTCCGTTGGTCTGAATGTATTTTTCCAACTCGTTTAATGTTTTAAGTTTATAAGTTGGTGTGAATACATAATCAGGCCAGCCGCCTGGAGTTTGGGTCACTTTCACTCTGGTGGACTCGATTTCATTTTCGACCACAAGTTTTTCTGAAAATCTGCTGGTTCCCGTAACATCCAAAGCGTGACTTGAAGAATAGGTGTAATTTCCTCCCTGGCCTATGGCAAGATGGTTTCTCATAATCAGATCACCATCATTCTGAAATGCAAGTCGATATTGTCCATTATTTCCAAAGTATAGCTCTTGACCTATAGCCTGGGCATAACTTCCGGTATTACTTCCGAAATAGAGGATATTGTCGTTCAGACGGGTAATTCCATTCACCTCTAGAGTTGAATTGGGATTGTCTCTAATCGAAACAAGATTGCCATTGGTGGATGATCTGAAATGATGTGCGAGTCCTACAGCTCCGATGTCATAATAATTGTTCTGATCTCCGTGACCAAAGTAGATTCTGGCCTTTCCATTGGCGTCACTCAACCAGCGATAGCTAACATCATGATTGATAACCGATGTGCCATTTAGGAAATACTGACCATTAACATCCAAATTTTGACTCACAGTAAGATCACTATACACTTTGGGGCTCAAGATGGGAGAAGAGAAGTCTGGAATGTCGGTAGAAGTTGGAGTATCGTAGATTACAATTTGATCACGATTGTTAAGGGTATTGACCTTGTTCCGGACATGGGTAATTCTTACTTTATAACCAGAATAATATTTGATGTCTACATAGATATCAATCTTCTCCAGTCTCGTATTCGAGTCGTGTGGATCCTGACCTATATCGACTTTTGGACTAAGGAATATTTGAGCGTTGTGTAATGCTCCTTCTGACTCTACTAACTTGACTAAGGGCTGTGTCGATAAGGTCCCTTGATTATGCCCAATTTCCACTATAAATTTCTCATAGCCACTTCGATGGTTTTGAGCAAAGAATTCAATAATCATAGAGCCAGAACTGCTCCAGTGCATGGAATTGAAGGAAACAGATGCGATTTTATATCGCTTCGCTTGTGTGGCAGGTGCTGATAACCCGGAAATAACCGATGTTTTGACACCGTTCTGATCGGTATGCGTTTGTGCTTGGATTCCAATGCTGATAATGAAGATCAGAATTGATATTGATAGCCTATTTCTCATTTTTCTCCAGTTTTTCTATCCTCCTAAGTAAATCTGCCAAAGCTGTTTTTAATGCTTGATTCTCGTTTTCAAGCTTGTCCACTTTTTTGAGTTTCTCGTCTTTGTCCTTAAGGCTCTTGTCCTGAGCGATGGTGTAGAGGGTAAGTTCCTCGATTTTCTCCAGTAGTTTGGCTTGAATAGCACCCAGGTCCTGACCGTTAGTCTCAACTTCCATGGCATCTGGAATATTGGGTAGGTGCCCGTTGGCTTGGATGTATTTTTCCAGCTCGTTTAATGTTTGAAGTTTATAAGTAGGTCTGAATACATAATCAGGCCAGCCGCCCGGAGTTTGGGTTACTTTGACTCTGGTTGACTCGATTTCATTATCCACTATCATTTTCTGTGTAAAGAGACTGGAACCATCTACTTTTAGCATTTGATCACCCCCCATGATTATTTTGTTGGTTGTAAAACCTTCAGGACGGAACCGTATTTCTCCTCCTGATTCCATATAAATGTTAGCATTCACATCTCCATTAATCTTAAGTTCTGAAGAACCAGGGGAGAAACGAGAGGAACCTGTGACTTGCAGTTTGTCACCAGAGTCTGTTAATGAATTGATGACAAAATTGCCATTTCCTGCTACAAAACGACCTCTTTCAACAATACCTTCACGAAATTCCAGACTTGCATTCTGTGGCACAGCGACCTGATTTCGAGTAGAACTGTTAAAATTGACTGTGGCTGTTGTGGCCGTATTGGTTCCGAGGCTAAGGTTACCCACAATATTTGTGTTTCCAGCCAGATTGGTAATGCCGTTAACATGAAGATCATGAGTTGGGTTGGC
This sequence comes from Roseivirga sp., assembly GCA_029262895.1. GTDB lineage: Bacteria > Bacteroidota > Bacteroidia > Cytophagales > Cyclobacteriaceae > Roseivirga. The sequence continues at coordinate 10,692 of JAJCYM010000023.1, forward strand.
TACGCCAATTCCTACCTTGTTGTAAAATTGCGTGCGATTCTCGTTAATGTTTAAGTAGCTACCACCTCCGGAGCCATCCCATCTTTTAATGCCAATATTATCGGTTCCTGGTTCAATTTGCCAGCCGCTTTCACCTGCTTCAAGTCCTTTGAATATGACTCCTCCAGTAGTTCTGATCCTTCCCGATATATCCAATTTTTGTTGTGGACCCGTAGTCCCAATACCCACATTACCTCCATCGTCTATCCTGAATCGCTCAGTACCATTGGTTCGGAAAGCAATCTTATTAGAGACAGTACTTCCTTCGATGGTGGTTTGAGCATTGTCGCCCCATTGTAGAAATTCACCGCTTTTGATTTTGACATCTCCTTCAATATCCAGTTTGGCAGTAGGAGAGGAAGTGCCAATGCCTACATTTCCGGAGCTAAAAGAGGCATTTCCGCTAATGTCATTCCATAGGCCATTGACCATGGGTTGACCATTGACGAGATAGTTGTTGGCATTAATAGTGCCATTTACGTCTAATTTTTGTGTAGGACTGGTTGTACCAATGCCAACATTGCCTCCAGCAGCGATTTGCATGTTTTCCTGACCACCCTGTGAAAAACTTATTCTGGAACCCCCGGTAGCTATTCTCATCGGAGTGCCAGCTGAAGGCCCTAAATAAGTGGAGGCACCTAAGACAAATTCGTCATTGGTATGTCCTAATCCATATACAAGGGCTCCATCCGCACGTTTGAATCCAACAAAGATATCGTTGCCTAAGACTATAGAGGCCCTGTCAGCATTTCCAACTACTTCAAGTTGTTTACTTGGTGATGTGGTACCAATACCAACATAGCCATTGGCACGAATAGCCATTGCGGAACCGTTACTGTTCAGGAAGTTGGCGATATACATATCCGAACGTGTACTGTTATTCTTTACGTAAAGTACATCGCCATCATGGGTGCTATTGAGGTTTACCATAGGCGAGCCTTGTGTGCCGTGGTTTGTCTCTACATGGAGTGTCGAAGTGGGTGTAGCCAAACCAATTCCAACCAGGTTCTGAAAGCTTGATGCTTCGTATTGATAGAATTTGGAGTAATTGAGGAATGCTCCAGCATTCAAGTAAAAGTCTTTTCCAGATGTGGCTCTAAGTTGCAGCCCTGTGACTGGCCCGCTGTTTTTTTGCTCAAAAACAAAGTCTCTTCCACCATCCATGCCAAACCGGAGCAACTCACTGTTTGCAGTGCCTGGCCCCTTTATGTCTAACTTTCCAGATGGACTTGTAGTACCAATACCAACATTGCCGGAGGCATCCAGATAAAATGCATCTGTAGTTCCATTATTGACCCTGAAGCCAAGGTCAGCGTAGGAAGCAAGGTAAAAAGAGGTGTTACTGTTATGGGTACCGAAATATGCATAATTGCTATTGCTTCGCTGAAAAATGGTATGCATACCATTACCATTTCTGTTGAGCACCGCAGCAACAGCATCAGCTGTACCTGCTATTACTTTTGTAAATCGGGCAGTTCCATTTACATCAAATGCATAAGCCGGATTATTTGTGCCTATGCCTATTTTGCTACTTAAATGATAAATGGGAGTACCAATGTGAAGGGTGTCTTGAGCAAAAGCAAAGGTGCTCAAACAGAGCAGGAGAAGAAAGACGATTTTTTTCATGATTGATTGTTTATGGCCGTGACTTTTAATTCTGTTGCTTCAGGTTTTGGAACAGACTTAAGTGTTCCGACCCTGATTAAACCTTGGTTCATTTTGTTCTCAATAGGTGAGCAAGGCAACCGGATTTTTTTAAAAGAACTCGAAAGCCCTTATCTATAAGTACACTGCATGGAAGGGAGATGAGCAGAACAGGCTGCTACTGGATGTTAATTTTTTGGAACCACACCAGGATGAAGGCCAGACAGCCTGTGTTATGAACTATTGCCGTAGGTAATGGGTAAGATAAGCACTCACTTCCATGGCAAGTGCTATCCCCATATGGATGATAATGCCGCCCCAAATTGATCGGGAGTAGAAGGTGATGATGCCAAGAATCGTTCCTCCGAAAAATGAGCTAAGCGCCTCACCAAAGGGTTTCCCAAAGTGGATGGTTACATAAAATACCGCAACCGGGAGTATGGCCTTGGGGCCGGCCAGTTTCATAAATGCCAGAATCATAAAACCTCGGAAGAAGAGCTCTATTGCATAGAAATCAAGAATGTATAGAGTCTCGTAGCCTGCGATAAATCCACTGTGATCCGGATTGAATAGTTCCATGGCCGGCATTACCTGCAATCTGGGGTATTTGGAAAGAAAGCCGGTATTTTGGCTCGCAAGAGCGATAATTGGAATCATCATTAGCAACAAAATGAAGTAGGGCTTGAGATTGAGCTGATGCCGATGCATGCCATAAAGCGGCTGTTCTTTTCTATGGTTCAGGTACCAATAAATTACCAATGGAATTATACCAACAGCACTTTTAAGTAGCATAAAAATAAAGCGAAACTCGAATTGACTTTGGGCACTGCTTCCGTAGAGGGAAGGGGCCAGGTAGATTTGATAATAGTAGATAAGGCTATTTCTGGTGCTCCAAAGCAAAAGTGCAAACAAGACTAAACCCCAGAATTTTCTATTTCTGAGAAATGCGAGGTTCTCTTTCTTCTCAAAGAACGATTGAGCCAAATAGGGAATGACTAATCCAAGTCCAGAAATGAACAGGTAGTATAAGATTCCGGTATCCGCCCAGCGTAATTTATTGCGGAGTTTTGAGGTGGGTTCAAAGTAAAAATTGAGAAAGAGAAGTGTTGCCGTGTAGAGTAGAATGAAAATGAAGTATCCCGGATGAACGTGCTCCTTGAAATAGGTCTTCAAATATCCAATCAGCTGGCGCATGGCTAAAGATATCTGAAAAGGCTGTATTTAGAAATTCAATTGTCTTCTGCCGCCAACTTGGCTCTTTCAGAGTCCACCCAGTCTTGAATCATTTTCTTTTGCGCTTCGCTTAACTTTCCATGAACCCAAGTGTAGGAGGGTAGAGGCATCTTTCCTGCTGAAACCTCTTCGCCTATTTCATCCAATTTATGATCTTTCCTTCTTTTGGAATAGGTGCCCCAGTTAGAGAAGTTGAGCTCCTCTCGGCCATGTTCCATATGCTCATTGGTCCACCAGGATATTGGAGCAATGCTACTATACCAAGGATAGTCGGGTTGATTTGAATGACAGTCGTAACATGTAGACTGTATGAGGTCTCGCAACTCTCCATTCACTCCTAGCAGTGCCATCATGTCGTTTTCAGCATCAATGGGCTCAGCCAACTGCTCAGGACGACTGATAAATTGTATAACGACCAGCCCAAGAAAGAGCATTGTCAAAATATACTTCATGATTTTCTTGAACATATCTTCAGTTTTGCTGAACGAAATATAATAAAAAAGCCCGGTGACCAACCGAGCTTTTTTATGTAGGGTTTACACCCAATTAACGTATTCTTCCGCCTGGTACTCCTCCTTGTCCACTTGATCTGCTAGGCGTGGGTACAGCATAGCTATAACTAAGTGATGACCCAGATTGGCTGTAAGTTGGAGCGAACAGACCGCTGCGGCCATCAAGGCTGGAGGTTAGCTTTTTGATGTTAACAGCATCTATAGTCTGCTGCAAAGACTTGTTTCCCTTGGCATAGGCTTCTATGTCAGTTTTAGAAATCATAAGTCTAATGGTTTTTGGCAATTTTGAATTCCTGGAAGAGTTTAACGATACGTTAAGTACCACCATCTCATTGCCTTTAAGGCTTCTTAAGGTTCTTCCGTACTTAACCAGGTTTTCCTTAATTGTTTTTTCAAAGGCAGGATAGGCTTCTTCAGACTTTTTGTCGAATTCTTCCTGAGTCATCTTGGTTGACCCTATACCCCTAGCCTGAGAGTATCTATCTCTGTGTGGATGCACTCTCACGTTATACATTAAGCCAAAACCTTCAAAGTAAGTCCAGGAAGAATTTCCGCTACGATCATACATGCCATCAAATGATGAATTAAAGAGGTCATCAAAAATGCCCGCAAGAATTCTCATATCAGAACTCTCTTTGTTCTGATCATTATTGCCTTTGATAGTGATACGAGATGACATTTCATTTTCACTGATGCGACCAGCCGAAAAAGCCCTTACATCGCTCATAGAAACCTGAGCAGTCATTCTCCTTTTATTCTCATTTTTGGTGCTAGTAACATAGGCCCAGTCACCTTCAATTTTTCTAGAAGTGGATTGAACGTGAAGGGCATAGTCTACAGAGACCTGGATTTTTTCATTGTCCTTCAAATCTTCCAAAAGGCTGCCGTAGTTTGATAAAAACTCCTTCGCCAATTCGGTGATTTTGGCCTCCTTTTCATCATTGAGTTTTTGAAGTTCTTCTTCAGTGTATTTTTTCGAAGTATTACTACCCGTAACCACTACAGCCAGATCATCCCAAGACACATAATTTGAACCCCTGAATATCCCGTTGCCAGCCACGTTAAAGATCACTCCATTATTGGGGATATGAATTCCTTTGGTGCCATTTGAGCCTCCAATACTGAAATTATTAGTCCTTCTTCCACGGAATAAATCAGCCAGTACATTTTCTAAAATAACCAGGTCACGATCTATGCCGGTTAACTTACTCACATCTTGATCCCTGTTCCCAAATGGGGAAGAATAGTCGGCTAATACTGCGCCAATTGTAGCCACTTCTGCATCGGACTGATACTGATCTGCCATTACTACATTCTGTCCCTGGAGACTTAAGGTGAGAACACTCATTAGGGCTACTAGCACCCATTTTTGCTTTTTCATTGTTGCTTTAATTTTCATTATTCAGATATTTTATTCGTTGCTATAATTGATTTTTATATTTCTATTGAAAGCTTCATCCGTGAGGCTTCCGGTTTTATAATTTTCCAAATCTGCGGCTGAGATCTCTACAGCCATTGTATAAGTTCTTTTATGCTCCATAGGTGTTGGCTCGTCCTCCTTGCCATCTTTGCTTTTTCTTACTCTGTCTTTTACGTCAAATTTGATGAGTACTTTTTCACCGGTTTCCAGCTTTGGTAGGTACCGCTTATACTCTTCTAAAAATGCTTTAAGCCCATCTGCCAAACGCTTTTTTTGGAGGCTCACCATATCATCAGAAAAGAAAGTATCCAGTACGGAGTCATCTGCATTTCTAAAGTTGCCATTGTGTACGCTCATATAAATGTCCGCATTGCTGGCCTCCACATTGATGATTACACCGGTGCCCTTTTTATAGGAGGCTTCTGCGTTGCTGAAATGATTGAGCATTATGTCGCCATCCCATTGCTTTAGATAACTTTCAAGCGTAACTCTTGTCACTTCAACGTCCCTGTGTAGGCGGTCGAATCGGTTGCTATTTGATTGGGCTGACGCCAAGACTGCGACCAACAGTCCAACCAAAATCATGAGATATTTTGAGTTTTTGACCATTTTATTAGTTGTTTTTATCGTTGTTGTTTTGACTTTCAATCAGACCATTAACTTCTCTTGACAAGTTGAAAAGCGCATCTTCTACTTCTTCTTGCTTCTCCTGAGTGGCATTCTCAAAGTTGTCAAATGCCGTTTGTATATTCCTTAGATCATCGAGTCTTTTGGTTTCGAGATTGTCAGAAAAATTGACATAAAGCTCCTTGAAAATTTCTTTGTAGTCATCCGTTAATTTCTCACTTAACTGAGCCATTTGATAGGTTAAATCTCTCTTTTGCAGATCCAAGAGTTTGTTGACATCTTCATCAGAAAGTGAAGGTACTTCAGGTCTTTGGGTTCTTTGTTCATTCATAGAAGCCTGAATGTTTTGTAATTCACCTGAAAAATCTTCCTGAACAGATTCGAGATTTTTTTCTACCCAGTCAACCAGTTGACTGCGATCGGCTTGTAGCATTTGATTTACAGTTTCGGCATCAAGACCCTTTTGTATGGTGCCAAATCCAGCCTGCAAACCATCTTCATCATAGCTGATATTAATTCCGGAAATTTTGCCCATGGTGAGCAGCAGTAGAAATGAAGCTGCTATAGCTACATATTTTCTCCAATACAACCATTCACTATTGCCACTCGGGGCCATAAATGTCATTGGAGAAGGTACTTCTTCATCTTCAAGCTGACCTATAAGCACGCGGGTGCCTTCCATTTCTTCTAGCTCAGTCCTGAATTCAGGGTGCTCTGCTATGTATTGATCGATTTGAGCTCTTTCAGACTCCTCCATCTCTCCGTAGAGATAGGCGATCACATCTTCGTTTGTAGGTTTATAGCTCATAATGAATCGTTTCTTTATTAATATTCCACTGTTCTAACAACTTCTTGAGGCTTCCGAGTGCGTAGTAAAGCCTTGACTTCACTGTGTTTTCGGAGATATCCATTGCCTCAGCAATTTCTCTTATTTTCAACCCTTCGTATTCTTTCATAATCACCACCATTCTTTGTTCTTCTGGTAGATGTGTGAGTGCTTTTTTGAGCAACTCTTTTAATTCCATTTGTGCAAATTCCTGATCCGGGTTTGACTCCCTCCAGGTTGACTCGGTGTTTTGAATAAAGTCCTGGTCATCCTTGGACTGTTGCACTTTCATAAAGGGGAAAACCCACTTTCTCTTTTGCTTCCTGATCTCTTCATGGCAGTAGTTAGAAGCAATTCGGTAGATCCAGGACTTGAAACTCGATTCGTCTTTTAATGAACCAAGATTCTTGTTCATGGAGATAAAGGTTTTTTGCGTTACCTCCATGGCCAGATCATGATCTGTGAAGTACTTGTAAGCAAAATTATATATCCTCTTATACCAAAGCTTCACCAGCTGATTCAACGCTACCGGGTCGCCATCTCTCGCTGCTGCGATTAAGAAACTAGTTTGAGGCATAAGGGTGATTTCCTTCATTGGACTTTTCCACTTTCCGCCTTTATGATGAAAAGTGCAATTAAAAAGTTTGACAGAAGATAAAAAAAGTTTTTAACCCAGGGCTTTTTGACCGATTGGAGAGTTCTAAGGCCTACTCTAGATGATTCGACACGAGGAGAAAGTTATTGCTGATATAAAATAGAATCGACTTGAAACAAGCAAACGGATGCGAAATGAAGTAGGTCAACAGGGATTGTGTTGATCAATCCCACTCGAAATCCCAGATGGGTTCGACTCCCTTGAGATGTTCCACAAAATAATTCCATCGCTTTTTGGTGAAGTACTTGCCGTGTTGTCCACCATAGCCGTGTCTTTGGCTAGGTAGTATTAATAGGTCAAATTCCTTATCGGCTTTGACCAATGCTTCGGCAAGCTTAAAAGTCGCTGACGGGTTTACATTATCATCTAAACCACCATGCACCAGCAGTAACTTGCCTTTGAGGTTACCTGCCATGGTAATATTGGATACCTCATGATAAAGGGAGTCTACTGGCCAGCCCATATACATCTCAGGCCACCAGGCCTTTTCCATTCGAAAATCATGGTCAGCACTGCTGGCCACCGATACTTTATAGAAGTCGGGAAATTCAAGCACGGCATGTCCGGCATCAAACCCACCGGCAGAGTGGCCGAAAATACCAACGCGATCGGCATCGAACCAGCTGTATTTATTCCCGAGTTCTTTCATTGCACTCACATGCTCGGTCAGGTTTTTTCCCATGTTGCGATAGGAGTAATTATGGAATTCCTTGGAGCGGCCTGAAGAGCCCATACCATCAATCATTACCACAATAAAACCGAGTTCTGCTAATGCCTGGTTGTTTCTTGCGAGCACTGTTCTGAAATCTCTCGGAAACATTTGCGTATGTGGCCCGGTATAGCTGTGATCTATCACGGGATACTTTTTTGAAGAATTAAAGTTGGTTGGTTTCCACATGGCACCATAAATCTTGGTTTTTCCATCTCTTCCAACAGACTCAAAAGCTTCAGGAGGCGACCAACCCTGCTCGGTCAATTCTGAAACATCTGCATGGCTGATTTCCTGAACAACTGCACCATCCAGTGCACGCCTCAGTACTGATTTGGTTGGCGTATTATAGGTGGAGTAATTGTCGAAGAAATATTTATTGTCTTGAGAAAATTCAACACGGTGATGTGCGTTCTCTGGAGTCAATAGCTTGATTTCTTTAGTTTCCAGACTTAGGCTGAAGGTATGACTGAAGTATGTGTTCCGGGCATTATCATGGCCTGAGGCGCTGAAATAGACCATGTTTTCATACTTGTCAAACTCGAGTATCTGGTCAATATAGTATGCTCCATCGGTCAAACTTTCGGTCGTTTTTGTGTCGAGATTGAATGAGTACATTTGTCTCCAACCGTTTCTTTCAGATAGCATTAGAAGCTCATTTCTGGGGCTCAAATAGCGGTATTCAAAATTATCGATGTTCGTGCTGCTTGTCTCCTCAACCAATGGAATAATCTGGTTTCTGTTTAAGTCAACCAGAACAATGTGCTGTTTTTGATAGCCTCTTTCAGCATACTGTGCCAAAAGTGTGTTTGGTTTTTCATGCCAGCGGAAACTCACGCCATTGACATGTGTGCCGATTGGTAAATCAGTGATGACTTCATTTTTGGTTTCTATATTATAAAAAACAGGTTGCACCAAAACCATAGTGGTATCTCCTGGTGAGCCTCTATAGTAGGAGAGTAGTTTGGGTTTAAAGAGTTCATCCTTGCTCCAATCAAGCAGGTACATTTTCTCGGCAGTCCTAAAATCAACAATATTGGTTTGGATCCATTTGGAATCTGGCGACCAATTCACCGATAGTCTCTGAGGTCTGTCGCCATTTTCCCCCTCCATCTTGTCATACCAACCATAGGAGGTGCCATATTCATAGTTTTTTCTACCTCCCTTGCTGAGTTGCTGCGCTCTGCCCGTTGCCACTGACCTAATGTACAGGTTATAGTTTTGTGTATAAGCGATCCACTTGCCATCTGGAGATACAGATTCCAGACCGTTGCCTTGAGACAAATCCTCGGGGTCTATTTCGACAGTATTCTCTAAAATGTTGATGAGATAGTTTTTTCCTTTAACCCTGAACCTGAAATTATGATCGGCTCTTTCCATAAGTCTTGAAAAGGGAAGGTCATAAGGGTCCACGTACTCATCAAGAAGATTCGTGAGTTCTTCAGCCACTAACTCATGGTCGAAGAGCAGCGAAGTTTCGCCTTCGGGAAAGATGGATTTTTTGAAAAATTTAGCATCTTTTTCATATTCGAGATACCAGAATCCCCTGGTGTCTTTAAACCAATAGGGCTCAATATGAAGATTAAGGGCTTTGCTATTATTGATGTTGGAAAACAAATAACTGACCGCACGATTATAATCCTGTTCTGTAAGTGAATCGGTTTTGGATGAGCAGGAAATGGCTGCAATGACAAGAATGCCGAATAAGAACTTTGGAAAGGACATGACGTGCAGGTTATTTACAAATGATAGTTAATCATTTTGTATTGCTAAGTCAATCCAATCTCCCGATTTGGGTGAAATATTTTAATATTGGTAAATGACTGCTCGAATCGATCAGACCAGCCAGGTTGCGTGAAAGAAAATTAACCTTTGGTCACAGTCAAGAGTCGACCGTTGATATCAATGTCCTTGAATTTATCAGGAAGCCCGTTGGCTTCTGGCGTGATTACTTCGAAGTATGAACGCTTGTCCTGTACTTCAATGGTACCAATTTGTCTTTTGCTAAGGCCTGATTCATCGCAAATAAAACGAAGTAGGTTCGCCTTGTTAACGTGCTCCTTTTTGCCAATGTTCATCATAAATCGGACTGTGCTGCCAGTTGGCTGCTCAAATTCCTTTTCTCCCTGATCGGATTTCCTCTTATCCCTTCTTTCTGGTTTGGGTCTGTCGCTACGATCACCCCTTCGGCTGTCTCTACGACTCGAGTTTCGGTCCTCGCGATCACTTCTTTTGCCTTCTCCACGTTCGCCTCTTTCGCTTCGCCTCTTATCCGTACGCTTTGTTCGCGAATTGTCACGCTCTTTGCGACCACCTCGATCGCTGGATGTATCATTCAAATCTCTCTGACTTGAACTACCTCCCAGTTTATTCAGTTCTATGGAAACTAGCCTTTGAATCAATTGCTCCTTGGTAAAAGATTCAAAGAGGCCTTCAACAGTGGAAAGAATTTCTGAGGGTATCTTTGCATCCTTGTCAATGGCGGACAAGCCCTCTGCCCATTTAATAATTCTGGTTTCCTGAATATCGCCAGCATCGGGTACAGCAATCTTTTCAAACTCGATTTTAAGACCATTGCTGAATTGTTTGATCCTGGAAAGATCTCTTCGTGTTGCCAGGGAAAGGGAAGTGCCTAGCTGTCCGGCACGGGCCGTCCTACCACTTCTATGGGTGTAATACTCAGGGTCTTCTGGCATTGAATAGTGAATGACATGCGTGATGTCCTTTACATCGATACCTCTTGCGGCCACGTCAGTAGCTGCCAACAAATTAATGGTATGGGTCTTGAACATGCCCATTACCTTGTCGCGCTGATTCTGAGTTAGATCACCATGTATTGCATCAATAGCGTATCCCAGTTTTCTCAAATCACTTGCCAGGTCCTGAGTATCCATTTTAGTTCGGCAAAAGATAATGCCGCGCATACTGGGGTCTATATCAATAAACCTTCTTAGGACTTCCTGTTTGTCACTGGCCTTGATAAAAACATACTTGTGCGAGATGTTTTTGTTCACCTCGTCCTTCGCACCCACCTGAACCTCTTTAGGGTCAGACATATAATTTTTGACAATTCTGCGAATGTCTTTAGACATGGTAGCTGAGAATAGCCAAGTCACTTTTTCGCCAGGAGCAAAGGTCAGAATTTCATCAATGTCTTCTTTGAACCCCATGTTGAGCATTTCATCAGCCTCATCTAGTACGAGGTGAGAAATCTTGGAAAGATTTATTGCTCTTCTTTTTACCAGATCAATCAAACGGCCGGGAGTGGCGATAATGATTTGACATGAGCGTTTCAGTTCTTTGATTTGGCCCATGATATTGGCGCCACCATAAACCGCTACTACGCCCAAACCTCTTTTGTATTTGGCAAAGGCCTTTAATTGCTGAGCAATCTGCTGTCCTAATTCTCTGGTAGGAGCAAGTACCAGTGCTTGTGTATGTGACTGATTGATGTCAATGGCCTCGATCAAAGGCAAACCAAAAGCGGCTGTTTTTCCTGTGCCGGTCTGTGCCAAACCGATGAAATCAGTGTATTCACTGGTCAATAAAGGGATGGCCTTCTCTTGTATTTCAGAAGGTGTCTCTATGCCTAGTTCTGGTAGGGCTTTTGTGATGTCCTCGGACAATCCGAGTTCGGAAAAATTGCTCAAATCTCTGGTGCTTCAAATGCGGGTGCAAAGGTACGCGAAATTAATTGATTTACAGTGGTTTACTGACATATAAGTTGGGAGAACTTCAAATACCCTTGATCTCATTTACAATGCGGTTTGCTTCAGAAATAACTTCTGTAGGAAAGCCATTGACTTCTAATATTTTGATGGCATTGGTTTGTTCTAGATTTCCGGTTTTGAGTTCATAGTCAAATACGATCTGTCCTTCCCGGATAACTTCTGAAAAATGATAGAGATCATACTCGTCCTTTAGAAAACCTACTAGTTCCAAATCATGTGTTGCTATAAATACCATATTGCCAGAACTGTTCAAGTAACTTAGAATTGCCTTCCCCGCGGCTATGCGTTCCATCGTGTTGGTCCCCTTAAAAAGTTCATCAAGCAAAAATAAATTTCTTGGACCTGACCTGCTATTATCTAACATCTCCTTGATAGTGAGGACTTCCTCGAAGTAATAACTTTTATCACTCATCATATCATCAGCAATGCGAATGGCCGAATGTATTTGCATTTGTGGCATCTGGAATTCTTTGGCAAAGCAGACATTCAATGCCTGTCCTGTAATGGCATTTAGAGCAATTGTTCTGATAAAAGTGGTTTTTCCTGACATATTGGAGCCAGTGAGTAACACCGATTTGCCATGAACATTAATGGAATTGGGCACTGGATTTTCAAGCAGGGGGTGGTAGAGGTCAACGGCAACCAAATTGGCTTGATCATTCTCGAGGTCCAGCCTACAGTGTATATCCAGAGTTTTTCTTAAAGAGTCAACGGAGATGGCAGTGTCAATTTCTGCTACAAACGAAAAGAGTTTGTGAATATCTTCTTTGTGAGCATTCAGTTTTTTTAAGGCGCGGAAAAGAGCCAATGGCTCAATTAGAAAGAGGGCACGGATGATTTCCACTAAAAATTCACCTGCCTGACCTACGTCTGATTGTAGGGTTGCTTCCATTTTAAAAATCGAAAGACTCTTACCAATTCGGGATAAATGAATAATGGCTTGGTTCAAGTCATCGGATTTATGCGCTGTTAGGTTGGTCAATTGCTTAGACACTTGGATCAACAATAGAAGTTGAGGAATTGAACCCCCGTATTCAAAAAGGTTTTTCTTGTTCCAATAATGAATGCCGTAGTTGATGGCTAAAAGAAAGATGAGTAGAATTAGGAGTTGAGGAATGAAGTAGATACCAAGAAGGCAAGCAATACTTAGGGAAGCCATTAATTTGATCAGCCAAAACCATTTTGGTTTTTGCAGGTAGTCATCTTGAAAAAGTGAAGAGAGGTAATAAGCTTCTCCCTTATTCAACTCGGCCATTCGCACCAGACATTCATTTTTTAATTCAGGATTGTCTGAAAATCGAGTTATCCAGGTTTCCTGGTTGTTGATTGTTTCGGGAGTGCCGGGCACAGATCTGAGTCTATTGTAGAGGTACTGCTGTCCAACTTTAGAAACTGTTCTGTCGATAAGCATAAACAGTTCATCCAGGTCCAAGTCATTGTAGGTTCTGTCAGAGATTTCACCCTGAATGCCTTTTTTTGAGCGTTTTGACCAATACTTTTTTATGTTTTCAAAGTCAAAATACCCCTTCTTTGCTTTAAAATGGTTGTTTAAAAGCTCCTTCCTTTTTTTTGCCCTTGATGCCATTGCAGATTGAAAACTTAATCATGAACATTATACTCAAATTAAATGATCCAATTGAGGTGAATGGGCTTAGCGCTTGATGAGCAATACCAATGGTCGAAAACCGTTTATGAAAGTTTCTGAAAGCAAAACTGGAGCTCTGAAATGACATGTTTCAGGAGCCTACCAATTATTGCACCTTCTGTTTTAATGAAAATCCTTAGTTTAGTAAATCTGCCTTTGCCATACCGTGCTCAGTAATTTTATTAAGAAATGGTGAATCAAGAATTCTTAATGCGTAATTGAATCAACTATGACTATGAAGTGTAAACCTTATTTCAGACTCAACAGGAAATTCACGCTTTATGGGATTGGGGTGGTCCTTTTTGGCCTGAGTCTCTCTGTGAATGGCCAGAGCGCATTACTTCTTGAAAATGTTAACCTGATTGATGGCACGGGTCAGTCAATCCAAAAAGGGAAAAGCATTTTAATCCTTGAAAATGTGATTCAAAAAATCCTCGATTACGGAGAGGAGGTAGGTGTCGATAATATCCAACGCGTTGATGTATCAGGGAAATACCTTCTCCCCGGATTGTTCGATATGCACGTACACTTTGCCACAAGCCCGAGCAGAGGAGATCGGTTGGATTTAGTGAAGAGACGCCTTTCATTAATGCTTAAGCACGGGGTGACGGGAGTTCGTGATATGGCGGGAGACACCAGGCAATTGGTCTATCTGGCCAGGCAGACTCAGCTGGATGAAATAGAAGCCCCAGACCTTTATTTTTCTTCATTGATGGCTGGGCCAGGCTTCTTCGATGACCCTAGAACTACATCTTCCGGGCAGGGAGTGGTTCCAGGAGAGGTGGCCTGGATGAAGGCCATTACGGATGAAACAGATATTGCTTTGGCAGTCGCGGAGGCGAAGGGAACGGGAGCATCGGGCATCAAAATCTATGCGGATTTACCAGGTCATCTGGCTGCTAAAGTGATCGAGGAGGCACACAAACAGAACTTTCTGGTATGGGCACATGGGGCTGTGATACCGGGTATGCCTTCTGATTTGGTAGGTGCGGGAATTGATGGTCTATCACATGCCACCTTATTGGCTTGGGAGGCTGCCGAGGTTAAGCCTGAAACTGGAAAGCAAAGATATAATGAGACTGAGCTTTCGGTTGATAACCCTGAATTCAAAGCTCTAATCAAAGCAATGGCCAGTAAAAAGGTCTATTTGGACCCGACTGTAGCCATTTATAAAGGACGATATACTAACTCGGTTTATGATAATGGAATTAAAGCGACAAGGGCCGCTTTTGAAGCAGGAGTGCCATTGATCATTGGAACAGATCGCGGTGTTAATGTTCAGAACTTTGGCCATCTACCGTTGATCGATGAAATGGAAGTGTTGGTAAAAGAAGTTGATATTCCTATACTGGCCATTATCAGGGCCGCAACCTTGAACGCAGCGAACTTCCTGAGAATTGGTAATGAGACTGGTTCGATTGAAGTAGGCAAAAAGGCGAATATCCTCATTGTGGATGGAAACCCACTGGAGGACATCACCAATTTGTCCAAAGTTCATTCGGTCTATAAGAATGGGAAGAAGGTGAATTAGTCAGTATTGCGTCATTCTGAATGGAGCATAGCGCAATGAAGAATCTGTCAGTTCTAAATAGCTGTAGTCCAGAACAGACAGACCTGTCCGTCCGGTAGGCGGGTTGCCACTTCACCCTCGTGCTCATCGGAATGACAGGTTTGGTTGGTTTGGTATTAACAAAATAGAGTGAAGAATCCGTCCAGCTATTAACAGATTCTTCGCCATCGTGCCTCAGGCTCAGAATGACGAATACTGATTACTTCTTAACCCCAGGTACTCCCTTGGGCGCTACATCTTGCCACCAGAATTTTCCTAAAGTCTTTTTCTCAGGGTAAACTGTATTCAAGGTATTGCCATCGTACAGTCTGCCGTTCTTCATCACATGGCTGATATCCTTGGAGTTCTTGATGTTGTCCAGTGGATTGCTATTCAGAATCACCAAATCAGCAAGTTTGCCTGCTTCTATAGAGCCTAAGTCCGTATCGAGGCCAATGGCGTGTGCACCTAAAATGGTGGCTGTTTTCAGAGCATTCAATTCAGACATTCCGCCTGATTGCATGGCCCAAAGCTCCCAATGAAAGCCCAAACCTTGAAGCTGGCCATGACTTCCAACTCCTACTCGTCCACCGGCTTTTACCAGGTCATCTGCGAATTTCGAGAGCTCCTCAAATACGTATTCTTCTTCCATAAACCAGCCCGCATTTCTTCTTCTGGTTCTTGAATCAAGATTAGAGTGTGGCATAAAACGATCTAGTTTTGCATCTCCGTGTGGATTTTCTGTTGCATAGAAATAGTTTTCAGTCCAAGGTCCACCATAGGCTACCAAAAGAGTTGGCGTGTAAGCTGTCTTGGAGAAAGCCACTAAATCAATGGCATCCTTGTATAAAGGAAAAATAGGGAAGGAGTGCTCATGTCCAGGATAGCCATCAATTACCTGGGTCAGGTTCTCTTTGAAATCCAGGCTGCCTTCAGTAGTTGGCATAATGCTTTGCTCACGAGCTGCTTGAATAATCCACTGCCGCTGTTTACGATTACCAGCACCATACATTTTTATGGTTTTAGTGTTATAGTAACTGCTATATCGCTTCATCACCTTTTGCGCATGCTCAAGACTGCTCACATTCTCACTTGAGAAAATGCCCGGTCCGGTAGAATATATTCTTGGTCCGATTAAACGGCCGGCATCCACTAAATCACCATAGGTAAGTACGTCCGTGGTAGCGGTTTGCGGGTCCCTTGTAGTGATTACACCAAAAGCCAGATTGGTCAGGTAAGGCCAGAACTCTCCGCGATGAAGGTTCACCGGATGGCGGAAATGGGAATGTGTATCAACAAAACCAGGAACAATGGTTTTGCCTGACATGTCCATCACTACAACCCTTCTGCCTGCCGAAAGATTTGTTCCGACTTGTTTGATGCGATTGTTCTCAATAAGAATATCTCCCTTTTCAATCACCTGATCTCCATTCATAGTAATGATCCTGGCATTCTTTAGCAGAATCGATCCCTTAGGTGTATCCCGTGTTGCCTGAATTTCAATGCGATGCTCTATCGGTTCATAAGCCTTTTTCTCGGCCTTCTCATCAGTCTTCTTATCATCAGCGTTACCGCTTTCTTTGGCCTCTTTTTTGGCTTTGGCATCTGCCTTCAATTGTGCTTCAAATGCTTTTGCAGCAGTCAGGTCGTAGGTCACAAATGCGTTTCCGATTGACCAGTAGATGTCGGTGGCATCCCAGCCCCAGGCTGGAAATTGCCCACCGATATCGGTTAACTTTCTGGCAGGGAATGCTGCGTTTTTTGGATTGGCCACTGAAATAGTAGGTGCTTTCTCGCTTACCTGAGGTACGGTGACTACAAACAACTCGTTCACCACCTGGGCCAATGCCTGATCACCTTCTCGAGCCATTCTGATCCAGGATGCACGAGGTGCATTGCTGGAACCTCCCGCGGCTTTTCCTCTGACTTGTATATGGAATTTCTCATCGGTGCCATCCCAGCGAATGGAGGAAAGGCCCTGAAAACTTGATAGGTAAATTCGGTCAGAATCCTTTACGAAATGTGGATTGCCCCGGCCAGAGGTATACGTGATGAAATTATTGGCAGAACCATTGGCATCTATCCAGATAAGGTCACTCGTGCCTCTAAATGCGGTACGCTGAAGTGCATTCCTGAAATCTTCTGGTTGTCCTTTGATTAAGACGATTTTGGAACCGTCATTCGACCAGACGGGACTTTGGAATACACCGCCCTCATTATTGAGTTGGGTAAGGTTACGGCCATTAGGTCTCACCTTATACACTTTTCCACCATCTGATTCCCAGGTAACAAAGGCCAGCCATTGCCCATCAGGCGACCACACTGGTTGAGCCTGAGTTTCGCTTAGGTCAACAACTTTGCGTGGAGTCCCACTTGGAAGGTCCATAAGATAAACTTCGTTTAATGCCGTAAAGGCCAATTGCTTGCCATCAGGAGAAGGTGCAATGTCCCTGACCTGGGTGATTGTAAAGGTCTCCGAATCCGAAATAGGATAATCGAAACTCAGCTCGGGACCAAGTTCAATTTTAGAATTGACGCGAAATGGAATTTCCTGAGCAGACTTATTAGCGACATTGACTTTGTTAATCTTGCCGCCATAGGAGATAATTATCGATTGATCGTCTGGTGTCCAGGAGAAACCTGGTAGGAGGTCTCTCGATCCGCGTGATTCCTGGTCGTCATGTTGCACCGGATAGGCCAACCAACTTTCATTGCCAGTGGCAAGTTCTCTAAGCATTATGCCGGTCTGATCATCATGGCGAGTGCCATAGGCCAACCATTTGCCATCGTTTGAAGGGGTCGGGCGGAACGTAGAGCCATATCTGGAGCCCTGTGTGCTGATATCTCCTGTTTCACGATCATAAGTGGCCATTTGATATTGAGGAAGTGCCGCATTATAATCCCACGCTCTTCCGCCAGCTTTTCGAGAAAACCAGACGTAACGGCCAGAAGGGCCGAAGGCACCTTCAATCATTCTTCCTGCACTTGTCTCACTTGTTAGTGCCGTACCGGAGCCTCCATCAATATGGTATAGCCAGATTTTATGCGCTCCACTGGCTTGCTTTGAGGCGATCATATATTTGCCATCTGGTGACCACTCCGGGGATTGGTATTCTGCCGTTGATCCCTTGGTCACCTGGGTCTTTTCTTTGGTGTCAAAATCGTAATACCAGACATTTTCTGCACCAGATTCATCAGAGATAAAGACTACTTTTTTACCATCTGGGCTAAAACGAGGCTGACTATCGAATTGCATGCCTTCCGTAATTTGAGTGGCATTGCCTCCGGTCATTGGAATGGTGTAAAGATCACCGAGGAAGTCAAAAACAATGGTTTTGCCATCTGAACTTACGTCCAGTGAAATCCAGGATCCTTCGGTAAGGTCAAACTCAAAGGTTCGTTCTGGTTCGAGGGGTAAGTTCTTGTTTTTCTTATCTGTTTTTGCTGAGTCCGCTTTGGCTGGTTCATCTTGAGCAATGATTGTTACAGAAGTGGCCAGACATAAAAGTGAGACGAGTAGGAGTTTTCCAATGGCTTTCATAAGAGTATGGTTGGTCAATGATTTGGAGGTTTGAAAGTAAGGTGAATTTCTCAGTTGGGCAAAGCTGAATGATATGAAGGGTAAAGAAAACATTAATGCCTTCAAGTGACTTGAAATATTCGTCAGTTTGGCTTGCAAAAGAGAGGATGGAGGAATGATAAATTGAATAAAACGAAACTTTTTACGAGATACTTTGTATAACTATGTATTATCTATAGCTTTGTAACTAATGGATAAAAAGAATACCAATGAATTTGTGACTAAGTGGGAATCCCAGGTGAAGAAGGGAACACTCGAATTTGTCATAATGCTCTGCTTAAAAAAGCAGCGGTATTATGGTTATGAACTCATAAGTGATATTAAACAACTGCTTTCTTTCGATGTGGCAGAGGGGACAGTTTATCCGTTGCTTAACAGACTCAAGAAGGAAGAACTAATAGATTCTGAATGGGTCGAAATGGAAACCGGTATTCCACGCAAGTATTATAAAATCACGGATAAAGGAATTGCGGCCATGGACGATATGCAAAACTATTGGGTAAATCTCAGTCTTTCAATTCAAAAATTACTATTACAAAAATGATAGCATTCGAAGACAAATCGGCTCAGCGCGTTTTTGATCAATATCAAAGGCAAGTGGATCACATGGTAGTGCATTTGAGTGTTGAGGATAAGAAGGAAATAAAGCTTGAAATAACGAGCCATTTGCATGAAAGTATGCAGAGAGATGCTGAGGACAGGGAAATAGACAAGCTTCTGAATGCAATTGATAAGCTTGGAAGTTTGGAAGAGTATCTTGGCCCGTTGGTGGCAGATAAATTGATCGAACAGGCAAGCTCATCACTAAGGCCTGGTGCGGTAATCAGGGCTTTTGTTTATAATCTTGGCAGATCTGCCAAAAGGACCTCCTTGTTTATATTCTTTGGGGTGATCTACCTATTTGTCATCAGTCTTTTTGTTGCAGGTATAGCCAAGTTCTTTGTGCCGGAGATCGGACTTTATGTGGGGGAGGGGAATTTCGTCATTGGCACAATCGACAAACCGGATGTAGAGGAAGTGTTGGGTTTTTGGATTACGCCAATCGCATTTGCCCTGGCCGGAATTCTATATGTGTTTACCACGCGAATTCTGAAGATTCTGGCCTTGAAGAAATAATTTTTTTATACATATACCTAGTAATACAAAGTAAGTAGTATAATAATTAAAATATAGAAAAATATGAAAGCAAATATCATTATCTCAATTATAGGGGCCTTGGCTGTCCTTGGAGCGCAAGACTCAGATCCAGACAAAATGTCCCACAACTTGGAGCAGATCAGCGAAGTTATTCTGAACCTGGAAGGGAACATTGAAGTGAATACTTGGAGCAAGTCTGAGTTATTGGCTGAATACGAGGTCAGGTCGAGTGGCAGTGTCTTTGGTTTTTCGAATAAGGACCGAAGAGAAGAATACAAGCTGGAAAAACGTGTTGGAGGGAGTATACTGACGGTTCAGGCTAAGCCTCGTGCTGGCCTAAAAGCAGTGGGTGTTGTGATGTACTCAGAAACTGAGCATCATGTCATTTACCTGCCCGAAAATATACGCCTTAGCATAAAGTCGAAGAGCGGAAAAATTCAAATCAATGGGGACTTTCAAAAATTGACTGTTGAGAATGATGGCGAGTTGGTTGGGCGATTCAGGAAAGACGCAATCAGCTCGTTGATGTGCGAAGCAGACCAGCGTAAACTTGTAATTAACGGAACTAAAAAGAATGGGACTTATGAATTTTCAGGTACCGGTCAGGGAACCTATAATATTACCTCAAAGCGTATAAGACTCACCATAAACTAAGCCTTTTAAATAGACAAAAATGAAACCGATATTAATTACCGGACTGGCACTACTGTGCCTGTCCATAGGGAACCTTTGTGCCCAAAAAAATGAAAATCAGCATGCTAAGTCTGTTGAACAACTCAAGGAGGACATTATGGAAATCCTGAATAAGTACGAGGTACCTGGTGCAGGCATTGCCATGGTACATAAAGACTCCATTATTTGGGCTGGTGGATTGGGAATGGCAGACATAGAAGGCAAAACGGCAGTAAATGGACATTCTGTCTTTAGGGTTGGCTCGATAACCAAAAGTTTTGTCGCTCTCGGAATTTTAAAACTCGTAGATGAAGGCAAACTGAACCTTGATGACAAGCTAACGGATATTGCTTCGGAAATTGAGTTTGATAACCCCTGGAAGGAAACAGCTCCATTGCGATTGGTGCATTTGTTGGAGCACACTTCCGGGTTTGACGATATGCATTTTAATGAAATGCTAAGCCCGGCAGGCCAAACCCTTTCAGCCAAAGAGGCATTGGCCATAAACCCCAATTCCAGAAAGGTGAGATGGCGCCCTGGAACAAGGGCTTCCTACTCTAATCCCGGCTATGCGATGGCTGGTTATATTCTGGAGAAATACAGCGGGCAACGATTTGAAGATTATCTTAAAACAGTCATTTTGGGTCCCCTGGCCATGAATGATGCCTCATTTGAAAAGGCTGATTTGAACGAAGAATTGCTTGTTAAGGGATATAAAACTGAAGGGCAAGACATTGTTCTTGAACCTTATGTTGAGATCCTATTCAGGTGGGCTGGTTCTTTAAATGCATCAGCCTTGGACATCGCAAAATTCACCCAGTTCTTTCTCAATCGGGGCCAGCTCAATGGTCAAGCATTATGGGCAGAGCATTTAATAGATAGGATGGAAACGGTAACCAGTACCCTGGCTGCCAAACAGGGACTCAACTTGGGTTATGGCCTTGCCAATATATCGACAGTAAAAGGGAAGCACTATAAAAATGGGCATGATGGTGGTATCAACGGTTTTATTAGTCGATTCCGTTACATAAACGAAGCAGAGGTGGGTTATGTGATTTTATTAAATGCCGTAAGTGGTGCCGCCACCAATCAAATTTCAGGTTTGATCACAGACTTTTTAATTGCCGAAGAAAAAGCCACTGACAAGCCGTTTAGTAAAACTGCATTTGATGCCAAGAGCTTTGTGGGGTATTACAAAAACGCCAGTCCACGTAATCAGGTTTTTGCCGGTATTAACTCATTGGTAAGTGGAGTCAGGGTTTTTCAGGAAAATGACACATTGTTTGCCAAGGGCTTTATGCAGGACCGCAAGGCCTTAATTCCTGTGGGTACAAACCTTTTCAGATTTGAGACGCACGCGCAGGGCCACCTGATGTTTACCAAGAATGCAGAAGGCCAGGCAGTGATGATTGATGCGGATAGTCTTGGTGAATTCTATGAAAAGAGCTCTTCATTTGGGCATGGACTCATTTTGATTACAACTGTAACTGCACTCGGACTACTCTTGAGCTTTATTCCTGTTTGGATCGTTAGAAAGGTGTTTTTCGGGATTAAAAAGAGAAAATACCCGAGTGGCTATGTCAATGAATTCGCAATTATTTTAGGTGCGATTTCTTTAATCCTGGCAATATCAGGAATATCAAATCTTGGTCTTGATGATGTTTTGGTATTAGGTTCAATGAATGGCAAAACGCTCTCTTTTTTCCTCTGCACTCTGGGGCTTGCACTTTTTCTAATTGCCGGTATTGTTTTGACAGTTAGGCATTTTAGGGAGAAAAAAAGTGCCTGGAATTATTACCTGATGGCGTTGGCATTGGGTAACCTCGAAATTGTGATTTTGTTTTATCAGTGGGATTTGATAGGCCTAAGAACCTGGGCTTGGTAAGCCATGAAGGGCTTCAACTTTATCATATAATCTGACAGGGATCATCCTGACAAAGGTCAGGATGATCCCTGATATATAGGTCAATTTATTCCTTTTCAGGAGATAAGTATTTATAAACAACTCCGGCTAGGATGGCACCTACAATTGGAGCTACCCAAAAGAGCCATAACTGTCCTGTTGCCCAATCTCCGGCAAAAATAGCCTGACTAGTACTTCTTGCTGGATTCACGGAAGTATTGGTTACTGGTATACTTATCAGGTGAATGAGGGTAAGCCCCAAACCAATAGCCAAGCCTGCGAGATACTTTGGAGCCTTGGAATGCGTGGCGCCAAGGATAATAATAAGGAACATAAAGGTCATGACTATTTCAGTTACTAAAGCCGACATCATACTATAGCCACCAGGCGAATGCTCACCATAGCCATTGGCAGCGAAACCACCAATTTCAAATCCGGGTTTTCCGCTGACAATAAAGTAGAGTATTCCAGCACCTGCTATTCCGCCCAAAACTTGAGCACCAATGTAGGGGAGGAGGTCTTTCTTGTCAAAACGCCCACCAACCCAAAGGCCAATAGATACTGCTGGGTTGAGGTGACAGCCAGATACATGGCCTATGGCATAGGCCATGGTAAGAACGGTCAAACCGAAGGCTAATGAGACTCCGACAAAGCCTATACCGAGTTCAGGGAATGATGCTGCTAAAACAGCGCTGCCGCAACCTCCAAGCACCAACCAGAGGGTGCCAATAAATTCTGCTACTAACTTTTTCATACTTTTAGTTTAAAGTGATTTTTAAAAAATAAGGTCAATTAATGGTTCAACCCGGATAATGCAATAGACTTTCTATTACGGACGTAACTCGCTTCGAATCAGCCGCTTTGCTTCGTTTGTCTTTTCACCATAGCGTTGCTATGCTTTCAAAGTCAAACATCCTGATTCATTGCGATTTACCTCCTCATTACGATCTCTATTACATAAACCGGGTTTAATAATATAGTCATATTTGCCCTTTGTTTTATCGAACATAGCTGATGACCAGACTAAAACTTGAGCATTAGCGGTATGTAAAATTGCTTAGATTGGTTCGATTCAGGGATTTGAAAGAGGATGTTGTCGCTTGTCCACAATTCATCGTATATTAGATAGCACCAAATTTTTGGAGAAATGATCTTAGGCGTATCAGGGTGGTTAAGTAGAAAAACAGGAGAGGATGAGCAGTACATTCGCCAAGGCCTTGCCCTCTCATTTTTTGCTATTGGCGTTGGCTTATTTATCTACGGTATACTTTGGGTTGCAATGATGTTTTCCAATCAAAGAAGGGAAACTATAAAAATTAATGAGTTATGATTTTAGGAGTATCAGGGTGGTTAGGAGAGAAAATGGGCATCCAAGAGAGCCATGTTCGCATCGGCTTTGTAGTTGCATTTTTTTTATTTGGAACGGGAGTGGCTCTGTATATAATACTTTGGATAGTTAAGGTGCTGTCTAAATAGCACACCTTTTTGTATCTTTTGCCAACCAATAGATGGCTGAGCCTTTGCCAATTCTAATTAGAGCGAAGAAAGAGGATTACTTAACT
This sequence comes from Roseivirga sp., assembly GCA_029262895.1. Lineage (GTDB taxonomy): Bacteria > Bacteroidota > Bacteroidia > Cytophagales > Cyclobacteriaceae > Roseivirga. The sequence continues at coordinate 34,136 of JAJCYM010000023.1, forward strand.
GGCGTAGTAAAATTTTTCTCTAATTACCAGACCATCCTGCCAATGTCTTACGGCCACTTCCGGATAATGAATATGCTCACCAGAATCACCGGTATAGTCAAACATAACTTCCTGAATTGAGAGATGGTCACCATAAGCGGTTGAGATTATAGTGAGTTTCAAATCAGCATGCTTTTTTGCTGTTTCTTCGCCAAAGCATAATTCCCGACTTGTATTTTTGCCAATGCGAGGTTCGGTTTCATTCTCTTGCATAACTACGTCTTCGGCATAGTATTTTTCGAAACCCTCTCGCCCTTTACCTAACTCAATTAATTGATTGAGGTCTTCGTTGGCATTTTTCCATTGGTCTTCCATGCTAGATTTTAAATGATATTCTTAATCCAACCGCCATCAACAGCTAAAGAAACCCCTGTAATATAGCTGGCTCTTTGGCTTGCCAGAAATGCTACGGCAGCTGCGAATTCTTCTGGCTGGCCAAAACGCCCCAATGGAATTTCTTTGGTAGCTTGGGCAAAGGAGGGATTTGTTTCAATTAAACTGGCTAACCTTGGCGTTTCCGTATACCCTGGCATTACATTATTGACTGTAATATTATAGGCCCCAAGCTCACTTGCCAATGTTTTCATCAAACCCACGACAGATGCCCTGGTAGCGTTGGACAAAATGAGATTTTCAACGGGTTGTTTAACCGCCTGAGAGGTGATAGCGATAATTCGGCCCCATTCTTTCGTTTTCATGCCTTCGAGGAAGCCTTTAACCAACCCCACTGCGCTTCCCAATAATTGATGGTAGGCAGCTTCCCAGCTTTCCTCTTCTAAATCTTCAAACTTGCCGGTTGGTGGACCTCCGGTATTGGTGACCAAAATGTCTATTGAACCAAACTCTTGCAATGTTTTAGCTATGATCCTTTCTCGATCTTCAGACGATGATAAATCGCCTTGTAAGGACAAAACCTTGCCATGCCCAGCGTTTTGAATTTCGTTTGCCGCAACAGACAACTTCTCTTCATCTCGGCCACAGATAATAACATCGGCTCCTTCAGAGGCTAATTCCTTAGCCACACTCTTGCCGAGGCCCTGACTGGAGGCAGCCACAAAGGCCACTTTGCCTTGAAGTCCTAAATCCATGGCCTATTTCCTTAAGTAATCATCGGTGCCATCCAGCCAATCCTGACGTGGGGGTGCCCAACTATCTATCTCTTCTACATCACCGACCATAACTGCCGCGTGTGGTAAATTGGAGGGGATTACCACGGTTTCTCCGGCATTTAAGTCCATGATTTGCTCCTTGTTTTCCCCAAACCAAAATCGGATGGTTCCTGAGATTACGTGGGTGATTTGTTCATTTTCATGATGATGTAGCGGTACCTCAAAGCCATCTTTAAATTTCATTTTGGCAATCATCATTTTTTCTCCCGCAATGATCTGGCGATGCATAGATGGAGTGACTTCTTCTACAGGGATGGTATCCCAACTTAACTTTTCAAGCATAGGTTTTTATTTGATCGTTACTAAGTTTAAACTTTAAAGAGGCCATGGCCAAAGTTTGTTCAAACAAGGTCTGAATATACCAGTAAAAGCGATCAGTAGGCAAGCGCTTTTTGAATTGCGGTGAGGCTTAGCTCATATTCCGGTTGACTCCTTTTAGAACCTCTTTACGCTAAGCACAAGCATTTATTCAGCATCGTGTGTTTTAGCAGAAGTGGCTGCCAGACGATTAATTTCCTTCAATTCCTTTTCAGTAAGGTCTCGCCATTTGCCGACTGGTAGATCAAGTACCACATTCATAATTCGGACTCGCTTAAGTTCTCTAACCCTATAGTCAAGATACTCGCACATTCTTCTAATCTGGCGATTCAGGCCCTGGGTAAGCACAATCCTGAATTTGAACTTACTCAGCTGCTGTACTTCACATTTTCTGGTTACGGTGTCGAGAATGGGTAGGCCATTGCTCATTTTTTCAACAAAGTCTTTGGTGATTGGTCTGTTGACGGTTACCATATATTCCTTTTCATGGTTGTTTCTGGCCCGAAGAATTTTGTTGACGATATCACCATCATTGGTCAGAAAGATCAGCCCCTCACTTGGCTTATCTAATCGACCGATAGGGAAGATGCGCTTGGGGTAATTGATAAAGTCTATGATGTTGTCCTTCTCTACACCAGTATCAGTAGTGCAAACAATTCCGACTGGTTTGTTAAATGCCAGGTAAACAAATTTCCCTTTAGGGATTGAGATTAGGGTACCATCAACTCGGACCTCATCCCCATGCCCAACTTTTGTACCCATTTCCGGTACCGCACCATTTATGGTAACACGACCTTGTTCAATCAGCTTGTCTGCTGCCCTGCGAGAGCAGTAGCCCACTTCACTCAGGTATTTGTTAATTCTTGTCGACTGGGCTCCATCCATTTGCGGGCTAATTTAGGAGTTTCCGAGGGTTTCTACTAGTGGGCTGAAAGAGTGGGTGCTTTTCCAATCAAGGACTCATTTTCAATTGCAGCAACCATGTACTTGGCCACGCTACCGCGGCTGATGAGTAATTTAGGCCTGGGCTCATTCGCATAACTCTCGATTACATTCTGATGCCTTTTCGAATTGGTCAAGCCGGAAGGGCGTGCTATGGTCCATGGTAGATCAGAAGACATTAGCAGGGCCTCCTGGCGTTCGTGATCTTGATAGGCTGCACTTATATTGCTGTTATCAATAAACCACCTGAACCAGCCCGGAAGGTCTTTTTTGGTTTCACTTACTCCCCAGGCAGAACAAACAATGATTCTCTTGATATCATCCCGAGAGGAAAGTGAAATAATGCTTCGTATTACATCAGAGAGCAATGTCTTGGGTGTTCTCAATTTAGCCCAGGGAAAGTCTGACGTTCTGGAAACATTCAGAGTGTTAAGGATCACCTGGCATCCTTTCAGGGCTAAGGTCAAAGTATCTACATCCAGAGGGCTGCCTTCAAAAACCTGAAGGTTTTCATGTTGGGGAATTACTTTTTGGACATCCCTAACCAAGCAATTTACCTGATACCCCTTTTCCAGAGCTTCTTTCAACACCAGTTTACCTGTACGTCCTGTTGCTCCGAGTATCAGTATTCTCATTAATGGATTTTTACATGTTTGCCTTATATAAGGCTGAACAAATAGCCCAATCCGGCACCTCCAATTACGATCCACATCGCATTTAGTTTCTTAGGACCGAAGGTAAATAAAAGACTCAATGCTGCTATCGCAATACCTTGCCATCCGGTTAAGGTGTCCCGGCCCATCTCAAATAAGACCGCTACCATTACCGCAACTGCGGCAATGTTTACAGAATCCAGAAAGTAGCCTAGGGGTTTCGATTTTCTCATTTTTGGAACCAAAGGATTAAGCACAAGCACAAACAGAAAAGAGGGTAGAAAAATACCCGCTGTTGCGCCAACAGCACCCCAAAAACCTTTGAGTTGATAGCCTATAAAGGTGGCGGTGGAAAGCACAGGTCCGGGTGTAAATTGTCCTACCGCAATAGAGTCCATAAGTTGCTGCCTGGTTAACCAGCCCTTGGTAACCAGCTCGGCATCCAGATAAGCGAAGAGGACATAGCCACCACCATAAAGTACGGCTCCGACCTTTAAGAAGGTCCAAAAGACTTTCATGGCGGTGATAAGGGTGACAGATGCAGTTGAGGTCTGTAGGAAAACGAAAGGAACGATTGCCTTCAAGCTTCCACCTTGCCTTGATTTAGCTGAAAAATAGATAGCGCCCAAAACGCCAGCCGTTAGTAGGGCCACAATCTCATTAATGCCAAGGATCGCTGCAGCCAAAACCAGCATTCCCAGAGTACCAAGCTCCCAACCCTTCAAGGCCTTCTTGCCTAGTTTTAAAATTGCACCGAGAATAATAACCAACACTGCAGGTTTGATGCCATATACAAAGGCTTCTACTTCAGGTAGTTGACCATAGCTGGCATAAAACCAGGCAAAAATACCGGTAATAACCACGGCTGGAAAAACAAAGCAGGCCCCTGCTACAAACAGGCCTGGCCAACCAGCACGTTCATGACCACAATGCATCGTCATTTCGGTGGAGTTTGGCCCTGGTATAAGATTGGTAGCTCCGATTAGATCGAGAAAGTGCTGCCGATCCATCCATTTCCTTTTGTTAACAATTTCTTCCTCCATCATTGCGATGTGAGCTGCCGGTCCACCAAAGGCAACACAGCCCAGCTTGAAGAATACACTTGCGACTTCCTTAAGATTTCCTTTTCTAGACATTTCTTTGTTCTTATTGAATTGAGATTAGTTGCTTGACAATTTTGAGCAATTCTCTCTTGGAATTATTGTTGCGGCATTTGTCCGCTGAAATCTGGCGTGAAGATAATTCTTTATTCATTTTTTGTCACTTACCTCTGATTAAGAGAATGTGAAATTTAAACCATCTGATTAAAAACCGTCTAAACCATACTAATCACTGATTTAAATGAAAAAGAGCACGCTTTGGTCTTTACGTCTAGGTTTTTCCGGAAGGCAGGCTTCCAAAATTGAGGCACTCGGGATAGAAAATTTTCTGAGTAATTCGTTTGATTCTAAAACCAAAAAAACGATTCCTGATTTCCTGAAGAGTGAACCGAAAACTCTTCTTGAGCTTCGGGCATTTCGGTCTAAAATCCGAAATGGATCTGAAGAAGAGAAGAAGCAGGCACAAAGAGATCAACGAAGAACGGCCGTAGAACTTCGCGCCTGGTGGATAGACAAAATGCGAACGGAGGATTTTCCTTTGAGGCAAAAAATGACTGCCTTTTGGCACAATCATTTCGTTTCAACCGTCCAAAAAGTAAAGGTCAATCATTGGGTATATCAGCACCATATGATTTTGAAAGAAAATGCCTTTGGCAATTTCAGAGAACTATGCAAGAAGGTGGTCAAGAGCAACGCCATGGTGCGATACCTGGACAATGTTGACAACCGAAGAGGCAAGATCAATGAAAACTTAAGCAGAGAGTTGCTTGAGCTATTCACATTGGGTATCGGAAATTATACTGAGGCAGATATAAAGAATGGGGCTAAGGGCCTGGCCGGCCTGGGTATTGGGCCGGAAGGTGCCATGTATCGCAGAGCTCAAATGGATAATGATAAGATTACTTATCTGGGTAAAACAGGAAATTTCAAGGCGGATGAATTGGTAGATATCATATTTGAGCAGAGAAACATTCCATACCTACTGACAGAGAAGGTTCTAAAATGGTTTGTTTATGATAAGCCCACATCCGAACTGATTCAATATTATGGAGACTACTTTAGAGAAGTGGACTTCGAAATGCAGCCTTTGCTTACTAAGATTTTCACTGAAGAATATCAAAAAGACAATGCGGGCAGCAAGATTAAGGATCCGCTGACCTATGTGTTGCAAATGGCTGATGAGTTGCAAATGTACAAGGCGGATAATATGGCAGTAGCCTTCTTTCTTCAGCAGCAAGGCATGGATTTGTTTAATCAACCCAATGTCAAGGGCTGGGATGGAGGCCGTTCCTGGCTTACTCCACAGATTTTGCTACAGCGTAACAATGCCTCTGACCTGATGTGCAGAGGAAGTTTTATTAATCGCAGAGGTCGCGGAAATATGAATGGTCAGGCTCAAATGAGGCAGCAGCAGGTGGATATTAAGCTGACTTGGGATCGGAACCTGAAAAGTAAGGAGATCATCACCAGTTTGACGGATAGACTGCTTTTTCAAGTGAGCGAGCCTTTGCAGAAAGACCTGGAAGATGTATTAAAGTACGACTTTGATCCGAAAAGCGAGAATGCTGATCAGGTAGTACTGAGGTTGTTCAATTTCATTACTAAGACTCCGGAATATCAATTGATTTAGAAAGCATGATGGACAGAAGAAACTTTTTATCACTTACAGGAACCTATACCGGTGGCGCCCTGATGTTACCCAGTTTTCTACATAATCTGGGTTTACAAAGAGGTCTGGCCTCTGGAGACCAATGTGTAGTGTTTGTACAATTAAATGGAGGTAATGATGGCCTGAATTCCTTTATACCAATTGATGATCCCTTGTATCATGCACATCGGCCGTCAATAGGGTTTAGCAAGGAGGCAGTAGTTGGTAAAAGCGGAGGAATGGCTTTCCATCCGGCCTTGAAAGGGCTGGCACAGATTCAGCAGAATGGAGACCTGTCGGTTGTTCAAAACGTGGGATATCCTTCACCTAATCGCTCACACTTTCGTAGCCAGGAAATATGGCAAACTGCGTCAGGTTCGACAGAGTATATCAACGAAGGCTGGCTGGGTCGATATTTGGATTTACAATGCAAAGAGCATCAACCCACCGCTGGAATCAACCTGGACTCAATCGATAATTTGGCATTGATTGGGGCAGAGCCGAACTCCTTGACTGTGAAAGACCCAAACCGGTTTAAGGTCAGGAGCAAGGCAGACGATGATGTGGAATTGTCCGGTAATCCACAGCTCGACTTTGTGAGAAAAATTGCCAATGCCTTACCTGAAGGATCAAAAGAAATTCAGGAGGCACTGTCAAAGTCAAAGAAAGAGATTGCTTACCCTGGTTCTGGTTTGGGTAGAAACCTGGAGTGGATAGCACGTTTAATCAAGGGCAACCTAAATTCTAAGGTTTATTATACCTCACTAGGCGGCTTTGATACACACGATAATCAATTGGCAATACATAAAAGGCAGCTTACTGCGCTGAATGATAGCGTTTTTGCTTTTTATCAGGATTTACAACAAGCCCAACTGCTTCAAAATGTGACAGTAGTTGTTTTCTCAGAATTCGGAAGGAGAGTAAAAGACAATGGTAAGGGCACGGATCATGGTACAGCGGCCCCAATGTTTATCTTAGGAGGGAACAATAAAGGTCAGGTCATCGGTGATAATCCTGATTTGTCGGATTTAGACAATGGAGACCTGAAATATAAGACGGACTTCAGAAGCGTATATGCCTCGCTATTGAAAGAAAAACTGGGTTTTGACTACGCAAAAATTGGCATTCAAGTGCCCATGCTTAAAGGGCTCTTTTAAAACATTTTAGTTGTTAATAGTTTTTGCCTTTAGCATTTCACCCCTTAAGTCTGGAGGTATTTCCATCTGACCCTTGAGAATGTCTTTGGCTCTTCCTGAGTTGCCTTGAGGAAATATGTTCATCAATGAGAATTTGCCACTGAAGACTGTGAATAGAAATTGGATGAATATTTCAAAGGGTCTGAAGGTTCGAACGGCCAGGGTGAGCATCTTAAAATGGACAATTGTATGCTCGTAAGGGAAGGGCTGAGATAGAATATGAATTCTTTCCAAACGTTTGAAGGCCTGATCAAACTGCTTGACTTCCAAATCCGCATTATAATTCTTGAATTCAAGCTGGATCAGTCTTTTCAGGTTTTCATGCCTAAGTTTTTTCATTGTCAATGATTTATTATTTCAACGTATCTCTAACAATACCCTTCGCCCATGTCGCAAAATCGTCTTTTTTATTTGAACGTGGGTAGGGGGTGTCAGGCACATCTTTCCCCAGAAATTGACAAAGGGGTTCCCAGCCATCCTTGGCCTCAAAAATCAGCAGCTTATCCGCTGGAATATTTCTTTTTACTTCTTCAATATGAGCGTTATAGTTACCGATGGCATAGTCCTTGTCTTTGAATTTCCCTTCAAAGTGTTTTTGCCAAATCGACTTTTCATTCAACGTAATCACCTTGAATAAATTTCTTGCGGTAGAAGAGAATGGCATGGACAAAAGCATCCTAAGCTTGATGGCGGGCCCTGGGTCAAAGGCAAAAATGGTCGATGCCACACTTTTATACCAACTCTCAGCATCACGAACGCTTAAGATTACCTTGGCGTCCGGATAATGTTCAGTAAGCTGTTTGTAATACATGCTTCCTGGAAAATCAACAATAGCCTGGTAGCCTTCAAAAAGGTCATCCCAATCCACGTCAGTTTCCTTATAGGCATTTTGCCAATGTTTTACACCTGCCGGATTTCTCAGAAGGACTTCCATGTGGTAGCACTTGTTAAGGCCTAATTGCTCAAGGGCTAATTGAAGAGATTTTGTGCCGGTTCTGCCATAGCCAGCACCTATTACTTGAATACTCATGTCTAGGGGTTAAAACTTTTTTATTAGAAAGACGAATATATAAGTTTTAAACTTTCTGAGAATTTGAGCAGGGTTATGAGTGATGCCTGAGGTTTTTTAAAAAGCAATAAGCCATATTAATGCGGCCAGGATTAAAAGAAATAAAGGCAAAACATAAGGAGCCGGTTTTTTGAATTTGAACTTTAGTACCAAAGGTCTGGGTCCGACCTTGAGATTCAATTGATAACCTCGCTTACGGATGGTCTCTATTTGAATTGCTTTATCAAAATGTTGCGAAAGCGTCTTTCTTAGGTCTGCAATTGCCCTGGTCAAAGATTCTTCATTGACAATGGTATCCTGCCATACATTGTTTACCAGATAGTCTCGTGATACAATTTTGTTCGCATTTATGCTTAGCACATACATGAGCCTGGAGAGTCTGGGTTCAAGAATAAGCGTTTTGCCCTCCGGTGCACCTACTATTCCATGGTCTGCCGAAATCTTCCATTGACCGATTTCAACCTGCGCCTGTGAATCTTCTTGTTCAATAATTTTCATATCGAAAGGGCAATTGTTTCATGTTTCTTTCAGGTTAAAAAGTCCAATTCTTCGGACAATGCTTAAGTAAACGACTTAAAAGCAATTGAACAATTTCATTAGCACTATTTAACAATGAGGAAAATCAGATTATGTATGAGACTGACCTGTCTCTCTATTTTAGCAACTGCGTCCGCTTCTAAGCTAGGCGCTCAGAATTTCACTATTCCCCTGGATATTAGTTCAAACAGACCGATCCTTGAATTGACGATTGATGGGAAAGGTCCTTATAGGTTTATTTTTGATACAGGCTCCTCAGGTAATGTTATTGATACCAAACTGGCCGAAGAACTTGGACTTAAGGTCGTGGGGGAAGACCCTCTGAGAACTCCCGGATCGGACAATAGATTAGTGTCTAAGCGGGTTGAGGCCTCAGAGGTTAGCTTTCCTGGTACTGATATAGTTCAAAGCGGGACGTTAAACACCATTGATTTGAGATCTATGTTGCCGGTAGACGGCATACTCAGCGGTGCCTTTTTCTCTGAATACCTGATGACGCTGGATTATCCTGGCTCAAAACTAACATTAAGCCAGGGTGGACTAAACAGAAATGATAAAGGTGTTACTTCGTTTCTTCAAAAACCGAGGGTTATCAACATGGATTTGAATGTTGCTGGTCATACAGTAGAAGCTCACCTGGATACAGGAAACCCTAGTGGATTTCACTTACCCTTTAACTTGAAGGACAAACTGAAATTTAGAGAAGATCCGGTGGAAGATGGATTTGTAAGAACACCGGTGGCACAATTCAAAAAGTGGAAAGCGGATTTGATAGGCGAAATCACAGTAGGAGGGGTAACCTTTAAAAACCCAAGTGTTCATCTTATTGAGAACTTTGAGTTTGTGAATATAGGCTATCAGGTGTATAAGGACCTTCAAATAACTGTAGACAGAAAAAACAGCCTGGTCCTATTTCAAAAATCTTCATCGCAGTCACCTGCGGTTGCGGAAAGAGAGGTGCAGGCAAATGAGGAAGTCAATGAGTTTACGGGTTCATATGACAATAAGGTGAGACAGGTATTTATTGAGGATGGTCAAATGTACATTCAACGGACTGGAGGTCAGAAATTGAGTCTGGTCAAAATTGAGGGTGAGCTTTTTAAAATGGAGTTTACACAGCCTGTTCGGAACGAGCTGCCAAACGTAAGGTTTGAAAGAAACGAGCAGGGCATGGTCAAAGGTCTGACTTATGTGTTCAAAGATGGTAGAGAGGATTACATCAAGAAGGATTTGCAGTGACACTGGTTTTGATGGGAATCCATTAAGTGTAAGGGGTATTTACTACTCTGGAGGTAATTGAACCAATCCGTTAGGCAAACCCCTTAGCATTTATTCCCCTCCACTTGCTTAAATTCCAAATCTGCGAGTATTTAATGAGCAATGTGTAATGTTCCTGTGTTGAGGTCGTCATCCCTGAGTAAGAAGCCTTATAAAACCACAATATTATGCTCAAAACAACAAACAACCCTCACTCAAAAACTACATTTTTTACCTTTAAAGCACGATTATTTAAGCTTACCAGCAAGATTGCTATGACGGCCATGATGCTATTCGTTGGTGCTCTTATCTCTTTTGGTCAGACTGATAATTCAACTTCACTTATTGACGCAATCGACAACGGAAATACAAACACGATAAAATATTTGATTGAAAACGGAGCCAACGTTAATGCCCAAACCTCCGAAGGCTGGACAGCATTGATGCAGGCTGCCTCTGATGGAAAACATGGGATTGCTAAAATGCTTATTGAAAAAGGTGCTGAAGTAAATGCCGAGAACGATGACGAGTGGACCGCGCTTTTGGAAGCCGTGCATGAAAATGAGCTCCAAATGGTCGAATTGCTACTCGAAAATGGTGCAGACTTAAAACCGAAAAGAAGCGATGAACATATAGCGCTAAATGAGGCGGTCAGCGAAGGTCATGTTAGCATGACCCGTTTATTAATCGAAAAGGGGGCTGACGTAAATCACAGAAACGGAGATAATTGGACTGCCTTAATGGAAGCCGCCTCTGAAGGCGAATATGAAATTGCCAAAATTCTTATTGAAAATGGTGCCGATGTCAAAATGAAGGGAGAAGACGGTTGGACCGCACTTCTCCAGGCTGTTCATGAGAATCAACTAAAAATGGTCGAGCTACTTCTTGAGAACGGAGCTGAGTTGACCACAAAATGGAGCGATGAAAGCGCCCCTCTCATTGAGGCAGTCAGCGAAGGACATAAGGCAATGACTCAATTTTTAATAGAAAAGGGTGCCGATGTAAATGTAATAACCTCTGAAGGTTGGACTCCTTTGATGGAAGCAGCTTCTGAAGGTCAGTATGATATTGCCAAGCTGTTGATTGAAAAAGGGGCTGATGTAAGTATGGAAGGTGATGAAGGTTGGAATGCCCTTTTACAGGCTGTTCATGAGAACCAGGGCAAAATGGTGGAATTGCTTCTTGAAAACGGAGCCGAACTGTCCTCAAAAAGAGGGGATGAGCACACTGTTTTGACAGAGGCAGTGAGTGAAGGACATATTAGGATGGTGCGTTTGTTACTTGACAAGGGAGTTGACGTGAATGCACAGACTTATGAAGGTTGGACAGCTTTAATGGAAGCCGCCTCAGAAGGTGAATATGAAATTGCAAAAATCTTAATAGAAAAAGGTGCCGATGTTAAGGCTACTGGGGAAGATGACTGGACGGCACTTTTACAGGCTGTCCACGAGAACCAGGTTGGGATCGTAGAACTGCTTCTTGAAAATGGAGCAGAGTTAACCTCTAAAAGAAGGAACGAGTATACTCCTCTGATAGAGGCAGTGAGTGAGGGACACCCTAAAATGGTGAGTTTCTTAATTGAGAAAGGGGCAAATGTCAATGCTCAAACTGATGAGGGTTGGACAGCCCTAATGGAAGCCGCTTCGGAAGGCGAATATCAGATTGCGAAAATATTGATCGAAAAAGGTGCTGATGTGAATTTAAAAGGAGAAGAGGGCTGGACCGCTTTGAAGGAGGCGATTGAAGAAGGACAATCTAGAATAGTCAAATTGCTTACCGATAAAGGTGCTCAAAAGGACGATAACTAATAATTACCTCTGAAATAGGTAATCCTTAACGATACGATCTTCAGTGTCTAGAGGATGTTTTAATTAAGGTCTTTGATTAAGCAAACGACACGATTTGCTTCTCTGAATCCAGCATTCTTGTGAAAGGCAATGCTGGATTCATTGTTTATCTCCGCATCTGAAGCCAACTGAGAAGAGCCCATTGAATGCGCCCATTGCTCTGCCTTATTTACAAGTCGGCTGGCCAAGCCCAATTTTCGGTGAGTAGGACAGACGTAAATGCCTTCGATATAGGCAACTGGTGATGATTTTGACCCTTCGACAAAATCCTGGCGCATTTTCAAATAGATGAAGGCGACATAGCTATTCTGATCTTTTAGGAGGTAACAGGTTTCGTCTTGGGCCCTCAGAATTCTCTGACAATCCTGAAGTTCTTCCTTATAGCTGCTCTGAGGCCACATTTCAAACATCAGCCTTGCCAGCGCTTCCAGGTTGTTCTGATTAGACTCTTCAATTTTCACAGTGCTCATGTTCTACAAATCTAATGAACCGACCATAAATATTGAGATAGTTGACTAGCTGAAAAGTGATTTATGATTATTATAAGAATTTCTATCTTGTGCCACGCTTGCTAGTTCCACCGAAATCAAATACTCCAATAGAACGCTAAACCATGGATGAAATCTCAACCATAATTCTTGCTGCATCACTTTTTATCATCATGTTAGGCATGGGCTTGTCCCTGGTCGTTGATGATTTCAAGAGAGTAATAATCTACCCAAAGGCAGTGATTGTTGGACTAGTGAATCAGCTTGTGCTATTGCCATTAATTGGCTTTGGGATAGCAACGGTTTTTGCTGTACAGCCCGAGATTGCTATAGGATTGATGATCCTTGCTGCCTGCCCTGGTGGACCCACTTCAAACTTAATTGCCCATTTGGCCAAAGGTAATACGGCCTTATCAGTTACGCTTACCGCCTTCAGTAGTCTTATTACCATTATTACCATTCCGTTTATCGTCAATTTTGCCCTCGAGCATTTTCTCGATAAGGGAGAAATAATCCAACTCGATATAGTCGAAACCATAACCCAGATTCTTGCCATAATTGTCATCCCGATTATCATCGGTATGTTAGTGAGAAAATACAAAGAGAACTTCGCATTGAAGATGGCAAAGCCGGTGCGTATCGCCTCTGGCATTGTGCTGGCATTGGTCATTGTGGGTATAATGGTGAAAGAAAAGGACAACATGGCGGCTTACTTTCAGCAGGCAGGTTTAGCGACTCTTGCACTGAATGTAGTGACCATGTTTGTAGGCTATTACACAGCTAAAATGTTTAACCTCAATGATAAGGCGGCCATGTCAATTTCTATTGAATCTGGAATACAGAATGGCACTTTAGCCATATCCGTAGCTGTCGTTTTGCTGGGCAATGCAGAGTTTGCCATTGCCCCAGCTGTGTATAGTCTGTTAATGTTTTTGACCGGAGGAGTGGTGATTTATTTAGGCAACAAAAAATTCTCAGCCTATAAAGAAAGATAGAACAGCAAAGTTCACCACAGTTGTCTGTTCTGCACAGTCTGGTTTCAAAAGAGGGCAAAGCCTTTTCCCATTTCACTATACCTGCTCCTCAGAGTTATCCATAGGAAACTCTGAGGATAGACTTGGAACCGCAGGCTCACTTCTTCTAAGTCCGTTTCAAAATACTATGATGATGATGTCCTCTTTTCGATCAGAACTCTAATACTTGATATCATCCCTGCCCACAGATTTGCCAATATGCCCAATCTCCTTTCCCATGGTGTAGAACTCACCACTGCCAGCAGTCATGCCAAAGAAGTCTACGTTGTCTACAATAAGGCGTCCATTCTTATCACAGACATTGGGGAGCACTGTAGTTGCGGTAACCTCGGCAATAAAGACCGTTCGCATCGGAGGCACCCTCAATTCATGAGTCACCTTACATTCCACTTGAATAGCTGCTTCCGCAATTGCCGGAGCATTTACAGTCTGTGCTTGCTCAGCAGTGAAACCAGACAGTGCAAATTTATCAGCTACTTTACTTGAATTCATATCCACTTTATCAAAGGCCTCAATCATGTCAGCCGTGACTACATTGAGTACAAACTCCTTATGTTTCTTAACCAGATTCATGGCCACATGCTCGTCACCAACGCTGATACCAATTTGTGGAGGCTTGCCATTCACAACAAAAGTCCAAACCACGGAGATCTCGGCAGGATCTCCGGATTGACCATTAATGGTGAGTAAAACTGCAGGAACGGGAGGGAGCATAGGCCCTGGCTCAGCTAATACTTCTCTCTCGCCCTCAAGATTCACCGAATTGCGAGGTTGTTCATGTGCGAAAGGGACCATGGGCAAAGACAGTAGAGAGAGTGCGCTAACTTGTTTGATAAATATCCTTCTGTTTTTCATGGGGATGGACTTTGAAAGTTGAGCAAATTACCTGATTAGATTGACAGCAATTGTTTAATGTGAATTCAAGATAATTAATTTATTCATCAACTGGTTTTCAGTCTAGTGACAACTACCCGTCATCCCGTCTTGCTTTCGCGAAGGTTCAGCGAAGCAAAGAGGGATCTTTTTCAGCAGTAAAAGTCAGGTTTACTGATTAAACGTGAAAAGATTTCTCCGTCCCTAAAACCAGGGACTACGAAATGACCCTGGGATGATGATTCTTAATTAAGGGAGATTTATTTTCTGAACTCACGTAAGATAAGCAAAGACTATAGGTTCAACTGATTTGTCTCTTCAAAATAGACTCATAACCCTCTACGAGTAGTTTGAGTCCTTCTGAAGTATCTTGAGGGGTAATGGTGATCTCCAACTTTGCCATATTCTTCTTTGGCTTTTTCATAAAACCAAGGCTACTTCTTTTTACAAAGTTTAGCTCTATAGCACCATCAACTATATCCATTTCAAAATCGGCAGAAACAACTGCTTTTTCAACCTGAGACATTTGCAAGGGCACTAGCGTGATTAGCGGCACATGTACTTCATTCATGACCTCTGTGCCATCAGCATTTATAGAAGGGTATTCGAGAATAACCGTTTTGGGATCAAGGATTGTCTTTGATGTAGTCTCACCAGTTTCTGCGTCTTTGTTTTCACGGGTGACCTCATCAAAGTACTTATCCAATAGCCCTACATTCTTATCCATCAATGAGTCACTCGCATTGATTATGGCACTATGGATGGCATTTACGAAAGACTTAAAACTGATCATAATTTAGAATCTATTGAATGTTAGTTGATTTCACACAAATATCACGCACCTTGGCCATGCCTGATGACAATTCCACAACTCCAGCATTTACATAAACCCCTTGTCTTGCCTTATTTGGTTTGGACTTTGTATGATTGAGGCCAGGGTAATTGAAATTTGTAGTTTGATTGAATCGTATTTTACCGGCTGCCGAGATTGCCCTGTCTAGTTCACTTTGAAATAATGGAGCCTGGGTGAGCACCGCATATTCCAATTCAGAAAGTTCTCTTTTTGAAGAAGCTGTTTTAGCCGCATGCTTTGATTCCGATTTCCTCCAAAGCTTTTTAGTTATGGCAAAAGGGTTTAAAATCGCATCTCGAAGGGCTCTTATGGCGGCTTTGAAGCTTATCATTTTTGACTTACTGGTTGAAGATGGTTATTGCTCTTTTGACATATTACTTTTTAACTCCTCAAATTTTTGCATTGTCTCCTTGACCAGGGGTTTACTTTCTTCTGCGAGGCCAATGGCCGCCTGACAGTTGGGACATACGAATTGCATACCTTGAAGCAGCTGATTCGTATCAAAGGGGATTTTTGTCTTGCAGACAGGGCAGGGGATGGTCTGTTCTGAATTAATCATTTTCTTTTTGTTTTCAATGGAACATTATTGTTCTGGTTTGACATCAGTTTTATCCTGGGCAGGCAATGGTTGAATTGCCTTTGTATATAGATCGATAATAGCCAATACGCCAACGGGCAATGGTAGTGGTCCTGCGTTGATGCCCACTTTCAATTTGCTCGACATTTGGCTACTGTTCTTGTTTGGATCGTTTGAATTTTTGTTGTCGTTACTAATCTTGCCATTCAACTGAGCCTGCTTATTAATAATGCCATGACTGGATTCATAAGAGGTAACCGAAGTTATTTCCATATCAAAGTCTACTGAGACCTTATCTATGGCCAACGAACTTAGAGGAACCATGCAGAGCAAGGGTATATTAAAAGTGAGCTCGGCCTTTTGAATATAGTCGGGATCGGTTGGCTTTTTTGTCTCATCAGCAACTCCTCTGATCATGGACATTTCAATCATCACCGGTTGATAGGTCGTTTCACTATCGGTTTTTGTGAAACAGTAGTCTAACAGAAACCTGGTCTGTCCGGTCACCATGACAACGTTGGCCTTTGATGCTGCTACCAGGGGGGCACTGATGATAGATTCAATGTTTATTTCCCTACTGAAATTGGGTTTAAACACTTGATTTTGAGGC
>JAJCYM010000024.1 GCA_029262895.1 Roseivirga sp.
TGGGATACTATTAAGTAGATATTATCCATTGAAAGAAGTAAAACCTGTAGAAGTGTCTTAAATGAAAATTCTTATTGTCTGCAGCTTAAACTCAGGTGAGTTAAGCACTTATGTTCAAGATCAGGTACATGCTATAGGCAAACATGATATAAAAATTGAATATTTTAGTGTAAAGGGCAAAGGCCTCAGGGGCTATTTGGCCAATTTGTCGCTCTTGAAAAAAAAAATTGGAGAAGTAGGCCCGGACCTGATTCATGCACATTATGGGTTTAGTGGTCTTTTGGCCAGTTTGCAGCGACAATGTCCAGTGGTCATTACTTTTCATGGCTCAGACATTAATCGAAGGAAGAATCGACCAATTTCTTTATTAGCTTCCAGGCTGTCTCGTTTTAATATTTATGTACATCCCGATTTACCCAAGAGGATACTTGACAATCGGGGTTTTCCTATTATTCCGTGCGGGGTTGATTTGGAGGTTTTTTTTCCGGTTGAAAAACAAAAGGCCAGGAAGGTCTTAGGCTTGGATGCGAAGAGAATTTACGTGCTATTCTCGTCAAGTTTTACCAACGAGGTTAAGAACGCTCCTCTGGCGGAAAAAGCCTTATTATTGGTCAAAGAGGACATAGAATTGCTCGAATTGAAGGGCTTCACCAGAGAAAAAACTAATTATTTAATGAACGCGGTGGATTTTTTATTAGTAACCTCTTTTTCAGAAACGGGCCCTTTGGTTGTAAAAGAGGCTATGGCATGTAATTGCCCAATTGTTTCAACAGACGTTGGGGATGTTAAAGGTGTTATTGATTGTATAGATGGGTGCTATATTTCAGGCTATGACCCTACGGATGTCGCTGATAAAATTCAAAAAGCACTTATATTTTCTAAGCAAACAATAGATACAGAAGGAAGGGCAAGAATAATAAATCTTGGACTCGATTCGGAAAGTACCGCTAACAAGATTATAAAGATTTATAAAGAAATTAGCGACAAGTGATTAAACTTGTTGAACCCCTAATGATGAGGACAGCTTAGATCCAACATGCTATATGATAACAGAAAAACTCTAATTTTGACTTGTACGAATCAAAGGAAGGAAAGCTTACTATGGTAGGCAAAATAATAGAAGCGGATACCCAGTTATACAACCAGGATTTATTTGTCAATAAGAAACATTCGATTTTCCAATCAATCGAAATGTTTAGAGTATGGAAAGAAACAAAGAATTTTAAACCATTTTTTACAATACTCGAAAACCCGCAAGGGCAAATCGCAGCTAGCCTACTAGCCGTGATTCAAAGAGAACACAACGGGTTTTTGGGTAAGTTCTCTTCCCGTGCAATAATTATTGGAAAGCCAGTCTATGAAGAAAATAATTTAGAGGCTTTAGATAATCTTTTGAAATCCTATAATAAGTATGTCGGTAAACAGGTCATTTACTCTCAGTTTAGAAATCTCAAAAAGTACACTCAACCAGAGAAAGGAATTTTTGAGAGTAATGGATTTTGCTATGAGCCACATCTTGATATAATACATTCAATCCAAGAACCGATAAACCAACAGTTTAAAGCACTTCACAAAGGGCGAAGGAAAAATATTCGAAGAGCAGAGAGGGCCAATGTACAATTTCGAGAGGTCAATAGTGAAAGTGAATTTATGAAGGCACATTGTTTAGTAGTTTCGACCTATGATAGAGTGAAATTACCTCTTCCGAACGAAAGTTTATTTATAGAAAGCTATGGGCAGCTTTCCGCTCAAAACATTTTAAAAGTGTTTGTGGCGGTTTTAAATGAAGAAATTATCGGGTGCCGTATGGTATTATGTTATGGTGATTGTATTTATGACTGGTACGCGGGTTCATCTGTCAAACATATAGATAAATACCCTAACGACTTCTTACCCTGGAAGGTGATGGAATGGGGTAGCCAAAATGGGTATAAGTACTTTGACTTTGGTGGAGCTGGGAAACCGCATATAGCATACGGAGTAAGAGAATATAAATTGAAATTTGGGGGTACTTTAGTGGAGTTTGGAAGGTTTGAAAAAGTTCATAACAAGCTTTTAATGAAGGTGGGAAAAATAGGTTTGAAGATGTATAAATTTGTTAAACAATGAAGCCGACCCTTAAAAAACTCCTTAAGGCATTTTTACCACTAATTCCATTTCTGAATATACGAATTGCTTTACTCAGAATTATGGGTTACAAGATTGGCAAGGATGTTTACATACCGGCAGATTTAAAAATTTCTGACCAAAAAATTAATCGGAATAATATAATCCTTGGAGATAGAGTTTCGGTTGGGCCATCGGTTCTCCTAATAACAGACTCTTCCCCAAATAATTCTAGACTTATTAAGGTGTTCCCGTTGATTTCGGGTAAGATTCATATAAATGACGATGTTTGGCTTGGGGCCGGAGTTATTATTTTACCCAATGTGACAATAGGGAAGTGTAGTGTTATTGGCTCTGGTTCTGTTGTTACCAAGGATATTCCATCTTATTCTGTTGCCGCAGGAATTCCAGCGAAAGTGATTAACAACATAGATAAAGATGAATTATAAGTTCACCCCTCGATTTCGCTATACACTATCACTATTTTCATACTTTGAATTAAGAACCAAACGCGCAAATAATATTTTAGAAAATCGAGTTAATCTTAACTCTGCAAGAACCGGGCTGCGCTTACTTCTTTCTTCGATCTCTAAGGATACAATGAAGGTTGGAGTTCAAGCCTACACTTGTCATACAGTTTTTCAGGCAATCTTCAAAGCGGGCCATATCCCGGTTTTTATAGACATTAATAAGAACTTTCAACTAGATCTGGATGACTTAAATGGGAAGAAAATCGATGTCTTAATTGTCACCCATACTTTTGGCTTTCCTACCGGGATAGAAAAAATCAGGAAGTTACCGGATGGTATCATCATCATCGAAGATGCGGCTCATGCCTTTTTATCCAAAAGCAATGATGCTTTTATAGGACAACTGGCAGATGCATCAATATTTTCAACCGGTTTAGGCAAATTTCCATCTGTAGGTGCCGGAGGATTTTGTTTGATCAACAGGCCCGAGTCTTTTCCTTACTTTGAGGATGAATATGGGCAACTGAAGAAAGATTCTTTATTGTCAGCGTATTTTAGCTTCTTTAAGACAGTACTTTTTTCAATACTTATGAAGCCACCCTTCTATGGTTTGATTACTTATCCACTAGGAAAGCGTTTAGATTCTAAATTAGATTTTGTTGACAAGTACACTTTCAAAGAAAGGTTGCCGATGAAGTGGACCCATAGAGTCTTCGACACTAACTTCGATAAGTTTAAAGGTGAACTAAATAAGCAAAAAGGCAATGCTAATTATTTGAACTCCTTAATTACCGATGAAGGGGCTTTGACAAACACGCTGGAAGGAGAGCCAAATTATTATATATATCCTGTGCTAAAAAAGAATAGGGACCAATTATTTGACGAACTTTTGAAAAACAACATTGAGCCAGGCAAACATTTTTCCAAGTCTTTGACTTGGGCTAAGGAATTTGGATATAAAGAAGGAGATTGTCCAGAAACAGAAGTAATCATCAACCAGGTTTTAACTTTGCCCATCCACAGTGGAGTTTCTGAACACACTCTTAGAAAAATGGCGAGTGTGGTAAATAGATATGATTAAAAAACGACTACTTTTTCAACTCAACCACCCTGCACATTTTCACCTATTCAAGAATTGCATCAGGCTGTTGAAAAAAAACGGCCATACCGTACTTATATCAATAAAGGACAAGGATATTTTGAAGAATTTGGTTAAAGACCATTCTTATGTTCAACTGTCAGAAGGATATCGCAAAAAGAACCTATTCTCTATAATCAGTTCTTTGTTCCGAAGAGGTGTGAAATTGGCCAAGGTAGCCAAAGATTTTAAACCAGATTTAATGATCGGGACTTCACCCGAAATTGGGCAAATCTCGCCATTCATTAGGGTACCGTCACTATTCTTTGGAGAGGACGATGTCAACCTCTCTATGATCATGTACTTAGCGGCTACAACGTGCTATCCTCTGTTTGATTCTATCCTTGCACCTAATTGCGTTAACAATGGAGTTTGGAATAGAAAGACGACTTTTTATAATGGGTTTCAAAAATTGGCTTACCTGCATCCTAACCATTTTACTCCGGAGCGCAGCAAGGTCAAAATAGACATTTCAGACAGATACTATATAATTCGGTTTTCTGCTTTAACCGCATATCATGATACTGGAATTGGAGGCATCGATGATACATTGGCATTTAAAATTATTTCAATTCTGACAAAAAAAGGGAAGGTGGTAATTAGTAGCGAGCGGGAATTACCTAGTGATTTTGAACAGCACCGATTCAAGGGTGATCCCAGTGATATGCATCACTATTTGGCATTTGCCGATTTGTTTATCGGAGATAGCCAATCTATGTGTGCAGAGTCTGGTTTACTTGGCACACCCTTTGTCCGGTACAATGATTTTGTTGGTAAAATTGGCTATCTGAATGAGTTAGAAAATGAATATCAGGTTGGATATGGTGTAGAAGTAGGTAATGAGGAAGAGCTGCTAAATAAAATTTCGGAATTGAGCAGTATGCCAAATGCAAAAGACACCTTTAATCGAAGGAAACAAAAGATACTAGCTGATAAAATTGACGCGACTGCATTTTACGTGTGGTTCATTGAAAACTATCCTGAAAGTAGGAAGCAAATGAAAGCGAACCCGGATATTCAAAACAGGTTTCTGTAGTTTATGCGGTTTGTCTTCTACTAATTAGACAGACTGAGCTTCAGGGCATGAACAGAATTGGGTAGAAGCCAAGGAACCAAGAGATGGCGAATGCTTAGAAAGGAAAAACTAAAGAAGGGTTAAGTAACTTTAATACAAAAAAGTACAGCTGTTATTTATGGAAATGCCATTCAATGTGTCATAAATTATTAAATAATCAATGAACCAAATGTTTTGAATTTTCGCTCTGCCAGTTTTCTTTAAGATTATAACAAATTGGTCACGTCTGCGAATTCTAGGACCTGCATAGTATAGAAATGGATTTTACCCTTAACCAATACAAACTACTTTTAAAATCTTTGCGTACAGAGGCATATAACTTTCAAACCTTTGATGAGTTTATTCGAGAGCCCGAACCAAAAAGCATTGTATTAAGACATGATGTAGATTTACTCCCTCAGAACGCCTTGAGGTTTGCCAAAATTCAGGCAGAATTTGGTGTCCAAGGGTCTTATTATTTTCGAGCAGTGCCACAATCCTGGGATGAAAAGGTAATAAAGGAAATTGCTGGTTTGGGTCATGAAGTAGGGTACCACTATGAGAATATGGATACGACAAATGGAGACATCGATAAGGCTTGGGATGATTTTAGATATCAGCTCGATAACCTGAGACGTGTTGTTGAAGTAAAAACGATTTGTATGCACGGAAGCCCTCGTTCTAAATATGATAACAGGGAAATTTGGAAAAAGTACGAGTACCGCGGTCTGGGTATAATTGGAGAACCCTACTGTGATGTGAACTTTGACAAAGTATTTTATCTAACCGATACTGGGCGCAGATGGGACGGATGGAGGTCGAGTGTAAGAGATAAAGTTGAACAACAAGAAGAGTGGATTAAAAAGGGGTTGGTTTTTCATTCCACAAATGACATTATAAAAGCATTGGGAGAAAGCATCCTATCAGACCAGATAATGTTCACTTTTCACCCACAACGTTGGCACGATAATAGAGTACTTTGGTTCAAAGAGCTAGTTTTGCAAAAGGCCAAAAATGAAATAAAGAAGGTCTTGATAAATAAGAGGGAAGATTGAACCCTTCGCATATCGTGTCTCTAATTATTATTCCTGTAGAGGATAATAAGCCATATTCCTGAGGTTATTGTCCTAATCAGCAGGTTTGTGACACTTGGAACGGGACCAAGCTTGAACCGATTGATGCTCGACTTCATCTTTTCGAAAAGATAGATGAAACCGACACAGGTGTTCATACTAAGTTGATTTCCATAGATTCCTAAATACTACGTATTGGTGTTTTGCCATGACAAATCCCAACCCACAGGCCAATCCAATCAAAAGGGAAGTCAGGACGATCGTTTTTCTTTGTGGTTTAAATGGTTGGAGAGGAACAATTACAGGTTGAAGAACCGAGAAGGAGGGTGTGTTTTCCTTCAATTTGATTTTCATGTTTTCTAGCTGTGAAGCTATATCAGTATAAATACGTTGAGCTAAGTTATAGTTGGCCTGGTGTCTTTCAAGTTCGTTCATTGCCATTGCTGTGCTTATATTTCGGTGTTGATCTCTAAACCGAGCTAGTGTACTTTGAAAGTCTAAGAACTCCGCTTTTCGTTCATCATAGAGATCATTCGTATATTCCAACTGATCTCTTATTTTTTTAATTCTAAAATCAGTGATGGCTTCTTGCAATAGTCTTTGAGCATTGGTTGCCATTTGAGCCGCGGCTATTGCCTCAGGCATGACTATAGAAAGGGTCACTATTCCATTTTCCTCATCAACGCTTAAATCTAAAATTCCCGCGAGCGATTCCATCAGCGCTTTATCTTCAGCATTGATTCTTAAAAGGCTATCTTCAGGAACTACGGAAAAGGTTTCAGTATTAGAATTTCTTTTTAAGCCTTTCACTATTGTAGATGGTAATCCAATAGTGTATTTCTTGATTGTTCCCAGAAAACCTAGTGAACTCCCATATTTAGACTGATATTCTTTGAATGTAATCGGAGAACTATTTTTAGGAGTCGTGATTTTGGTATTTATTATTTCCAATTGAAAAGGAGCTGTTGAGACAATCTGGGGATACAATGTGGGGGGTATTTCATCCGAAGATCGCATACCTGAGGAAATTCCCGCCAAAGAGGCCAAACCACCAAGGCCTTGCCGAACCCCACCCGATCCAGATTCTGTTTGAAGAATCATAGTAGTGGTGACCTTATATTCACGTGGAGCTAAAAGAGCACTAACAATACCAAATAAAACAAATAGTGAGGCAAATGTCAGTATGGTTTTCCTCTGTGACCATGTGGATTTTAGAATCTTGATTATTTCTAATTCTTCTTTCATTTTCAGTAGTTTCCCCGTTGACTATCACTATGGAATCGGTACAATAAACCCATGTCTGACCAGCTCAAGTTAACAGCTTTGTAGCTTAAGTCCCAAATTGGATATAAAGCCAACGGATATTTGACAAAAACCCGAACCATTGAATCAGAAGTTGTGAAGGAAAAATATGGGAATACCACCATTGCTGTCTATTACCCGAATACCAGACTATTTATTTCACATTTCAACGGTGTTTTATTTTAAATGTTAATTTTGGAAGCTAATGGATGATACGAGAGTTCAATTATTCACTAAGTTATGTCTAGCTTTGAGTAAAATAAGAACAATGCCTAAAGTCACTTTTAGTTTGCTTTTGATTTGTATGAGTCATTTTATTCTCTCTGCTCAATCGGAACAACAACTAAAAAATGAATTAGACAAAAGAGGCATCACTAGTTTGGAGCAAGTTCAGGTTGAACTGAGGAAGCGAGGTATGACCGAGGAAGATGCACGAAGACAGGCTAAACTTTATGGTCTAAGTTATGATGACTACATAGCCAAATACCTTATAGGACAAAAAGTTTCGACTACTGGCACACTGCAAGAGATTCAATCTATTGGAATAGACACAATTGGCTACACTGCAGAGATTGACGATATCAATGCTCAAGTTGCTCCAACAATAAGCGTTGAACCCACACCCGAAAATCTACCTTATTATGGTTATGAAATCTTTAGCAATAACCCCTTTACGGATCAGCAGTCATTAGTAAGTAATATTGACCCGGGCTATCATATTGGACCTGGTGATGAATTAAGAGTTTATCTTTGGGGAGAGGCTGAGTTTCAGTTTGAGGGTAAGGTAGACCTCAATGGTAACCTGTTTATTCCAAATGTTGGGCAGGTCTTTGTTTCAGGAACTTCTTATGAAAATTTGAATAATCGGTTGAGACAATATTTGTCTAAATTTTATGCAGGCTTGATCACCAGCCCTGCCCAGGTATTTTTGGATGTCTCTTTGACCAAATTGCGTGCGACTAGAATATTAGTGATGGGAGAGTCCAATCGTCCTGGCAGCCATTTTATCAATGCTTTTGCAACCACTTTAAATTCCTTGTACATCTCTGGAGGAGTCAAGACTACGGGAAGCTTAAGGGAAATAAAGGTGTTTAGAAATAGTAAACTCATCTCTACAATAGATTTGTACGATTATTTGATTAAGGGTACTCTGAGTGAAGATATTAGGTTGGTGAATAATGATGTCGTCTTTTTGCCAACTCGACTTAACAGTATTAGTCTTTCTGGTGAAGTTAATAAACCTGGAATATTCGAATTGAAGGACAATGAAGGTCTGTTTAATATTATACAGTTTGCCGGAGGGTTGAAACCAACAGCCTATACAAAGTCAATCACAATAAAGAGGATTAAGACCATTTCGAACAGAGGCACCGAAGTTTTTGATCGTGAGATATTGACTTTAGACTATAACGAACTGCTAAGCAAAGGTGAGAATGTAAAATTACAGGACGGAGATGAAATTATTTTTAGCCGAGTTCTTGATAAGTTTAGCAATCTAATCACAGTTTCAGGCTCTGTTTTCAGGCCCGGAGATTATGAATTGGAACCCGCTTCAAGAATTCGGGATTTGATTAATAGAGCAGGAGGCCTTCGACCCAACACCTATTTAAATAAGATTGATCTTTTCCGTAAGGACAATAATGGAGACCTAAAGTTTAGGTCATTGTCCCTATCGTCCATTTTAGATAGTGAATCTTCGGTTGACAATATCATATTACAGTCCGATGACTCATTGAAGGTTTATAATGAAGATGAATTAAAATCTCTTGAGACGGTATCAATAGAAGGGTTCGTTTCTGAACCTAAGACAATACTTTGGAGAGAGAACCTCACGCTCTACGATTTGGTGTTTATGGCTGCAAATGTTGAAGATTTGGAATATAGCAATCGAGTATTGACAAGTCGGGCCGACCTGCTTCGCTATGTTGTTGGTCAGACTGACTATCAGATCATTCCCTTCAATTTGGACAATGTCCTTGACAAAAGATTCAACGCTGTACTTAGGCCAAAAGATAGAGTGATACTTTATAGTAAAGACATCACTGAAACTCTGGACAAGACTATTTCCATAAATGGTGCTGTCAAAAATGAAGGCCGCTATCTATTGACTGATAGCATGACGGTGGAAGACCTGATTATTCAAGCAGGTGGTTTCGTAAGAACATCTTTTAGAGATTCGGTTTCAATATCACGTGAGAAATTTGATTTTACTGGGAATAGAATTTCTGAGGTGACAAGGGTTCCACTTGATCAGAATTATATGTTAGGAACGTCTCTAACAGCATCTTCTGATTTTTTACTCCAGCACAATGACCAGATTACGGTAAACTTTATTCCCGGTTCAGGAGATATTCGCAAAGTGAGTCTTGAAGGAGAGGTTAAATTTCCCGGAGGTTATGTTTTAGAGTCAAAAGGAGAAAAGCTATCAAAAATTGTGGAGCGGGCTGGTGGCTTCTCACCTAATGTCAATTTTGCGGGTGCACAACTTTATAGAAATGGCCGACTCTTGGCACTTGACTTTAAGAAGCTGTTTGTGGACAAAAATCCGAACTTCGATATCATTTTGTCAAATAATGACAGAATCGTTTTTCCTGAAGCATCATATACCATAACAATTGAAGGTCAAGTCTCCAACCCGTCACTTCAAAAGTACAACGAGGGCGAAAAGGTGAGGTCTTATTTGAAAAATGCTGGAGGTAAAACTAGAGACGGAAGAAGAATTTACGTTACTGACCCGAATGGATTTACAAGAAAAGTGGGATTCTTAGCGAACCCAAAGGTTAAAGACGGCTCCGTCATCACAGTAATCCCCAAGAGGGAGAGAATAAAAACTGAATCAGGAAAATTTCTCGAAAGCTTCGGTACCATCGCTGCAATAGTGAGTTCTACACTTACATCTATATTGTTGATAGATCGTTTGGGCAACTAGAGGTCTGAGATTCCACGCAAAAATTCTATGATTAGGCAATAAATAGTATGCATGCATAACAAATTTTCTTTAACTTCGTAAGCCTTCAAAGGGGATTATGAAGAGAGAAGAAACTGTTGACTACCACATTAAAACCTGTTGGCATGCCATCTATCGCATGTATAATCAGCAGGCTCAAAGCCACGACAGTACTACGTCAATGGGCTTTGTTGCACTTAACATTGACCCAAAAGACGGTACTCCCGCTACAAAGATTGCACCCTTGATGGGCCTGGAGTCCAGAAGCCTAACCCGAATGCTCAAGAGCATGGAAGAAAAAGGCTTTATTTATAGGGAAAAGGATCCAAAAGACGGCCGGTCGGTGCGCATTTTCTTGACTGAAGTTGGCCAGGAAAAACGAAGAGTCTCCAGAGAGACAGTTATTCGATTCAATGAGGTAATCGGACAATCCATTCCTAAAGACGAGCTCAACACCTTCTTTGAAGTTGTTGGTAAAATTAACCAGTTGATAGAGAACAAATCAATTTTCAAGAAATGAACCGAAAGATCAAAAAAGTAGCGGTATTAGGCTCTGGGGTTATGGGCTCCCGAATAGCATGCCATTTTGCAAATATCGGTGTGGAAGTGCTGTTGCTTGATATTGTACCTAGAGATTCGAGTGATGAGGCAAAGGCCAGCCCTGCAACACGGAACAAAATCGTTAATGATGCACTGGCTTCAGCATTAAAGTCTAAACCTTCACCTATTTATGATAAGGACTTTGCCAAGCTGATCTCAACTGGAAATTTTGAGGATGACATGTCCAAAATCTCTTCGGTAGACTGGATTATCGAAGTGGTAGTAGAAAGGCTAGACATTAAAAAGATCATTTTTGATCAGGTGGAGGAATACAGAAAGCCAGGAACTTTGGTTACGTCAAACACTTCGGGTATTCCAATGCACATGATGTGCAAAGGAAGAAGTGATGACTTTCAAAAGCACTTTTGTGGTACGCACTTCTTCAACCCCCCAAGATACTTAAGGTTGCTGGAGATTATTCCGGGCCCAAAAACTGATCCAGCCATTATTGAGTTCCTTATGCATTATGGCGACCTGTACCTGGGTAAGGAAACAGTACTTTGTAAAGACACGCCAGCCTTTATCGCCAATCGTATTGGCATTTATGCCATCATGTCGGCCATGCATACCATAGAGGAAATGGGCTTGAGCGTGGGCGAGGTGGACCGTTTGACCGGCCCAATTATTGGTCGGCCAAAGTCAGCGACTTTCAGAACAATGGATGTGGTTGGATTGGATACCACGGTGAAAGTAGCTAATGGCCTATATCAAGGCGCACCAAATGATGAGTCGCGAGAGAAATTTAAGTTGCCAGGAATAGTCAAAGAGGTTCACGACCGTGGGTGGTTTGGAGATAAGTCCAAGCAGGGTTATTTCAAAAAAACAAAGGATGAAAATGGCAAGACACTCATTCTGGAACTCGACTTTAAAACGTATGAATATGGGGCACGAACGAGGGCTAGCTTCAAAGCACTAGAGGCCGTAAAGGACGAAGAAAATCTGAAGAATAGGATCAAAACTCTCCTAAACTTTGATGATAAAGCCGGTGAATTCTATCGCGCTACTTTCTTCGATGCCTTCAAATATGTATCAAATCGTATTCCTGAAATTGCAGACGAACTTTATCGTATTGACCAGGCGGTTTGTGCAGGCTTTGGTTGGGAATTAGGACCTTTTGATACTTGGGATCTTTTGGGAGTCCAGGCAACGGTTGAAAAAATGGAGGCTATGGATTTGAAGCCTAACCAGTGGGTATACGATATGCTCGAAGCGGGCAATGATTCCTTTTACAAAATTGAGAATGGCATCAAGAAGTCTTATGACATTCCATCAAAGACTTACAAAACTATACCAGGTTCAGATGAGCTGATAATTCTTGAAAATATCCGAGAGACCAAAAAGGTCTGGGGAAATGCGGGTGCAACAGTCTTCGACATTGGCGATGATGTACTTTGTCTGGAATTCCATACCAAAATGAATTCCATGGGTTCAGAAGTCATTGAAGGTATTGAGACTGCCATTTCAATGGCAGAAAAGAATTATAAGGGATTGGTAATCGGCAATGAAGGACCAAATTTCTCTGCTGGGGCTAATCTGGCCATGCTCTTTATGTTTGCAGGTGATCAGGAGTACGATGAGATCAACCTGGTGATCGCACAATTCCAGAACACCATGAAGCGAGCCAGATTCTCATCCATTCCTGTTGTATCGGCACCAGCCGGTTTGGCTCTTGGTGGAGGTTGTGAGCTTTCATTACACTGCGATGGCATTCAGGCACATGCTGAAACCTACATTGGTCTGGTTGAGGTGGGTGTAGGTCTAATTCCTGGAGGAGGGGGTACCAAGGAGCTTACAATGAGAGCGGCTGATTCTTATGCGGCTGGTGATCCTGAATTGAATCGATTGCAAGAAGCCTTTATGAATATCGCGACAGCAAAAGTGGCCACCTCAGCCGAAAAGGCTAGGGCTATGGGCATTCTTCAACCAAGTGATATGATCACCTTGAACCGTAGTCGATTGATTACCGATGCCAAGGAAAGGGTGCTGGAATTATATGATGCAGGTTATACACAACCGGTCGAAAGAAAAGATATCAAAGTACAGGGAAGAACAGGACTGGCTTTATTTGAAGCCGGAATTAATGGCATGCTTTTCGGGAATTATATTTCGGAGCATGATGCGAAAATTGCAAGAAAGGTGGCATATGTGATGTGTGGGGGAGATTTGACCTATCCACAGAACGTTTCGGAGCAATATCTTTTGGATTTGGAGCGTGAAGCGTTTTTGTCGCTTACAGCTGAGCCAAAGACCCTGGAAAGAATCCACAGTATACTGTTTAAGGGGAAGCCGTTGAGGAACTAGTTTGAGATATTAGATGTCAGACATCAGATTATAGACCGGTGACTCATGCATAATTTTAAGGAACTCAAAGTATGGCAGAAGACGAGAGTGATGGTGAAGGGGGTTTATGTACTTTCTTCCAAACTGCCGAAATCTGAAAAGTATAATTTGGTTTCTCAAATGCAGTCCTGTGCGGTATCGGTTATGTCGAACATAGCCGAGGGGGCAGGTAGAGGTACTGATGCGGACTTTGCTCGATTCTTGGATATGGCGCTAGGCTCTTCTTATGAATTGGAGAGTCAATTGATAGTGTCAACGGACTTGGAATATATTGATCATAAAGATTTCGATATGATCATTGAGAAACTTTCTGAAGTGCAGAAAATGTTAATAGGACTAATAAATAAACTTAGAGGGAAGAATTAAAAGTCTAAAGTCTGACATCTAAAGTCTAAATACTAAGAAAATGGACGCATACATAGTAGCAGGATATAGAACAGCAGTAGGAAGAGGCAAGAGATCTGTGTTGAAGACAGTTCGCCCGGATGATATGGCTGCTGAGGTAATCAAACATTTGACCTCCCAGGTTGCGGACTTTGATCCCACTCGGGTAGATGACCTTGTAGTTGGCAATGCTGTTCCTGAAGCGGAGCAAGGCATGCAAATGGCTCGGATGATTTCCTTGCTTTCACTACCAATCGAGGTGCCCGGAGTTACTGTGAATCGTTATTGCGGTTCTGGGCTGGAAGCCATAGCCATAGCTTCATCCAGAATACATGCCGGTACGGCTGATTGTATCATTGCCGGGGGAACAGAATCTATGAGCATGGTGCCAGTGATGGGCTACAAAACGGCCCTTAACTATAAGTTGGCCACAGAGCACAACGATTACTATATGAGCATGGGGCTTACTGCCGAGCAGGTTGGTAAGGAGTTTGGAATCAACAGAGAAGAGGCCGATGAGTTTGCCTATCAGTCGCATCAAAAGGCGGTGAAGGCGCAGGCCGATGGCAAGTTTGATGACGAAATTGTGCCAATCACAGTGAATGAGAAGTTTGTTGGGCCTGATGGTAAGGTACAGGAGAAATCTTATACAGTGGATAAAGACGAAGGGCCAAGGGCAGATACTTCTTTAGAGGTCCTTGCAGGTCTGAGACCAGTATTTGCACAAGGTGGTCAGGTAACAGCAGGAAACTCTTCACCCGTTTCCGATGGCGCTTCCTTTGTGATGATCATGTCGGAGCGTATGGTTAAAGAATTGAAGCTTGAGCCAATTGCGAGAATGGTTACCTACACTGCAGTTGGGGTGCATCCACGCATTATGGGCATAGGGCCTGTCGATGCCGTGCCAAAGGCATTGAGACAAGCAGGGCTGAAACAAAACGACATTGATTTAATTGAGTTGAACGAGGCTTTTGCGGCACAATCATTGGCTGTGATTAGAGAATTGGATTTGGATACCTCCATACTGAATGTAAATGGGGGAGCCATTGCACTAGGTCATCCGCTTGGTTGCTCCGGATCAAAATTGTCTGTGCAGCTATTTAATGAAATGCGCAGAAGAGGGAATGCAAAATACGGCATGGTTACCGCCTGTGTTGGTGGTGGCCAGGGTGTTGCAGGGGTTTACGAATTCCTGAATTAGTGAATAAAGATTCACCTAAGAAAATTGAATTTATAGAAAGAGAAGTTTAGAGGAGTTGGCTACAGAGTCATTGAAATGCGATCCAAGTTTGAAGAGATCAACGCTGTAGCCAAAGGCCCAATATCAAAATACTACTACAATGTCAAAATCAGCAATCAAAGGAGGAGAGTTCCTGATCAGAGAAACGGACGCCCAGGAGATATTTATCCCTGAAGAGTTCAGTGAAGAGCAGAAGATGATGGCGCAAGCCTGCCAGGACTTTATTGACTCGGAAATTACTCCGAACGTCAGTAGAATTGATGGTATGGAGGAGCCGGATTTGGTACCGAATATTTTCAAGAAGGCTGGCGAGTTGGGTTTGTTCGGTATAACAGTTCCTGAAAACTACGGTGGTCTGGGAATGAGCTTTAACACAGGCATGTTAATGGCTGACATCATGGGAGAAGCTGGGTCGTTCTCTACAACCTATGGTGCCCATACAGGAATAGGCACTCTGCCGATTCTCTACTATGGCACTGAAGAGCAAAAACAAAAGTACCTGCCGTTACTTACTACTGGTAAATGGGCGGCCTGCTATTGCTTGACAGAACCGGATGCCGGTTCAGATGCTAATTCTGGCAAGACCAAAGCTGTACTTTCTGAAGATGGCTCTCATTATAAAGTCACCGGGCAGAAAATGTGGATTTCCAATGCCGGTTTTGCTGACTTGTTTATTGTATTCGCCAAAATTGAGGATGATGAAAACCTGACAGCCTTTATTGTTGAGAAGACTTTTGGGGGTATCACCATGAATGATGAAGAGAAGAAGTTGGGCATCAAAGGCTCTTCTACCAGACAGGTATTCTTTAATGATTGCCCTGTGCCTGTAGAAAACATGCTCTCCAAAAGAGAGAATGGCTTTAAGATTGCCGTTAATATCTTGAACATTGGTCGTGTGAAGCTGGGTGCCGGAGTCCTTGGTGGCTGCCGAACTGTGATTTCTCAATCCACACAATATGCCAATGAACGCAAGCAATTTGGCGTGTCGATATCTAGTTTTGGTGCCATTAAGCATAAACTGGCTGAAATGGCAATTCGCACTTACGTGACCGAATCACTAGACTATAGAGCCGGACAGAACATTGAAGATAAAATTGACGACCTGATTGCCGAAGGCATGGATGATGCCAAGGCCAAGTTGAAAGGAGTTGAGCAATTCGCGATTGAGTGTGCCATTGCCAAAATTCATAGCTCAGAGGTATTGGACTATGTAGTTGACGAGGGCCTGCAGGTTTATGGAGGCATGGGCTATTCAGCCGATGCACCAATAGAACGTGCATATAGAGATGCAAGGATTGCAAGAATTTATGAAGGTACCAACGAGATCAACCGTATGCTTATGGTTGGCATGCTCCTTAAGCGTGCAATGAAAGGTGAACTCGATATATATGGTCCGGCCATGGACGTTTCTAAGGAGTTAACCTCTGTCCCATCATTTGCGACTATCGATAAATCCGTGCTTTTTAATGCAGAAAAGGAAGTGATCAAGAACTTCAAAAAGGTATTTCTGATGGTTGGTGGCAAAGCCGCCTTGGTTCTTCAGGATAAAATTGAGGAGGAGCAGGAAGTCATGATGAATCTGGCTGACATCTTAATTGAGATTTACGCGGTAGAGTCTTCCATGCTTCGTACTGAAAAACTGGTAAGCCAGCGAGGTGAAGAAGCTTGTGCCGATTACATCGCAATGACTCAAGTCTACATGGCAGGTGCCGTAGACAAAATTGTGGCTGCAGCCAAGGAAGCTATTGCAGCCTTTACCAAGGGTGACGAGCAGAAGGTGATGTTAATGGGCCTGAAGCGCTTTACTAAACTTGATTTGGTAGACACTAAGACTCTTCGTAGGCAAATTGCAGATACAATGATCGCCAAAGGCGAGTTTCCATACTATTTTGGGTAGAAGCCACTGTCAATAACACCTCTGATCTTGTCCCCCGCTGGCGGGGGTAGGGGGTGGACTATTTCAAAACCAAACAAGGTGCCCACCTTATCAAATACAACCCAAAGCTATAACCAACTCCTGTTAATGAGGGATGATATAGGACGTGATATGGCTCATAAAACCTAAGTTTAATACTGGAATTGCAGCCATCCTACGGTTCAGTACAGACTTATGACAATTCGATTCACTAGGGTTTTAACTTGTATATAATCTTAGCATCATTGTATTGTCGATTCCCGTAAAGGAATCCAACAAAGATCAAAAGCTCAATAAATAACAACAGCTTGTACAAGGTGGGTTTGGTCGCCCACCACGACAGGCAACAAAATATCAGAATAATGAAAACGCACAAAATGAAAAAGGGAAGCATAATCATAGGAGTCGCTATTGCTGTATTGGCAATGTTCACTATGGTTCATGAAGCAGACGCTCAAAGAAATTCGACTAATATTTCGGTTAAAGACGGACGGTATACCTTCTCTACTAAAAGAGGGTCAAATCGTTTGGATGTTGAATACGATGGACGAGTTGAATTTGGCGAAGATGACAAAACAATCAAGTCTATATCTAGAGGTGGATACTTCAGGGTCAGAAGTACTTCTTTCGGAAACAGAAGAGAAATCCTGGCAGAGGCAGATTCAGACGGTACAATCAACTATGAGTACTATGAGGGTCGCAGAAGAGCCGACTTTGATGAGGACGGAAAAAAATGGTTGGCTGACATTCTACCTGATGTAATCAGAACCACCGGCATTGGTGCAGAGGAACGCACCGAGAGATTCTACAAAAAAGGAGGAGTTGACGGAGTGCTTGAAGAGGTAGATGCTATTAGAAGCGACTATGTTAGTCATATCTATCTGCAGGTATTGCTTTCTATGGAAAACCTGAAGGATGATGATTTGGTAAAAATCGCGCGATACGTGCCAAGAGAACTTGATTCAGATCATTATATCACTGAAGTATTCAAAGATTACGGTGATCTCTTCCTAAAGAATGAGAAAACTACTGAGGCGTTTTTATCTGCTATTGGCAGAATGGATTCTGACCATTATGTATCAATAATCCTTAAAAGAACGCTTAAAGAAGACCTAAGTGATGCTATGGTCGGCAAAGTATTGGATGCAGCCGGTGGCATGAGTGATCATTATAAGTCGTCAATAATGACTGATCTTATAAATAGAAGAGACATTGATGAGAGCAAGGTCAAGCAGGTGATCGATTATACTGATGACATGTCAGACCATTATAAGTCAGGCATCCTTAATAAGATGCTCAAAAACGATCAAATCTCATCTAAGTATTTCAATGATGTATTGCGCTCTGCTGATGACATGTCTGATCATTACAGAAATGGTATCCTGAACTACCTTTTAGACAATGAAGATTTGGGCTCTCAACATTTCGACTTAATTCTTGAGATGGTTGAAGACATGTCTGATCATTATTCGAGCTCAACTTTAAATAAGTTAATGAAGAAGCAGACGCTTAAGACTACGGATTATGATAAAGTGTTGAAAAGCATCAGTGGATTGTCAGACCATTATACTACAGGTATAGTCAAAAGTATGCTTAGCAGAGAGCAGTTGACGGGTCAGCATATGGATGAGATCATTGAGTTGACTCGAAGCATGTCAGATCACTACAAAAGTGCCATTATCAAAGAGGTGATGTCAAGTAAAAATGAGTTGAAAGACACCAATTATCAGCGCATACTCGAGGTTTCAGATGATCTATCCGATCACTATAAGGTTAACCTCCTGAAAGAAATGATGAAGACTAAGCCGACTAAAGCCACTTTGCTCAAGGTGCTTGAAGGCATAGAAGATGTAGACTCTGATTATTACCGATCAAACCTACTGGTGGAGCTCTGTGATGAGGTTGGAGAGGACGCTGAATTGGAAAAAGCTTTCCGAAAAGCAATGAATACGATTAAGTCGGATACCTACTACGGTAAGGTTTCCAGATGCCTTCGTTAATGTTTTCTATCCAAAAGTGATGTCAATCTTGGCATCACTTTTTTTATTACCTTCATAATAATGGACTCTTGAATTCGCCCTCTTTTTATGGCGTCAATGGCCGATTATTTTCAATACTAAATAAACCACAGAAAGATGTCCCGGCTTTTAAGGCTGATTTTATTTACAGTTATAGGACTGCTCTTCTTTCTATACCTCTATTACGGGGATAATGACGTACTGCCCAATTTTGGGGCCACTTACCCCCTTTATATTCTCACGCTTGTCATTTCACTGGGCTGTGGTTTAGGCATCGATGTTATTACCAAATGGCTCAACAAGCGACTGAACTATAGAAAAAACATTTTCTTCAGATTCATTGCCGGGTTCTTTTTAAACTTTGTCTGGGTAGCTCTGGTGTTGTTTGCCGTGGCCTGGATGGCAGATGCCACGGGCTTGCTTAAGCTGAAGTTGTTTGAAGATCCATTCATCGAAAATGAGTTGGAGCTCAAATTGACCATTTTGACCATGCTTG
Organism: Roseivirga sp.; assembly: GCA_029262895.1. Lineage (GTDB taxonomy): Bacteria > Bacteroidota > Bacteroidia > Cytophagales > Cyclobacteriaceae > Roseivirga. The sequence goes on from JAJCYM010000024.1 coordinate 19,084, forward strand.
GCCTGTTCGTTTTTAACCTTGTGGAGTTCGTCACCTATTCCTACAGTGAATATTCGGTCGGGCAAATAAGAAAACTAAGAGCTGAACGAAAGCAACTTGAATTTCAATTTGAAGCCCTGAAAAGTCAGCTTAGCCCGCATTATTTGTTCAACAGTATGAACACCATCTCTTCATTGATTTATAGAGACCCGGGGATTGCGGAGAACTTTATCAGGAATTTGGCCGATACTTTCAACTATGTGCTTCACACCAAAGATGTAAAGCTGGTGACGCTCAAGGAAGAACTGGAAGCCTTAAGAGACTTTAATTATTTGCTAAGAATCAGGTATGCCGATGCGGTAGACTTGAAGATTGAGGTACCCGATGATCTGTTGAATACCCCTATTCCTCCATTGACGCTTCAGCTTTTGATTGAAAATGCAGTAAAGCATAACATCGTTTCAGATGATGAGCCTCTGAAAATCTCTGTCAGACATGATGGTGGTAAGCTCATTGTGCTCAATAATAAAACAGGTACTCCGACCAAAACAAGCTCTCACAGGGTTGGGCTGGACAATATTCAGAAGCGTTACGCTTTCTTCACACCTCATGATATCCAGATTATTGATGAGGACTATTTTCAGGTTGAACTTCCAATTTTGAGCGCATCATGAGAAGGAATCTATTACATCAGCCCATGTTTCGCATAGCCGTACCTCCGGTTTATGGGTTTATGATGTATTTCCTAATACTCCTTGTGATGAATTCTCTGGATCAGATTGGGGATACAATGTTTACATCAGAGCTCCTGTTATGCGTGATTTTGTCCTACCTGGTTTCTGAAGGAGCTCGCTTTGCCACGGTAATTTTAGAAAAGCGTCTGGATCGGAATTTAAGAAAACCGGCCAATATGATTGCGCTCTTCGTGAGCAATTTGGTGGTGGGTACGGGCCTGGCTTTCCTAGCAGTTTATCTTTATTTCACCGAATATGGAGGTCTGAATTCAATCGACAGCTTTCGCACGGAGTTAATGACATTGGTGCTGACCTATTCTTTCAGCAGTTTGCTATATACCCTTTTCTATCTGAGCATTTATTTCCTTACCAGTAAGAACGAAACAGAGATTAAGCAAGAGGATCTAAAGCGTCAGAACCTAGAGCATCAACTGGAGATCTTTAATAATGAGATCAATCCCGATTTACTTTTTCAGAGTTTGGAGACCCTGATTTCATTGGTACATCATGACTTGGACAATGCGGAAGATTTTGTTGATCGGCTTTCGATGGTGTACAGGTACATTCTTGAAAACCGCAAAAGAGAATTGGTGAATTTAAGAGACGAGATGGGAGCCTCTGAGAACTTATTCCATTTGTTTCGTGAAAAGTACCCTGACCAGGTGAGTTTTGAAGTCAAGGATTTGACTTCCTGCAATGACCGGCTTATGGTGCCGAATTCAATGCCTATCCTTTTGGATTGCATCATCAACGGGTCGATCATTTCTAGTCGTCAACCCCTCCACATTACCGTAAGCTATGATGAGCAAGAGGATTATTTGGTTGTTCAGCACAAGGAGAACGATAAATTAAGTGTGAACAAAGATGTCAAACGAAGGAGAGAGCGCATGCACGAAGCCTACGCCTATTTTACCGACCGGCCTGTGATTCAAATCAAAGCCTATGGCGATGTGTTTATGAAACTGCCTTTATTAAATGTCAATGGATATTAGCCTATGAGAGTATTTATAATTGAAGATGAAATTCCGGCTTCTGAAAAAATAATCAGAATGCTGAATCGATATGATGAATCCATCGAGGTGGCCGGAACAGCGATGAGTGTAAAGCAGGCTGTGGCCTGGCTCAATGAGGATGGTAAAGCCGATCTGCTATTTATGGATATTCAGCTTACTGATGGCTTGAGCTTCGACATTTTTAAAGAAACCACAATTGATATACCGGTGGTATTTACCACCGCTTACAACGAATATGCTATTGAAGCCTTTAAATCAAATGGAATAGACTACTTGCTCAAGCCCATCACCTTTGATGCCATTAGCGAGAGTCTTGAAAAATTCAAAAGTCTGAAGACCAGGCTACAAGAACCGGGTCAGACAGAAGCTACCTCAGTCATTGATTTGCAAAGTGCCTTGCAAATGCTAAGCAAACGAGAATACAAAACCCGCTTTATGGTTAAGATTGGCGAACACATCCGATCCGTCACCACAGATAATATCGACTTCTTTTATGCCGAAGGGCGCAATGCTTACATTGTTACCCATGAGGGGAAAAGACTGATTATCGATTACAAGCTGGAAACCCTTGAAGAAATGCTCGATCCTAAGAAATTCTTCAGGGTGAACCGCACTTTCATTGTTGAAATCAATGCGATCAAAGATGTGCTGGTTTATTCAAACAGCAGACTCAAAATTATCCTCACCCAGAACTTTGATCGCGAGATCATTGTAAGTCGCGAAAAGGTTAATGCCTTCAAAGTTTGGTTTGACGGTGAAAGTTAAACCCGGATAATGTGTTATCCCGGTTAAAATTCTATGATTCCGTATTGATTGCCGATACCGGATTTTTCGATAGTAGACTTAATGACTGCACCGTAATAATCAGTCCTACAATTGTGACCAACCCAATAATTGGAATCAAAAAGTGCAATGCGCTCAGGTTTAATTGGGCAGCATATTGATTCAGCCAATCACCTAGAAAGTAATAAGCAATTCCTCCTGCGATCAGGCCTGAAACCAAATTAAGAACCAGCGCATTTCTTGAAATATTCAGGATAATACTGCCTTTACTAGCTCCCAGCACTTTTCGAATAGCGATCTCTTTGCTTTTAACGGAAACCGTAAAAGCGATAAAGCCTAAAAGCCCGAGAATGGCTATAATAATGGCAATTGCGGAAAAGAACCCGGAGATATTGCCGAACTGCCGGTCTTCATCATATTGAGCATTAAAGCTCTGCTCCAGGAAACGTGAGTTGAACAAATTATCTCCAAATGCCTCGTGAAAATCATTCTCGAGTAGAGCAATTTGGTCTGTCCAGCTTGCCTGAGAATTAGCCGTCATTTTCACCGAAAATTGGGGAACCCAACTTCCGTAATAACGGAAGATCTGGGGATTGACACTTTGTTTTAAGGAGTAATGATTATAGTCACCAATTACTCCAATCACGTTGAACGTATCACCCTCCATAAGTAGGTTAGACTGCAAAGCTTCCTCCGGGCTATTAATTCCAAGTAGCCGAATGGAAGTTTCATTTAAGAGCACTTTATCAAATTCATTCCCAAAGGTCCTGTCAAAGGTTCTTCCTGCCAAAAGATCAGCATCGTAGTGTTTGATAAAATCTTCGTCAATGCCATCTGTGTATAGCATGATCGCCTCTTCAATTCTTTGGTCGGGTAAGCGGACAGGGGTGGCATAATTCAAGGAATTACCGGGGAGCGTGGAGGAGGTGGATACGCTCTGAACAAATGGATGCGAGAGCAACATGTTCTTATAAACACCAAGCTGAGTGCGGTAATTTTCGCCCCGGATGTCCGGGGTTTCTATGACCAGTACATCAGTAATGTCTACTCCTTTGTCCTGCTTGATCATAAAATTGATCTGGCTGTAAATGACAGTGGTTATAATGACCAGGGCCACGGAAATGGTAGACTGCAACGAAGTGAGAAGTCCACGGATGGTTTTTCCACTGCTTGATCTCGAAAATTTCCCTCGAAGTACCACCGATGGTTTAAAGGAAGACAATATAATAGCAGGGTAAAGTCCTGAAATAACCGTTCCAATCAAAAAGCCCAGGACGATATACAACCTCTCATTTCCGAAAAATTTAAAAAGGGTGTCCACACCAAAGCCCACATTGGTAATAGGAATTAAAGGTGCCAGTCCAATTAAAAGAATAACAGCAAGAATCAGACTGATGAAATTGATGATAAAGGTTTCAATAAGAAACTGAATGGTCAGGTCAGATTTCCTTGATCCCATCACTTTTCGGACCCCCACTTCCTTGGCTCTTTCCAGTGATTTTGCCGTTGAGAAGTTGATATAATTGAAATAGGCCATCAACAGAATAAAGAGTGCTGTCAGCGCCAGATAGTTCGTCAAACGCTTATCACCGTTCTCGGTAATCCCGAACAATGCACCTGAATTCAAATGGATATCTGTGATCGCCTGGGAACGTAGCATATGATTCGAATTGTCAACAAAATGTTCTCTAGCTACTCTTTCAAGTTGTTCTTCAGGTAGAGCCCCATTCAATTTGACATAGGTGTTATAGGCCTCCCAACCCATTTTTTCTAGCGATGTACCGTCTCTGACTGGAGTATTTAGCGAAAGAAGCGCATCAAATTGGAAGTGAGAATTCTTTGGTACGTCTTTGGTCACACCCACAACCACACAAGGGAGTAAGGGGAAATTGGGGTCCTTGAATTGAACAGTTTTACCAACTGGGTCTTCATCCCCAAATATTCTTGACGCCATGCTTTCGGTGAGCACGATATTGTTGGGCTTTTCAAGGGGGTTAATACCACTGCCCTTGATAAATGGGAATGAAAAGACGGAGAAAAAATCTTTATCTGCATAGAACAGGGTAAAATCCTTGTAAAGATCCATATCACCATCTTTGGTGTATTGGAGGATGCCGTTGTCTCGGTTGTAGAATCTGGTGACGGCTTCTATTCCTGGGACATCAGTCTTCAACTTTAAACCGATATCAGGGTGATTGCTCACCGAATAACTCTGATTTCCATTATCATATTTTAGAATTCTGTGAATTGATTCAGCACCCTCATGAAATCTGTCATAGCTTCGTTCAAACTCCACATATTTTTGAATGGCAATAAACGAAGCCAGTCCTATTGAGAGCCCTAAAATGTTCAATAAGAAATAAGCCTTTCTTCTATAAAAGCTTCTGAAGGATGTTTTAAGATAGTTTTTAAACATAGCGTTGAAGTTTGAGCGTTGACGATTTCTTGTTTTTCTGAGCCGGTAATGGCGAACGATTCCTAAAGCGCTCCATACAAAATGGCGTTTTGCGGCTCTGAGTCCTTTGTCTTTTAAGGTTTCATAAAAGTCCTCCAGAAGATCACCCATAATGGCATCATAGAGTCGAGGTTCTAGGAGCCTCTCCAATAACGACATGATCCATTTTGGTGGTTGCTGCTGCATAAAATTACTTTTGACCAAAGGCAAGTTTTGGAATTGTATCCCAAAGTTGATTTCTCATTTCGCGGTTGAGTTTTAGCGCACTTTCACCAGAGCTGGTTACACTGAATAAGAGCTTTGGCCGTCCACCTCGGGAATTGGCTTTGCTCCCATCATATTTCGATTCAACATAGCCTTTGTCTTCAAGTCTGTGGAGTGTGGAGTGAACAGTACCCAGACTTACGGATCGATTACACCTTTCGATGATCTCATTTCGAATGGCCAGGCCATAAGCATCAGTATAAAGATTGGCCACTACAAGCAACACCAACTCTTCCAATTCACCAAGATTGGTTCCTTTCATATTAGCCTATACGGACTAAGAATCATGTTGTTTCGATTTTGCCAAAAAACTACACACACATTTACATATGCAATAGGAAAGACCCTTCAATTTGAGAGGGGTTGCATGAGTTTGGTTTTATGTTATTTAAGTTTACTCGTATCGGGTGGTCTCCATGGATTTCTGAAACACCTTTGCTTTAGGGTAGGCCTTGGCGATTTCTTCCAGAGCCATTGGTGAACCAGCTTTTGGAAAGTGAATGCCAATAATATTTTTCGGCTTAATCTGCTCATTGATGATTTTCTGTCCGTTTTCATCAATCAGATACCAATAGGGTATCAGAGCAGCATCAACATTGTATTGTGCCAGGTTAACTGCCTCAAACCTTTCGATCTTCATGTCTGCATCACCAAGGTGAAGGATTTTTTTACCTCCCAGTTCCACAATAAACCCCATGTTTTCAATATTGGAAGTCTGTTCGCCTCCGGCATGATTAATAAAGAAGGCATGTATCAAAATGCCATTTACTTCCTCCCTGATGGTAAACAGATCGCGCTCATGTGCTACAATTTGACCTTCAATTCCTGAGAAATTGACATATTTTTCTTTCAGGTCAGCTTTGACTTGGGCCGAGCTGATCATTTTTGATTCATCATGGTCGGAAAGGAAATCTCCTGAAATCTGAGCTTCGTAATGATCACGATGAATATGTGTGGCTAACACTAAGTCTACCTTTTCAAAGGGAGATTGTCCTGAAATCATATCGCTCCTTAGCTCCAGGCTAGGGCTCAGGTAATCCTTGTAGAAATCATCAAAGAGTGCATCAATCAACACTTTTTGATTTCCGGATTCAATTAAAACACCCTCGTTGGCAAGATAAGTGATCTTCACCGATTGAGCCGAAATACTCGTAGCGAGGAGGAACAGAAGGAGTGTAATAGTCTTTTTCACAGCAAACATTTAGGGTTCTACGAATATTGTGGACATGCGTTGCAACATGTTGTATCCGTAAAGCGAATATTGCTAAACCGGGTTAAATATTTAAATGGTTGCTGATGTTCTCGAAAGACCGGTAATTTTGCATCAAATTTCTAAGGTTAAAAAAATGCTCAAACGCTCACTCCTTGTTGTATTGGCTATGGTTTTGGTCAGCACAGTCAATGCTCAGGTTAAATCCTATAAGACAGATACCGCACCAATCATTGATGGTGTATTAGACGACCAGGTATGGAAAAACAGTCCCAGCGTAACGGGATTCAAGACTTTTGTACCTGATTTTCTCCAGGAGATGCCTTATAAGACGGTAGCCTACGTAGCGCACGATTCGGAGAATCTCTACTTCGCTATAAAGTGCTTTGATGATCCGAACCAGATTAAAACCTCCATTTCCCAACGTGATAAAATTCGAGCAGATGATTGGGTATGCATCAACCTGGATTCTTTTAATGGTGGACAGTCTTTATATGGCCTTTATATGAATCCCAACGGAATCCAGATGGACACACGCTTTGCTGCAGGCAAGGAGGATGTCGGTTTGGATTTAATCTGGTACAGTGCAGGTAAGATTGTGGAAGACGGTTATATCGTTGAGGCAAAGATTCCTTTTAAAAGTATACGATACGCTTCGAATGATGGTGAAGTAGAGATGGGAGTGATCTTTGAAAGAAAAATTAGCCGCTATTCTATTCAGGGGACTTACCCTGTTTTAGACCCAAAACAGGGTTTTGCTTTATTGACTCAAATGATGCCTCTTCATTATAATGAGGTTAAAAAGGCGTCATTAGTGGAGATATTGCCTGCGGTAACTTACGCCACCAATAAAGAGCATATCAATGGCGAATACGTAACAAGTAGCAATTTTGAGCCAAGCATTAATGCAAAAATTGGCTTGACATCTGAATTGGTTTTAGACGCCACCATAAACCCGGATTTTTCTCAGGTAGAATCGGATGTGCCTCAAGTAGAAACTAACCTTAGGTTTCCTGTGAACTTCCCGGAAAGAAGGCCCTTTTTTCTGGAAGGGAATCAGAACTTCAATTTTGCAGGGAATGGACTCTTTTCCCCAGTACGCCAAATTGTGAATACACGAACAATTGTTTCACCAAGAGTTGCCACCAAACTTACAGGCAAAATTGGCGATAAGAACATTTTATCAGCCATTTATGCAGTGGATCGTGCGGATGCAAGTCTTGCCGATTTTGCTGAAGATGAAACGGCTGATGTGGGCGTGATTCGATATATGCGTTCATTTTCTCAGGACAGCTATTTGGGGCTTGTCGGTACAGGGCGTTTTAGAAACGGGGCTTATAATGCCGTCTACGGGTTTGACGGCCAATACAGGTTTAATCAGTCTAACATAATCAGCGGGCACTTTCTGAACTCACTGACTCGAGCAGATGCTTCGAGTAGTGTGGTAAACAAGGGAACGGCTTCCGTCAAATTGACTCGCAATACCCGTAATTTCAACGGCACATTGACCTTCGTGGATATTGCTCAGGGTTTTCGCTCCGATGTGGGCTTTGTAACCCGAACAGGTATTTGGAGAGCCACTGCGAGTATGACTCCTAAGATTTACCCTAAAAAAGGACTTATTAAAAGAATCGACCCTACGATTTACACCTCTCTGACCAAGGATAAACCGAGTGATAAGTTTGAAAGTACAGTGTATACTTCATTGGCCTTTACACTACCGAGAAACACAAGACTTTCCATTGATAAGGATTTTTCAACGGAGATCTACCTTGGTCAACGCTTTAAGGATGGAGGGATCAGCCTTAATGCCAATTCTCAAATCAGCAAACGGTTTTTCTTCAGGTCTAGCTATCGCTGGGACAATGGCATCTATTTCCAGGATGCAGAACAGGGTTATGGCAGACGCATTAGCAATTTCTTAAACTGGCAGATGTCAGATAAGGTCAATGTGCAGTTCAATCACAATTTTGTTTCTCTGTTCAGCGAAGAGACCGACCAGAAATACTTTGATCTGCATATCTTAAGAGGGCGTGTGATTTACCAGGTAAACCAATACCTTTTCTTCAGAGGCATTGCCCAGTACAATAGTCTCACAAAGGTTTGGAGCTCCAATTTCCTGGCCTCATTTACCTATATCCCCGGCACGGTGGTACATTTTGGCTATGGCAATGTATTCGAGAAAGTCCGCTGGGATGGCACCGAATATGTGGATCACACTGGCTACCTGAAAACTTCCCAAGGCTTCTTCTTTAAGGCGAGCTATTTGTGGAGGTTGTAGGCCGATAGAGTGCCCGCGGTTTGGTCTTTGAGTGATGCCATGACCAGCGGAGATAACATGCCGCTGTGATTAATTCTTATATTTTTCCACTATCAATTTAAATTGTTGATCATTTAAAAGCCCATACCAATCAACGTCCTGAAGTACAAAATCAATAGAAAATTCTTTATTCCTTAAGCTAATGTTCAAGTACTCCAACGCTTCTTTCTTGTCCCCTCTTACAGCAAATAAGCATGCAAGATTATAATGACTTCCTCCGAAATCAATGGCTTTCCTTAATTTTTCAATTGCTTGATTGAACAGATCATCAGCTTTTTTTCCTTCTTTGTTCTGTGCGAGGTTTCCTAAATAAACTCCCCAGTCGTGGAACGCCTCGTGATCGTCTGGTTTGATTTCTATAACCTTTTCGAATTTCTTAAATGCCTCCCTGTATAATTCATCTGCTTCTTTTCCTTCTTTGTTCTGTGCCAGGTCTCCTAAAGAGTTTCCCCAGTTGTTGAAGGCCTCGTGAAAGTCCGGTTTGATCTCAATGGCCTTTTCGAATTTCTTAAATGCCTCCCTGTACAATTCTTCTGCTTCTTTTCCTTCTTTGTTCTGTGCGAGGTTTCCTAAATAAATTCCCCAGTTGTAGAATGCCTCTTGTTTATCCGGTTTGATCTCAATGGCCTTTTCGAATTTCTTAAATGCCTCCCTGTATAATTCATCTGCTTCTTTTCCTTCTTTGTTCTGTGCCAGGTCTCC
>JAJCYM010000025.1 GCA_029262895.1 Roseivirga sp.
GATTACCTGGACGCTCCAATAAGAAGAGTGAATAGCATGGACCTACCACTCCCCTATGCTCCAACTTTAATTGAAGCGATTCTCCCAAATGTAAAGAGAACTCTGGAAGCGGTTGATTCTGTGATGTATCGCTAGTCACGAATTAATAATCTGCAAGCTCTATTTGTACATTCCCAATTCCATATCTGCGAGGTTAACTTAATTTAGCAGGATGGGTAAGTTAATTGGCATTGGTGGAGTAAGTCGGGCCGGAAAAACCAGCCTTGCCGATTTCTTTGCGGCCCAACTCCACAATAGTTTGGTTCTTCATCAGGATGAATACATTCTGCCCGAAATACAAATTCCAAAAATCAAAGACCGCATTGACTGGGAGCATCCGGATTCCATAGATTGGCAAAAATGGAAAACGGCAATCTTAGCGAATCAACCCAATTACGATTTCATAATACTTGACGGGCTTTTTGCCTTCCATGATGGTGAACTAGAACAAGACATGGATTGGAAAATATATCTTTCGATAGACAAAGACAGGTTTGTTCAAAACAAAAAGGACGACCAACGTTGGGGAGAAGAACCGGAATGGTTTATACAACATATTTGGGATAGCCACCTCAAGTACGGACAACCTCGCCACTCCAGAGGGCTGACCAGGATTCACAACATCACCAATTCTGATTGTCAGAAGGCCCTCACAAAAATTCAAAGCTTATAGCCACAAGGATTGTCAGATTAAACAAAAAACACTAGCTTAACGAAACAATTAGTTCTCAAGTGAAAAAAGCCGCACTACTCATTTTGGTCACCCTGCCTGCCCTTTTGCTCTCATGTATTGAGAACAAGCCTTTGGAGGAACCAGTAGGATCTCCAGAACCAGTTGTCGAAAAGCAGGCGCCTAAAACCATCATTTCCGTTAGTATTCCTGATTTCACCTTCAGCCTATCAGACCTTACAATCAATAAGCATTTGGACAGCATGGATTTAAGGGCATTTACTCATTTTGGTGAGTTCTACACAGAGGATTTTACGATATACCGATTGGATAGAATTGATTTTTTGGCTGAGGCTTACTTCATCGATGATATTAACCTCTTCTTTATAGATAGTGTGCTGGTCAAGATTCAGGCATTTTTGAGGGAGGATAGGTCAAACGAGTTTATGAGAAGCTACGGTAAAGCTTCAATTTCCATAAATGACTATCACAACAAAAAATTACTAGAACAGGAAGACTTGTTAGTCAAAGTTGATGGTCGAACAAGGATCAATCAAAAGCTGGACAACTTCACACTTCGCTGGGATCGTGAAGAGCTGGATATCAGCTATCATGTCAACAAAAAGAACGATAGCACACAAGTAGAAAATAAGACAAGGTTGAAGAGCCTTGGTGAAGATAATTATCGTTACAAGCTTAATTTTCAGGCGAAAGATTTCGACAATCAATTGGCCTGGATAAAATGGGAAGGCTACAAGCAAGCCAGAGGTCTCGAATACTCAGAAGATATCAATTAAGGCTCTTAAGGTAGTCAACCACTTCCTGCTGATTGTTCCTTACGGCAAGGTCTAAGGCCGAATCGCCATTCTTATCCTGAACGGCCACGTCAGCACCAGACAGGACCAGGAATTTTGTCAACTCCAAATAACCATCTTTTGCTGCAAACATGATTGCCGTTTGCCCCGCCCCTTCTATTTTATTTACATCAGCTCCAGCCAACAAAAGTGATGCAACGATGGTCTGTTGATTAAACATGGAGGCAATACAGATTAACGGGCGATTGTCAAACTCTTGGTCGGGGTCCAAACCACTATCCAATAAAGCCTGCACAACATCCTGACTATCTTGAAAAATGGCGTAGACGATTGGTGGAATCCCCTCAACGCTCTCCCTATGGTAGGAAGTGCCTGCGACTATAAATGCTTCAACAATTTTGTCAGAATCATTGTCCAAAGCGCGGTAGAATTCATCAACAGTCAATGCATTCCCCAACTCCTTCCAACGGCTGAGCTCAAATGATTTTATATAGTTAATGACGTCCAAATGACCATTGGTTCTGGCAATGGTTAACGCTGTTAATTTGGAGTCATTGGCCGGGTTAATATTGCTCAAAAAAGTGGCACAGGTCTCAAAAACAGCAAGTTCACCAGTTTCCGAAGCAGTGAGTAATTTATCCGAATCACAGGCCTCTTTTCCTTTTGAACGACTTGTGTCACAGGCTTGACATAAGATCGCAATTAATATGTATAAACTTATTCTCGATACGTATACCTGAACCGAGTGGCCTGATTTTCGGGCTGCTGAACTCATAGAAACCAAATTATCAAAAGAAGTGAGAAAATTACAAATTATACTTTCCCTCGTATCGATAGCAGCCCTCATGAGTTTTACGGTTCTTCAGGATGATGCCTGGAAAGCTCCGCCAGAGGCAAAAGAGCTAAAAAATCCTAAACCAGGAGACAAGAAATCCATTAAAGCTGGAGCAAAAGTCTACAAGCAATTCTGTGTGGCCTGTCATGGTTCTTCGGGTAAAGGTGATGGCCCAGGTTCAAAAGCCCTGAATCCAAAGCCCGCAGACCATACTTCTGAAAGAGTACAAGCCCAAACAGATGGTGAACTATTCTGGAAAATAACTAATGGCAAGGGAATGATGACGGCCTGGGGCCCAATGATCAAAGAGGATCAAAGATGGGATCTTGTGAACTACGTCAGAACACTCGCTGGCTCCAAATAACTCATAACACGCTGAATCAAAATTTGTTTATATGAAAAACTTACTCTCAACTCTAAAACAAAAAACTGCCATATTTTTATTGGCTATTGCAGGTATCGCATACCTCTCGGCTTTTACAATGTCGACCGCGAAAGACGATGACTCCGAAATCGCTAAAGAAGTCAGACTTGCTGACCCTTCAGATTGGGCCGATTACAAGGACTGGCACAAAATAACTAAAGAACCTAACACTGGTGACCCTACAGGTTTCCTAGATAAAAAGCATGGTGGAAACGGTGCCTTTAGGGATGTTTATGTGAATGCAGCTGGAAAAGACGCTTATCTGGCTAAGAAATTCCCCCTTCCCGAAGGAACGGTGATTGTAAAAGAAGCCTTCAAAAACAAAAAGGCATATGATGCCCAAAAGAAACCTGAACTCACCATTATGGTGAAACTTTCAGCATCCGAAGGCTCAGCCGACTCAGGTAACTGGCAGTGGGTAATGGGTGCTAGTGGCAAACAGACAGGAATAGGCATGGATACAAAATGGGGCAAATTCTGTGCAAGCTGTCATGCATTTGGAGCCGGTGCAGATTATACGTTTATGAGCACATTTGGCAACTAGTCCATACTTCTTGAAAAAATACTCAAAGCCAATCAAGCTAATCTTGGTTGGCTTTTTTGTTTTACCTCCACTCCTATTCAATGGTTGCAATTCCGACAGGCAAGTCTCAAGCAAACCAAAATACATTTATGCTGTCAATGTCGAGCTCAATGAAATTGTCAAGTATGATCTGAAAAAAGCAACCAAGACAATTTTGATTGATGATAGACTTGGGTTTCCATGGAGAATTGTGATTGATTCACAGAGTCAACGCATGTTTTGGTCCAATGTGGACAAAAACCTGGTACAGTCGGCCAATATTGACGGCACAGATATTCGAAACTTGGGTGTTGTCAGCTATCCCCAAGGCATAGCATTGGACTCCAAACACAATACCCTATTTATTGCCGAATCCGGCACTCCACAGCTGCTCGGCATGCACACTGATGGATCCGCCCTTGATACATTAATGGATACTGGATTATCTGATCCCGACAATCTAATTTTCGATATAAATACAAAACGCCTCTACTGGATTGACTTTGGGGAACATGCTATCTTGAGTAGTGACATTGATGGATTAGAGGTCACAGCGATTATAGCAGCCGAGAATCAAGATCCAGTGGCTATGGATATTGACTTCAACAATAAACACATTTATTGGGCCGATGGAGCGAGCCGAACCATCCAACGTTCAAACCTTGATGGATCAGGTAGTGTAGAAATTGTTTTCCAGATTCAGAAAGTGACAAGCCTCAAAGTCCAACCGGATGTCAACAGGATCTATTGGGTTGATGTGCAAAAACAGAAAATATTCTCAGCGGATGGTAATGGAAAACAAATCAGCCAGTTGGTTCACGACCCTGATCTGGGCTTTCATTGTGATATCTTTTTAACCTCTCAATAAGTTTTCTTGGCCTTCCCCGTAAAAGCTAGGTTCCACAGGAAATAGGCGGATCTTAGTTCTTGCCCATAGGATTGAGTGCAGACATGGCTCTTTTTCCACCACCCATTTTGTTCATGGTCTTCATCATCTTACGCATATCAGAAAATTGCTTCATCAAGTTATTCACCTGCTGAATAGATGTTCCGCTACCCGCTGCCAATCTTTTTCTTCGACTACCATTGATTAGATCAGGATTCTCGCGTTCGAGTTTGGTCATAGACCGAATAATAGCCTCAACAGGCTTAAAAGAATCATCATCGATATCCAGACCTTTCATAGCCTTGCCCATTCCCGGAATCATACCCATCAAATCTTTAATGTTACCCATTTTCTTAATCTGCTGTAGTTGGGAAAGGAAATCCTCAAAGTCGAATTTGTTTTGACGTATCTTCTTATTCAGTTCTCTGGCTTCGTCCTCATCAAAGGTTTGTTGAGCCTTTTCAACCAGAGAAATGACATCACCCATTCCAAGGATTCGGCTTGCCATACGATCAGGGTGGAAGACATCAATGGCTTCCATCTTTTCACCAGTAGAAATAAATTTAATGGGCTTTTCAACAACAGTTCGAATAGACAAGGCAGCTCCACCTCTAGAATCACCATCCAGTTTTGTGAGTACAACGCCATCAAAATTGAGCCTTTCATTAAAGGTCTTGGCCGTGTTAACAGCATCCTGACCAGTCATGGAATCTACAACAAACAAAGTCTCGGAAGGTTTGAGCGCATCCTTCAAACCTTCAATTTCCTGCATCATTTGCTCATCAACCGCTAAACGACCGGCAGTATCAACAATGACAATCTTCTTACCTATTGACTTGGCATGCTTGATGGCATTCTTGGCAATTTCAATGGCATTCTTGTTTTCAGGTTCGGCATAAACCTCTACGTCTACTTGCTCTCCCAAAACCTTCAGCTGATCAATGGCTGCAGGACGATAAATATCACAGGCAGTCAATAGCACCTGCCTACCCTGGCTCTTCAGCATATTGGCCAGTTTACCCGAAAAAGTGGTTTTACCTGAGCCCTGAAGTCCGGAAATCAAGATCACAGCCGGGTCACCAACAATATTGATATCGGCCTTCTCCTCTCCCATCATCACCGTAAGCTCCTCGCTCACAATCTTGGTCAGTAATTGACCGGGGGAAACGGAGATCAAAACGTCACGCCCTAGTGCCTCTGTCCTGATTTTATCGGTAACCTCTTTGGCTACCTTGTAGTTTACATCGGCATCAATCAGCGCCTTTCTGATCTCCTTTACGGTAGAAGCAACATTGATTTCTGTAATTGTACCTTGCCCTTTTAAAGTCTTAAAGGCCCTGTCTAACTTTCCACTTAAATTCTCGAACATATCTTGCCAATATTAGGATGCAAAAATAGCAAAAATCCGGTCAATGAAAGACCATTCAGGTAGCCTTATTGCGTTAAAAACCGGTTTCTTTCTTTCTAAATACAAAGGTTATGGAGATATTGGAAATTCTTTTAAGCTGAGCCCCACATGAAGAAAATCAACTTCCAGAAAGACGTATTACCACATTTGGTGGCTATTGCCATTTTTCTCATTCTCACCGCTATCTTTTTTAAGCCCGAATTCTTCGACAACAAGACACTAAGTCAGGGTGACATCTTGCAATGGGGGGCGAGTGCTACCGAAATTATTGACTACAGGAACACTACAGGGGAAGAAGGCCTTTGGACCAATTCCGTATTTGGAGGGATGCCGGCTTATATGATCAATATGCGGTGGGGCAACCAACTTATCGAAATGGCGCATAGGGTTTTCAGTCTTGGTCTTTCACACCCTTCAAAAATCCTGTTCACAGCCATGCTGAGTTTTTATATCATGCTGCTGTGTTTTAAGGTGCGTCCCTACATAGCCATAATTGGAGCCATCGCCTTTGGTTGCTCTTCTTATAACCTAATAGGCTTTACTGCGGGGCACAATGCCAGAATTTCGGCCCTATCGCTTATCCCTTTGGTAATTGGGGGTATACATCTATGCTTTACCAGCAATAAATGGCTCGGGGCCAGTTTGACAGCATTAGCTCTGGCTATGCACTTAAGGGTCAATCACCTTCAAATCACGTATTACCTAATCTTCATTGTTGGTATTTACGGTCTGGTGCAACTGATCTCTGCTTATCGCGAGGGCAGCTTAAAAATATTCTTTCAACGTCTGGGTTTGCTGGTAACTGCTGCCCTACTGGCCGTTGGCACCTACTTTGGTGAAATCTATGCTACTTATGAGTACGGCCAATATTCGAATAGAGGAAAGTCAGAATTGAGGCAGCAAAACGATCCTGAAAAAAACCAAGACGGACTTCCCCAAACCTATGCCTTCCAATATAGCAATGGTATCTGGGACCCAATGACACTTTTTATTCCAAACGTTCTAGGAGGTAATACGTCATACTGGGGCTCTGAAACACCGACAACCTACTATGCTGGAGCCATCATGGTTTTTCTGTTTGCCGTAGGGATCGCTTTTCTGGAACGGAAGTATGTCATTTGGCTGGTCGCGGTGGCAATACTGGGTATACTCTTAAGTTATGGAAGAAACTTTGCAAGCCTCAACTATTTCCTCTTTGATTATTTTCCAGGCTATAACAAATTTCGATCCGTCACCTTCATAATTTTTCTACCCATTTTTGCCATTACCCTGCTCGGATCACTTGGCTTGGAAAAGCTACTATCTACAAAACTCGATAAGGCTAAACGAAAAAAACTGTGGATCGCACTTGGTGCCACAGCCGGAGTAGCGTTGCTCCTTGCAATTTTTTCAGGAATATTCAGCTATAGAGGAGCGTTTGATGATCCACAATGGCAAGACTCAGTAAGGGATGCCGTAGTAGGTGATCGTCAATCATTATTAAGGGCTGATGCGTTCAGGTCATTTTTGTTTATCGCGCTCTTTGTTGCTATTTATTACCTGCAGAGCATTGAGAAACTCTCTAAGACCTTGGCCTACAGTCTCTTTATTCTTTTGGTCGGACTGGATATGGGGATTGTCGGCAAGCGATTTTTGAATGCCGATAGATTTCAAAGGGGCGTTACCCAGCAGTATGTTTCAAAATTACCAGGGGATCAGTTCATTGAACAAAACGAGTTTTTGGGTGACCGGGTGCTCGACCTAGGCCCAAGGATCTTCTATGACGCAAGAGCTTCGGCTCATCACCATTCCATCAACGGGTATCACGGAGCGAGAATCAGGAGAGTCCAGGAGTTGCTAGACGCAAGACTAATAAACGAGCGAGAACAAATGAGACTTGCAGTACAAAATGGGGACTACAGCATCAGAGGCTTTGAAATGGTCAATATGCTCAATGGTCGCTTTATAATAGCTAATCCGAGTGACGCCCGAGGCATCCTGACTAACAACAATGTAAATGGGTCAGCCTGGTTTGTGAGTCAGGTAAGCCAAGTGAATTCCCCGGACGAAGAACTGGCACAAATCCAGCAAGTCAATACTAAAACCACGGCCGTGATTGACCAATCCAAATTCAACATTGCTGGCAGTGGTTATGGTGTCGGTGACATCAGGCTCACGGACTATCATCCGGGTTACTGGAAATATGAATCGAATAACTCAACTAATGGCCTGGCCGTCTTCTCCGAAATCCACTATCCTAAAGGTTTTGAAGTAACCATAGATGGGCAACCAGTCGAAATGCTTAGAGCCAACTACATTCTCAGAGCTCTGGAGGTACCTCAAGGACAGCACGTGATTGAGTTTAAGTTTGTGCCATGGATATATAAAACCGGCAATGTCATAATGAGTATTTGTTCTGTGCTTACACTACTGCTTTTATTTGGAGCAGTTTATATCAGTTTGAAGGATTTTCCATCCCCAACTCCTGGTGATTCCAAATGAGCAAAGTCTTAGTTCTCGCTTTTTCCAACCTCCCCCACGATGCTAGGATCACACGTCAGATCAATTGGCTATCTGAAGATCATATGGTTACAGTGGTGTGCTTCCAAGGCCTTCGAGAAATCAAGAATGTCAGTTTTTTAGAAATTGAACAATCCGGATTAAGTCTTGTTAAAAAGGCCTTTTTAGCTTTTGCCTTAGGCTTCAAACTCTTTGACTTGGCTTATAGAATACAGCACCCCTATGTAAAGCGAATTAAGTCCAAATTAAAATCAGAGTTTGATATTATAGTCGCTAATGATATAGAAACTCTGCCACTTGCCTTTAAGTTAAAAACGACTGCGAAAGTTCTATTTGATGCGCATGAGTATGCACCAAGGCATTTTGAAGACAAAAAGTGGTGGAAACTCCTTTTCGGCCCACTCAATTTTCACTTATGTAAAAAATATATTCCAAAAACGGCAATGATGACAACTGTCTGTGATGGTCTGATGTTGGAGTACAAAAAGAATTTTGGAGTCAAAGCTCATATTATCACAAACGCTACGAAATACCACCCAATTCAGCCAAAGAAAGTAGCTGGTGATAAAATTCGTCTGGTTCATCATGGCATCATCAATAGGTCAAGAAAAGTGGAGAAGATGGTTGAAGTCATGAAGATTCTGGGTGATGACTATGAACTTGACTTCTATTTTCTAATACCAGAATACGCATCCAGTAATACCTCCGACTACTTTGATAACCTTAAGCTTGAAATTGACGGCTTACCAAACGTGAGGGTACTTCCTGCAATCCCTAATGAGTTGATTGCGCCAACACTCAATAATTATGACCTTGGTCTATTTCTACTCGAACCAATCAATTTTAACTATACACATGCCTTACCAAACAAGCTATTCGATTTTGTTCAAGCCAGGTTGGCCATTGCTATAGGGCCATCAATTGAGATGAAGAAGATTGTTAATGCTCATAACATTGGGGTAGTAAGCGCTGATTTTGACCCTCAGTCTTTAGCCAATTCAATTAAAAATTTAAACAGGGACGATATCTTTGAAATGAAGCTGAATTCTGAAAAGGCAGCCTACAACTTGTCAGAGGAAGGCAATAAGAAGCTCTTTTTGCAATTAGTAAATCAATCATAGTCTTCTCTAAGACTAAATGGATGCCCAGCCTACCTGATAATTTTAACCCAGTTCTTAATTGGGTTCTCCATACAAGGGTTTTTAATTACGTAATAATATGTGCCAGCAGGAAAATCCTCACCTTCCCAGCTATTTTGATAATCTTGAGATTCAAATATCTTGGTGCCCCACCGATTAAACACCTCAAGGCTGCTGCCCCTTAAGGCCTCCGGAATCTCAAAAAAGTCATTAGTGCCATCACGATTAGGCGAAAAAGCATTCGACTGTATCATGTTCTCATCAAATACTGAGATTATTACAACATCTTCGGATATTAAGTCACCACATAAATTACTCGCCCGAACTGAGTAAGTTCCTGGTGTTGTAACTCTTAATATTCTGTCTGTTTCACCGTTGGACCAAACGTAGTTATTAAAACCCTCCGATGCTTCGATCACAATCTCATCATTACAACCAAGCGTTGTTCTATCAAAAGTCAAGTTCAGTTCTGGTGTATCAATCAACGTTACTATTAAATGATCCGTAAATGAGCATGCCAAAAACGTGGTCGTAACATTATAGTTACCAGAGGACGAAACCTGGATTGTCTGAGTTGTTTCCCCTGTGTTCCACAAATAGCTATCAAAATCAGGACCTGCATCCAAAATCACTTCGCTCTCACAAGCAGATATATCAGCACCAAGATCCAAACTGGGATAACTCACAAACTCATCAACATTTCCAAGTGCACTGACCTCATCTGCAGGTAACTCACGATTGTAAATTCTGACATCATCCAAGTTACCTACCCACTGTTGGTTTGGATCCCAACAACCACCTACACAGTCTTGATCATTCCCCAAGTAAAGACCATTGGGATCTATTTGCAGGGGTTCAGTGGGTAGTTTGTTGCCTGCAACAACTTCGTTTGTACTAATGTCAAGCTTATTATCCACAAAAATAGACATAGTGCCATCAGTTGAGCTTCGGGTCACTACAATGTGATGCCACTCATTATCAGATACTACCATTGTCCCTTGAATAGCCTGGCCTCCTCGATTCGGATCAGCGCGACTTGTAGTGATTATTCCACCAGAAGAAGGGACTTGTATGAAAAATTCATTATTCCGGTCGGTATTGGCCGCTGTAAATGCAACACCTTGACGATCCGTCTTTATCCACATTGAAACCGAAAAGGCAGTTAAACCATCCATGAC
This sequence comes from Roseivirga sp., assembly GCA_029262895.1. Classification (GTDB taxonomy): domain Bacteria; phylum Bacteroidota; class Bacteroidia; order Cytophagales; family Cyclobacteriaceae; genus Roseivirga. The sequence continues at coordinate 10,456 of JAJCYM010000025.1, forward strand.
CGAATAAGGGATACTTATTAAATCAGGCGATTGGGAAAATGAATACGCGTAATCGCAATTTCCAAAACGATCTTCCGCCAGCATGGGACCAACAACAATGCCATCATTTCCATTACCACTTTTGTCATCAGGATCAGTATTAAAGTCATAGTGGACCAAAAGACCATCATCCAAATTAACCTGTCCTCGTAACTCTGATAAAAGAAGGCAATTAAATATCAACAACGGAGCAAGTATCCAAAAAATGGTTTTCATCTATAGAATAACATTTATCACAAAGTGTTAACTAAGTTAATTCTTATTTTCGTCTAAAATATTGTATTGGGCATAGTCATCAAACAAAGTATCCGTTCCTCCTTCCTCGCCTATATCGGTGTTGCTCTAGGTGCAGTGAATATCTTGTTTATTTTTCCCAGATTTCTGAGTGCGGATCAAATCGGACTTGTTCGAGTTATTCCCAGTGCGGCATTTTTGATGGCAACCTTCGCCCAACTAGGCCTGGCACAAGGCATTCTCAAGTTTTTACCGTCCTTTTCTCCTGGCACCAGGAAAAGAAAGGAATATCTCGGTTTCACCTTATTAACAGCGCTTTTAGGCTATATCACACTGCTTGGAATTACTTATTTGTTTAAGGACCAACTGGAGCAATACTATAATCAAAAGTCTCCTTTGTTTATGGAGTACTTTCAGGTATCACTAATAGTCACTCTTTTTCTCCTCTATATTCAGCTTGCCGAAGCGTACAGCCGGAGCTTATTAAAGAGCATTCCTCCTGTGGCGATAAGAGATGTGTTGCTGAGGGTCATGACTACAGCCTCTGTCTTGCTCTATGCATCGGAAATTATTGATTTCGACCTTTTTGTCCAGCTCTTTATCGTGCTATATGGCATTGCACTTTTATCACATGTCATTTACTTTATTTCCATTAAGGCGCTTGCCGTCTCTTTGCGATTTAAGGAATTCAATAAAAAGGACGTTGTCAAAATTCTTAAATATGGCGCTTTCACAGTGATTGGTGCAGGTGGCTCACAAATTGTTTTGCAGATTGACAGCCTCATGCTTGCTGGTCTTGAGGGGCTTAAAGAAGCTGGAATTTACTCTATTGCCTTTTTTATAGGCACTATAATCGAAATCCCTAGAAGGTCTATAGGCCAGATTACAACACCATTGATTTCACAAGCTTTTGAAAAGGGAGATATGAAAAAAGTTGCCCAACTCTATAAGCAAACTTCAATTAATCAATTGATTATTGGTGCTCTGCTCATGATCGGTGTTTGGGCAAATCTGGAAGCCATCTATCAGTTGATGCCAAATGGCGAAATATACAGCGCTGGATTAAACGTAGTTCTACTTATCGGTGTGGGAAAGCTGATTGCCATGATGTCTGGGGTGAATGGAGAAATCATTGTCATGTCAAAGTATTATAAATTCAATGTTCTCACAATAGCCATCTTGGCGATTGCCATGATTGTAGGAAACTCACTTCTTATTCCTGAGTACGGAATTGAAGGTGCTGCCTTTGCCTCCCTTGTGGCAATGGTACTTTATAATTTAACGAAATTCGGTTTTGTCTATTGGAAGTTTGGAATTCAGCCTTTTTCCTCAAAGACAATCATATTTATAGCTGTTATCGGAGTAGTGGTGCTACTGAATCTATTGATCCCGGAGTTGCAGAATGTCTATCTGGATATCGTTGTAAGATCAGCAGCGCTGGGAATCACGTTGGTAAGCCTTAGCTACTTCCTTAAAATTTCACCGGAAATCAATGGCATACTCAATCGTCTGATAGGTAGATTTTTAAAATCTGTTTAATTTAAAATCCAAAGCTTCAAGAAGAAATGGCCAAATTCAATTATACAAAACTTAATTCGATTGCTATACTCATCATAGCTCTGTCTGCTGTGGCAGTTTCAGTCTGGCAAGTCAATCTGACCAGAGCGCACAATAGATTAACAGTACAGCCGTACCTGGATACGGATATAAAAATTGATGAGGGAGCCATCTTAACAATTAAGAACAAAGGACAGGGTGCTGCCCAGGTCACTTATTTTCGTTTGGAATTAAACGGCCAAGAATTTGAGGATTGGAGTGTTTTGTTCAAAGCTATTGACGAAAACGTAACTGTGAATCTTGGCCGAACATTTGAGAAAGATGATGTAATCGGAGCAAATGAGGAGCTCGTCCTCTGTACATTGCCATCCGGAACATCTGGACCCGCTAAGATCACAATCATAATTGGATATCAATCAATTTATGATGAGCCTTTCGAATTCAAAACTTCTTTCAGCTGGGGTGGTTAACTCAAATAAGAAGATACAAAATCACGTTTATCCCCTTGCGTAGAACTCTCGGATAGATGTCGCAACATACCGCACCTGTTCCCTTGTGAGTTCTGCATACATAGGTAAAGAAAGCAACCCACCCGACATGGCATCAGATACTGGAAATGCTCCTTGCGGATCAAACAAACCCAATTGATTGAGGGATTTGGGGTAATGAATTTGAGTGGCAATTTCTTTAGAAGTTAAATATTTCTGAAGGCTATCCCTATCCTTCACCTGTACCACATACAAATGATAGACATGCTCAAAACCCTCTGGAACCTCAGGCAATTTCAATGAGGTACTTGCCAACTCATCATTGTACCATTTTGCAACCTGTTGTCTGCCTTGAGTCCATTCTTTTAAATACTTCAGCTTGATAGAGAGAATCGCAGCTTGCATGCTGTCCAATCTACTGTTCCTTCCAATTACCACATGATTATGCTTTTCGCGTTGACCTAAACGTGCAATTACACGCACCTTATCGGATAACTCTGGATTATTAGTAGCAATAGCTCCACCATCGCCATAGGCCCCTAGGTTCTTTCCCGGATAGAAGCTAAATGTGGAGATGTCACCAAAGGTTCCTACATTTTGCCCAAATACTGAGGCTCCATGAGCTTGTGCACAATCTTCAAGCACCTTGAGGTCATGCTTATTTGCAATCTTCATAATTGGTCTCATATCGGCCGGAAGCCCATAAAAGTGCACTGGTAAAATTGCCTTGGTGCGGCCTGTAATTTTTTCTTCAACCTTATCCGGATCAAGTGTGTAGAAATCGGGATGAACATCCGCCCATATAGGTTTTGCACCAACACGACAGACCGCACTTGCGGTTGACACCCAGGTAAAGGCGGGAACTATTACCTCATCTCCATTTCCAACTCCCAGGGCTTCTAAGGCAATCTCAAGGGCATCAGTCCCATTGGCACAGCTCACACATTCATTGACACCTACATATTCAGCAAACTGCTGCTCAAATTGTGAAACAGTGGTTCCTCCTACAAAGGAAGTATTACTTATCACCTTTAGAACTGCCGAATCAATTTCTTCCTTGATACTGGTATACTGAACTCCCAGGTCAACAAAAGGTACTTTCATGTCAGTTTAATTTTCTAGCCGGGTTGCCTGCATATGTTCCGGGGATCGAAATGTCTTTGGTGACTACAGCTCCGGCTCCAATAACCACATTATCGCAAATAGAAACAGGCAAAATGGTAGCATTTGAGCCAATTGAAACACTGTTCCCTATTCGAGTGGATTTCCAAAGCGTCCTGTCACCACTCGCAGGCTGGCCAGTGCTGAAAGTGTCATTGATAAACATCACGCCATGTCCGATAAAGCAGTCTTTACCTACCTCAACCAGTTCGCAAATAAAACTATGAGATTGGACTTTGGTACGATCACCTACAATTACCCCTTTCTGTATTTCAACAAATGGGCCAATAAAACATCCTTCTCCAATTTTGCACTCATAAAGATTGACAGGCTCAACAATCTTGACATCTCGACCAAAATCAACATCCCTTATACTGCTCGAGAATATCTTAGGTTTATGCATCGACCCCATTATAAATAGTCTCGATACCAGCAATAGACAGTTCTCCCTCCTGACCCTCTACAATGTCGGACCGCAAACCTGACAAATCTTTGACCACCTCCTCTATCACTCGATGGTGATTTGAGCTCGAGCCCTGGTATTTTCCATAGTTATTGGGTAGATCAACAAAGGAAATGTTCTCCGGCAGCGGATGCGAACGAACATCCCAGAACTCAATTTTATTCAAATAGGCGCCACCAATCTTGATAGTGCCGTGCTCTCCGATAATCGTGATACTACCTTCATAGTTTTTGTTGTAGACATTCGTGGTCCAGGAAATTGAACCAACGGTCTCGGACTCAAAAACTACAGATGACTGTCCGCAATCCTCAATATCAATGTCATGGGCTTGTGTTGCCATGACTGTCTTTGCAGTCACAATCTTTCCAAACCACCAAACCAGAATATCTATGAAATGGCTTGCCTGAGTAAAAAGTGCCCCTCCTTCATTCTCCTTTTTACCACGCCAATCTGACTGTTCGTAGTATTCCTGATGTCTGTTCCACAGCACATTACATTGAACCATGTAAACCTTGCCTAGTCGGTTGTTTTTGATGGCTTCATCGGCAAGCTGTACTGGCACGTTGAATCTGTTTTGCTTCACAACATATAGACCTAAGCCTGCCTTCTTCGCTGCTGCCGTCATCTCCGCGGCATCCTTTGCAGAAAGCGTCATAGGTTTCTCAACCACGACATGCTTGCCTGCCTTGAGGGCAGCCAGGGTCATTGGTTTGTGCAAATGATGGGGGGTGCAAATACAGACAATGTCAATCGGCTCTTCAAGAAAGTCCTGATAGTGCCGATGAACAGAAATATCACCGTATGATTTTGACAAATCTGCAGCACGCTCCTCCTTAATATCGCATAAGGCTGATAGCTCGGCATATTCATAATGATCCAATACAGCCGCATGCCTTTTACCAATATGACCACAACCTGCAACGCCAAATATCTTCTTCTTCATAGTCTTGACCGCCAAATATAGGACTTAGGTTAATGAAGAACTATATTTTCCAGCAATACGGCCAGTTCTCCCGTCAGATTTTTTCTTTCATATTTTTCAATGCCCAGTGGAGAAAATTTATGAGTACCAGACTGATATAATTCAAACATTTCATCAACCAATTGCTTTATACGCGCCTTATCATGGTACTGACTAAACCCTTGACACCCACATTCTTTGAGCATATCAAAAACGTCACTTTCCTGTTGACCAAGGGCCAAGATGGGCTTATTGGCAGAAAAATATTCATATACTTTGCCAGGAAGAATCCAGGATGAATTGGAGGTTTGGTTTACCAGGAGCAGCAAGACTGCGGCTTTTGAGTAAATCTCGAGTGCCTCTTGATGTGGTACATAATCAAGAATGGTGACTTTTGAAGAAAGATGCTTGAACGAGGCTATGCTGGCCTTAACTGACATCTCTATTGTACCTGCCAATACCACTTCAAGGCAATCATTGAAATGAGCATCTTGAGCACAACGCTTGTCCAATACATTCCACAAATGTTTTGGATTTCTACCTTCATTGAGCAAACCCATATGGACTATTCTAAACTTATCCACCTGCTCATTTTCCGATTCTTGAAAGTCGGCAGCATCGTATCCATTAGTAACTACATTTACACAAGGAATACCAGATAGCGCATCCAACCTGGCAGCCAACCTTTTGGAGACGGTCACCACTGCATCGGCCATATTAAGCACCTCAAACTCCAGTCTCTTGTGCTTCTCCCAGGATCTTTTATTAAGATTAAGCTGCTTCAAGACATCCCATTCCGTCCAGGGGTCTCTGAAATCAGCCAACCAGGGTATCCCCAAACTTCTTTTGATCGCATTTCCAATCAAATGCATACTATGTGGTGGACCGGTGGTTACGATCACATCAACCGGGTTTTCCTTTAAGTATGTCTTTAAGTGTTTTATAGCAGGCTTTACCCAAAAAACACGGGCATCTGGTATAAACCAATTACCTCGGATCCATAAAGCCAATTTTCCGAGTATTGAGCTACCTCCCTTATCCACCACTCCCTGCTTCTGAACCGCGCCTTTTCCAAGAATTTTGCGATAAAGTGAAAATGGCTCCACAATTGGAATTTTGATCACTTCTAACTCATTGATACCCTGATCTTGAAAGCTGTCATCCTTTAACTCGAAGTCAGGATTTTCAGGGGTGAAAATCACGGGCTCCCACCCAAACTCTGGTAAGTACTTGGCAAACTTCAACCAGCGTTGTACACCACCACCACCGCTAGGAGGCCAATAGTAAGTTACTATAAGTACTTTCTTCACCATCAAATTTAAATATGCAACAATTTATGATTTACCTCACGTATGCGATTTAGTAAGAATACACAAAACGGAGTTGTTTCTTTTTCCAAAATCCTCTTAATTCAGGCACATTTTGGTCAAAATTATAAATACTCAAATTTGAACTATGGGTTTCCTTCCAATTTTCATCGCTCTTTTCGGTCTAATACTTCTTTACTCTCTTTTCACTTACAATCAAATCAAGCCCAAAAAAGCGGCTTGGAATCTTGTAATTGATGAAATGGCCAAGTTAAGTCGAAACAGAAAAGATATTATTCTTAATCACGATCGCCAACATGAAAACTCTCCTTTGAGTGAAGTGGCCAAAGAGTTAATGAAAACATCGACAGATCGTTTTCAAAGTTTTAGAAAAGAAAACGAGCTTATCGCAAAAACAAATGAAGCCGCAACCTCACTTGGAACTGAACACCAAGGCCTAAAAGATGAAATTATGTCCTTGAATAAAAGTCAAGAGGCCAATCTTCAAAAATTAGAGAGTAAGACGGGTCAATACAATGCCTTTATCCAGAAGTCCCCGACAAAAGTGATTGCCTCAGTCTTTGGATTCAGACCTTTTTAGCATTTCCGTTTCGATAAATTCTTTAATCCCTTCAAGTTGAGTTGGTGCAAACCAAGTAATTTCCTTGTCTTTTTTAAACCAGGTGAGCTGACGTTTGGCATATCTTCGGGAGTTTCTTTTGAGTAGACGAACAGCCTCCTCTCGATCATACGCTCCATTCAGGAAACCAAATATCTCTTTGTAACCGACAGTTTGTAGTGCATTCAAGTGTTGAAGATGATTGAGCTGTTCGGCTTCCTCAAAAAGGCCAAGTTCGATCATTTGATCCATGCGCTGGTCTATTCGCTCATATAACTGAGACCTATCCATATCCAACCCAATTTTAATTATTTCAAATTCTCGGTGGGCTGGTTTTGCTTTTCTGTAAGTCGAAAAAGGTTTTCCTGTAGAAAGAAAAACCTCCAATGCCCGAATGATTCTTTGTGGATTATTTTGATCGACTATTTTGAAATAATCTAGGTCATGCAGTTTTAGCCTGGCAAGCATTGGCTCAAGGCCTTCCTCATTAAGTTGGATATTCAAGCGCTCCCTGATGTCTAAATTAACTTCTGGGAAATCATCCAAGCCATTGCACACAGCATCCACATATAATCCTGAGCCTCCCACAAGAAACATGACATCCAAACTCAAAAATCTATTGCTGATAAGCGATATGGCATCTCGTTCATATTGGCCAACATCGTAGAATTCTTCTACCGAGAGATTATTGATAAAATGATGCCTCACTTGCTTTAGTTCCGAGTCATTTGGCTTGGCGGTTCCTATTTTTAATTCTCTGAAAAATTGGCGAGAATCTGCGGAAACAATTTCCGACTTATATACCTTGGCCAACTTAATAGACAATGAAGTTTTTCCAACTGCCGTGGGACCGACTATCACTATTAAAAACTTCTTATCCATTTATAATTTTATTACAATCATTCAGGTTAATAATATAATTTTATAATTCGTTCAATTAGAAACCCGACCAAAGTTGAGCAAAAAGATATTAATAGTTGACGATAATAGTATCAATCGGAAGTATGCCAAAAGCGTTCTGTCCAAAGCTGGGATTGAGGTTACCGTAGTTTCTAGCGGTCTGGAGGCCCTGACTACACTGGAAACAGAGGAATTTCAACTGATTTTATTAGATATTCAAATGCCTCAAATTGATGGCTTTGAAACACTTAGAAGAATCAAACAACAATTACCAGCCGTAACTTGTCCAATACTGGCCATCACTGCTTTTTATGGAGATGATGGTAAGACCACTTTCATAAATGCCGGATTCAATGATTTTTTGCGTAAGCCAATTAAACCCGACTCTCTGATAGAGGTTGCCGAAAACTGGCTTGAAGGAAAGGATGCCAAAATGGTTGAAATGGGGAGTAAATCAGGGGCAATTATCGACATGGACATTTACAATGAAATAAAAAAGTACGCCCATAACGCTGACATTAATGACTTATATACTGAATTCGAAAACGAGACTTCAGAATTTTTCGATAAGCTCAAATTTTTAATTCCAGCAAAAAATTATCCTGAAATTTTAAGTACCTTGCATACCATCAAAGGAAATTCCGGCTCTCTAGGCATTAATGAATTAGCCTTAAAGTCGGAAAAACTTGAGACGGATATTCGAACCAATCAAGACTTGGACTTAGCCTATCGAATAGGTGAATTAAAGGATATCTTCAACAACTTTAAGAATGAGTACAAGCAACTTTTAAAGATATGATAATGACGGAGGTAGTTTATAAAAAGGTTTTAGTTGCGGAAGACAGCTCAGTAATTCAAAATCTATTAAAAAAGATTCTTCTTTTTGAGAATTGCAAAATCACTTCTGCTAAAGACGGACAATTGGCCCTCGACAAGTTCAATGGCGAGGATTTCGATCTCGTGATTATGGACATTAACCTTCCAAGTGTTGATGGCTTAGAAGCAACAAAAAAGATACGCTCGATCAAGAACAAAAAAGGAAAAGTTCCGATAATTGGTATTTCGGGCAATGCCAAAAACCACCCTGTCGAAACCTTTATGAAGGCGGGCATGAATGAGTACTTGCAAAAACCGTTAGATTATGACGAGCTCATCGAACTTGTAAAAAGATATACGGCAGAGTAAGCCAAATGAATATCCGATATACGAAACAGTTTTTAAGCAAATTAGAAGACATATTTGCTGAATCGGATTACATCCTCAGATACGAAAAGGGCAATTTCAAATCCGGATATTGCCTTCTCAACGAAACCAAAATAGCTATTGTCAACAAGTATTATCCTGTTGAAGGGAAAGTGAACTGCTTGATCGATATTCTAAAAGAAATTGATATTGACCCCAATGGTCTTAACGACAAAAATCAAAAGCTATACTCAGAGCTTTCACAAATCGAATTGGATCTTTGAAAATAACCCTCCTAGGAACTGGCACTTCTCAAGGCGTCCCTGTAATCGGTTGCTGCTGCGAGGTTTGTTCCTCTCTTGATTATCGAGATAAAAGACTGCGCTCTTCTGTCCACCTTGAAGTAGATGATCTTAGCCTTGTCATAGATACTGGCCCTGATTTCAGACAACAAATGCTAAGAACGGGCATCACTAAGTTGGATGCCCTGCTTTATACGCATGAGCACAAAGATCACACAGCTGGAATGGATGACATCCGATCATTCAATTTTCTTCAGAAAAAGGATATGCCAATTTATGCTGATCCAAGAGTAATTAATCAGCTAAAGCGGGAGTTTGCTTACGTTTTCGCAGAAAATAAATACCCTGGGGTTCCCAGTGTTGATGTTCATGAGCTGCATAATAAGGCCTTTAAAATTGCTGGAGTTTCAATCACTCCAATTGAAGTCATGCACCATGAATTACCTGTATTTGGTTTCAGGATCGGTGATTTCACTTATATCACTGATGCTAAGACCATATCTGAAAAGGAAAAAAAGAAAATAATGGGTTCAAAGGTGATGATTATTAACGCCCTGCAACAGACAGAGCACATATCACACCTTACCCTGGAGGAGGCAATCCATCTTTCACAAGAACTAGAAATAGAACAAACCTACCTCACTCATATTAGCCATAAACTTGGGGTTCATAAATCCGTATCAGCAGGGTTACCAGAAAACGTTAAATTGGCGTTTGATGGTCTGACAATCGAGCTCTAATGCACCTTAATTTTCATTTTTTACAGCACCTTTCACAAAGGCTCAACCACCTTTTAACAGGTTCGCAGTTTGTTGAAGCATTCAGTCAGGAAAAAGATGAGCTGGTGTTAATACTAAAATTAAAAAATGGAGCTCCGTTTTATATAAAAGCCTCATTAACTAGCTCCTTCTCTTGCCTTTCCTTCCCTAACGATTTTAGGAGAAGTAGAAAGAACAGTGTTAATCTCTTTCAACAGCTCGAGGATAATTCCATAACTGAAGTTTATCAATTTCAGAATGAAAGGGCTTTTGTGTTCAGATTCAAGGCTCACTTTTCATTGCTGTTCAAACTACATGGCAACAGGTCCAACATTATTCTATTCGAGGACGACCAAGCAACTTCTCTTTTCAAAAACAAACTTGTCAAGGATAAGGAAATCCACTTGTCGAATCTGGACAGAAAGCTAGACCACTCTTTCGACCTTTTCAGAGAAAACCCTGATGTCTCAGTCCATTTTCCGACCTATGGAAAAGCAGTCAAACCTTGGCTCGAACATAGAGGCTTCTCTGGCATGAAATCGAAAGAACAATGGCAACTTCTATTAACTGCTGATGAAGAAATGAAAAAAGGTTTGTTTTATATCTGCTTAAGGGATTCAAAACCGCAGTTCACCTTACTGAAGAACAAAGAATGCGAAGAAATTGGAAATGATCCTATAAAAGCCATCAATGAGTTCTTTTACCGATTCAGCAAAACATATTTTTTTGAAAACAAGAAGGCACAAGCAATCAAAGAACTATCGAAAAGAAAAAAACAGCTAAACAACTACATTCAAAAATCAGAACTCTCTTTAAAATCTCTCCTTGAAGGCCCACAGCCAAAAGAATTAGGAGACATTCTAATGGCCAACCTGCATTCTATCAATACGGGGCAAACAAAAGTTGTCTTGCACAATTTTTATACTGATGCTGAGGTTACAATTAAGCTCAACAATAAGTTAAGCCCTCAAAAGAATGCCGAAAACTATTATCGTAAAAGCAAGAATAGGAAGATTGAGGAAAATCAGATCAAGGTTAGCATAAAAGCCAAAGAGACATCACTTATTAAAATAGATGCTCTTATTGAAGCCGTGAATAACTGCGCCACCAGCAAAGACATTGACAACATAATCAAAGGACACGGCCAGGGACAACTGGAATCAAAGCCTCAGGTAAGTCTACCCTATAAAGAATTTGCGGTTGCAGGGTTTAGAGTTTGGGTGGGCAAAAATGCCAAAGCCAATGATCAGCTTACTCTGAAGCATACTTATAAGGAAGACCTTTGGTTTCATGCCAAGGACGTGCCAGGCTCACATGTGGTGATAAAACATGAGTCTAATCGTCCATTCGATATACGGGTCATTGAAAGAGTAGCAGAAATTGCGGCTTACTATTCTAAAAGAAAAACTGATTCGCTTGCCCCTGTGATTTACACCCCGGCAAAATTCGTTAGAAAGCGCAAAGGCAGCCCGGCCGGAGCAGTGATTGTTGAAAAAGAGAAAGTGCTGATTGTTCCTCCCAGGGGTCCGGAAGCTTCCTAATCCGCAATATTTAGTTTAAGCATATTTGTTCTTGCCCTACTCCTCATTGGCATGCTTGCTGTAGTAATGAAAATATCACCAGTCACCACATGACCATTGGCTTTTAGTATATTTTCATGGTCCCTAAAAGTCTGATCCGTAGAAACCTCACTATCGTAGAAATAGGCTCTTACACCCCACAGAAGGCTCAACTTCGAAAGTAGCTTCTTATTCGATGTAAAAATAAAGATAGACGCTTCAGGACGATGAGATGACAGCTTAAAGGCGGTATATCCGGAAACCGTGTTTCCCACAATTGCTTTAGCGTTCACCTGAAAACTTAATTCAGTCGCGGTGAGCACCACATTATCATTGTAGTAGGTGTCACTTGAGGGAAGCGGATCATAGAAGTTGTTATAAATGTCTGCCGTCATTTCAACAGACAGAATGGTATTCCTCATGCTGGTCACTACTTCCAGAGGGAAAGCACCTACAGCCGTTTCTGCAGAAAGCATCAACGCATCAGCACCATCCATTACGGCATTAGCTACATCATTGGTTTCGGCTCTGGTGGGTCGCGGATTCTTAATCATACTTTCCATCATCTGCGTAGCTATAATTACGGGCTTGGCGGCATTGTTACACTTCTCCACAATCATCTTTTGTGCCATAGGCACTTCTTCCATCACTATTTCTACCCCAAGATCTCCCCTGGCCACCATCAAGGCATCAGATACCTCGATAATTTCATCAATATTCTTTAATGCTTCAGGCTTCTCAATCTTGGCAACTACACGTAAATCCTTACCTGAGGCGGCAATCAAGTCCTTCAAGTCTTGAACATCCTGGGCAGTTCTCACAAATGATAGTGCCACCCAATCGACCTCATGTTCAATACCAAACGCCAAATCTTCCTTATCCTTTTTTGTCAAGGAAGGAGCCGACACTTTAGTGAATGGCAGGTTGATACCTTTGCGTGACTTTAGCAGCTCGCCATATTTAACCAGGCAGGTGACATCATCTCCATCAATCGATTGGACTGACAGCTCAATGTTTCCATCATCTACCAAAATCATATCCCCAACCTTAACATCATTAGCCAGGTTTTTATAGGTTGTACTGACTTTGGAGGCATTACCAACTACCTCCTCTGTGGTAATCACAATTTCACTACCGGGAGAAATGGGCACCTCCCCATTCTCAATCTCACCAATTCTAATTTTAGGCCCCTGAAGGTCTTGTAAAATGGACACATGCGCACCGGTTTCCTTATTGAGTTCCCTGATTCGCTCCACGACCTTCGCCTTATTGGCATGATCTCCATGTGAAAAATTGAGTCTGAATACATTGACTCCAGCAACCATAAGCGCCTTAAGCATCTCCCGTGAATCAGACCCCGGACCAACCGTGGCTACAATTTTGGTTTTGCTGAACATACTATCTATCATAATCAATTTTAGAATATAAGGTTGTCCTTAGACTTTAGTGTAGTCGGGTCAACGGATACTGCGAATTGCACGAAAGGTATTTGTTTAATTCTCGAGATAAAAGCGTTAAGATCAAAAGTATCAGACTCATCATTGATTGCAATGAAGTAGTCAAAATTCTTCAATTCAGGAATTAAGAAAGCATTAAAAGTCTCTTCAAGATTCTCTGCCTTGTTGCTCAATAGCCTGAATAATTGATGTTCGGTGCGGCAAATAAAATTTGAAATACTTATTAATTTATCATTGACAAATACAATTTCTATATTATCTGTTTTGATAAAATCAAGCTCCAAATTGCGATTCAATATCCAAGCCAATTTATACTCTTTAACCGAAGCATTTACGGCCACTAGCTGAAATCCAAAATCATATTTGATCGTTAACTTGTTCTTGCCCATAACACCTTAAAAAATCTGCCTATATGGCTCAAATAGCCCGATTCACAAGATTAAAAAATTTGTTTGACATTATAGTTAAATTGCATTTCTTTGCACTGAGTTTTAACTAAATTTTATCAGAAATGTCTGAAATCGCACAAAAAGTCAAGAGTATCATAATTGACAAATTAGGAGTAGAAGAATCTGAAGTTACCACCGAGGCTAGCTTCACAAATGATTTGGGAGCTGATTCTCTTGATACCGTTGAATTAATCATGGAATTCGAAAAGGAATTCAACATTTCTATTCCAGATGACCAAGCCGAGAATATCGGAACCGTTGGCCAGGCTATCTCTTATTTAGAAGCCAACGCTTAATTAAGTAGCGACCCTTATTTACCCAACTTTCTATGCAACTAAAAAGAGTTGTAGTTACTGGTTTAGGCGCAATCACACCACTCGGAAATGATGTAGAGTCTTATTGGAACGGGCTAGTGAATGGTGTCAGCGGAGCTGGACCCATTACTCGTTTCGATGCTGAAAAGTTCAAGACTCGATTTGCCTGTGAGGTGAAAGACTATGACCCTTTAAATTACTTCGATAGAAAAGAAGTAAGAAAAATGGACCTCTTCACTCAATACGCCATGGTGGCTAGTACCCAGGCCGTTGAGGACGCAGGGTTTGATCTGGATAAGATCAATCGCCAGCGCGCAGGTGTCATTTGGGGATCTGGTATTGGCGGCTTGAAGACCTTTCAAGATGAAGTGGTCGGATTTGCCGCTGGAGATGGAACACCAAGGTTTAACCCCTTCTTTATCCCAAAGATGATTGCTGACATATCAGCAGGTCTGATATCTATTAAATACGGCTTTAACGGGCCGAATTTTGTCACGGTATCTGCCTGTGCTTCGGCAACCAACGCAATGATTGACGCAATGACCTATATAAAATTAGGCAAAGCTGACATTTTTGTGTCAGGAGGATCAGAGGCAGCAGTCACCGAGGCTGGTATTGGCGGATTTAATGCCATGAAAGCGCTCTCTGAAAGTAATGATCACCCGGAAACCGCATCAAGACCGTTCGACAAGGATCGCAATGGGTTTGTGTTAGGAGAGGGATCCGGAGCATTGGTTTTAGAGGAGTACGAGCATGCCAAGGCCAGAGGAGCAAAGATTTATGCTGAACTCATTGGAGGTGGAATGTCAGCCGATGCATATCACATTACCGCACCACACCCTGAAGGTTTGGGCGCTTACAATGTGATGATCAATGCTTTGGATGATGCGCAAATCAAGCCAGAAGAAGTTGATTATATAAACGTTCATGGAACTTCAACTCCATTGGGCGATATCAGTGAGGCGGCAGCCATCGAGCGGGTTTTTGGTGATCACGCTTACGACATAAATATCAGCTCAACTAAGTCTATGACAGGACATTTGTTAGGAGCTGCGGGAGCGATTGAAGCGATTGCCTGTGTAAAGGCCTTGCAAAATCAGGTGGTGCCACCTACCATCAATCATTTCACTGATGATGAGCGATTTGATCCCAGATTGAACTTCACTTTTAATGAGGCACAATCACGGGAAATGAATATTGCCATGAGCAACACCTTCGGCTTCGGAGGGCACAACACATCAGTGATTTTTAGAAAAATCGATTGAAAGTGCTGCTGATCATAAAACGAATCAGCTCGTTCTTCAAAATATATTCTGAATCAGATAGAAGGCTTATCTCCAAGATCAAAATGATCGTTGGGGGTAAGCCTTTTAACCTACACCCCTACAAAGTCGCAACCCAGCATAGTTCTGTTGCTAAAAAGGTCAAACAAGGCTTTAGGGAATCTAATGAGCGCCTTGAGTATCTTGGGGATGCAGTTTTAGGCTTAGTGGTAGCCGACTTCATCTTTAAAAAGTACCCTTTCAAAGATGAAGGGTTTCTAACAGAGGTCAGATCCAGAATTGTGAGTAGAGAGTCACTAAATCAAGTGGCCCGAAAAATCGGAATCTCTCAAATAGTGAAGTTTGATGTTAAACGTAAAACACCAAATTCACACAAGTCATTGTACGGCAATGCCTTGGAGGCATTAGTCGGTGCTATTTACGTAGACCGTGGGTTTAAGTACTCCGAGCGATTTATCGTTGAAAAACTGCTTATGCCGCACTATGATATAGATGAAATAATTTCTACCACTAAAAACTACAAAAGCAAGCTAATTGAGTGGACCCAAAAACAATCGAAAGAGATATCTTTTGACCATGTGGATACGATTGACAAAGGCCATTTCAAAGAATTCGTAGTAGAGGTCAAGGTTGATTCAGAACCAATTACCCAAGGACACGGTTTAAGCAAGAAGAAGGCAGAACAAGATGCCTCCAGACAAGCTTGTGAAAAGTTATCCATCGAATAATATGGCAACCTATAGCATTGGCGGTGCGACATTGAATCAAACTCCACTCGATTGGAATCATAACATTTCCAATATCAAGCATGCACTGAGGCAAGCACGAGAACAAGGTGTAGAAATCCTGTGCCTACCAGAACTGTGCATTACAGCCTATGGTTGTGAAGATCTTTTCCTGAGCCAATGGCTCCCACAAAAAGCCAAAAGCTACATACCAGAATTAGTTGCCGAAACCAAGGGACTTTTCACTACCCTCAACCTACCCCTCTACCATAACGATCTCCTTTATAACTGCGCAGTTGTGGTTTGTGACCAAAAAATTCTGGGCGTCTATGCCAAGCAATACATGGCCTTGGATGGAGTACACTATGAGCCAAGGTGGTTCAACCCATGGCCGATTGGAGAAACATCACACATGGACATTGATGGCAGTTCCTACGAAATTGGCGATCTCACTTTTGATTATAAAGAATGGAAGATAGGGTTCGAAATCTGCGAAGATGCCTGGCGCGGCAAGGATCGACCAGCTTGCAGGCTTTACGAAAAAGGAGTTAATCTTATCCTTAATCCAAGTGCCAGTCATTTCGCCATGTTAAAAACGCATGACAGAATTGACCTGGTCACCGAAGCTTCAAAGTCATTTGACTGCACCTATGTATTTGTAAACCTTCTGGGAAATGAAGCTGGAAGAATGATCTACGATGGGGAGATTATAATTGCCCAAAAAGGAGCCCTTTTATTAAGAAATGACCTGCTGTCTTTTGAACACAATCAAGTAAGGCATACGGAAATTGAAGTAAGCGGAAATACTTCCAAAGACCAGAGTGAGGTTACAATACCGGCTTCAAAAGAAGAAGAATTTCCAAGAGCAGCAGCGTTGGGTTTATATGACTATCTCAGAAAGAGCAGAAGCAACGGTTTCGTGCTTTCACTCAGTGGAGGTGCGGATTCCGGAACCTGTGCAGTGCTGGTAGCGGAGATGGTTAGAAGAGGTATAGATCAATTGGGCAAGGAAGCTTTCCTGGACAGAATAGGAAAAGGAGATTTAAATGGCAAAACGCTGAAAGATATTGTTGGCGCTCTACTATCTACCGCTTACCAAGCCACCGAAAATTCGTCCCCAACTACTTTCAACGCGGCAAAAACATTATCAGAATCCATTGGCGCTACATTTTATAATTGGAATGTTGATGATGCAGTTAAGGGTTACTCTGAATCAATTGAACATGCCTTGGGCGAAAAATTACATTGGGAAACCCATGATATACCCATGCAAAACATTCAAGCCAGGGCCAGAAGCCCTATCATCTGGATGCTGGCGAACATCAAAAATGCTGTTTTGCTCACTACCTCTAACAGAAGTGAAGGAGACCTTGGGTACGCCACTATGGATGGTGATACCAGCGGAAGCCTCGCCCCCATTTCAAGCGTGGACAAGGCATTTATCATTCAATGGTTAAAATATGCACAGCATGAGCTTGGCTATTCCGGCCTCGAACAAATCAATCAGTTAAAACCCACGGCTGAGCTTCGACCTGCGCATCAGGAACAAACTGATGAAAATGACTTGATGCCCTATTCCCTGATGGTAGAAATTGAAAAACTAGCCATAAGAGACCATCGCTCTCCATTGGAAGTTTTTGAAAAACTAAAAACAAAGGAATTAGAGCCAGAAGTGGACTTGAAACTTCATATCAAAAAATTCTACAGACTTTGGAGTCAAAATCAGTGGAAACGAGAACGGCTTGCCCCCGCCTTTCATCTAGACGAGTTTAATGTAGACCCACGCACCTGGTGCAGATTCCCTATCCTCTCCAACGCTTTTGCTGAAGAATTAAAGGAGTTGGACTAGATTTCTTTAAATTGATAGTATAGTTTTTTGCCGGCAAAATATTTCAATGGTCTTTGATTCACAGTTTGAAGCTTGTTATGCTGTCAATCACCTGACAGAATGAGAGAATAGAATGTCGTTGAACTTGCCTCATCGCCAACAAGACAATGTCAAATAGTGTTAGTTGATATAAATTGCAACCATGTTCACAATGACGCCATTGATTTTTTTGAAAAAGACCTTCCTTCTACTCATTGTATTCCTCCAGACTTCTCCTCTCTGGAGTCAGCAAGACAAGAATGTCACCTTTCAGATACAGTTGGATTCGCGGAATACATTTGTTAGTAATGAAGCCGTTGGAGTTTTCGGCATTCGCGGAGGACTGCTTTTCAATAATAAGTTTGAACTGGGTGTGGGAGTATATGGCTCTCGCCTATTCAACAGATTAGGCACAGAAATCAGAAAAAACTATGTAGACAACTCAGTGACACCTGCCCAAACTTTACCCGCCAGAATTGGATTTGATTACCTGTCCATTTATGGGGAATTAACCGTTTTGGAGAGTAACCGCTGGATGGTCACTGCCAATAGTCAGGTAGGAGCAGGTCGAGTCAATATTCGAACCACCGACATCAATCAAAATGAACAATTGAAGAGAGAAGGAAAAAGTTTGATAGAACATTCTGTAAAGGTCAAGTATGGTGTTTTGCCCTGGTTGGATCTGATAGGCGGATTTGGCTATCGCTACTTGCTCGGAGGAGAAAAACAGATTAAAAAAGCTTTCAATGCACCTATATACATCGTCAGCACGGAGATTGATTTCAAAGAATTGATGAAAGTATTTAAAAAGAAGAAATGATCAATTCTTTGTAGAATCAGGTCTCATCGCCTTCCTAAGGCCGAGCATTCTTCTTTACAACACTTGCAAGTAGAGTTCATTATAATATTAGAAGAAGAATTAACCGAAACAGTGAATTTTAAGGGCATTCAGCCAATTTAGATTGCATGAATTCGTTTATATTTGTCGAACTCTGAAACATTAACTATGCTCTTATATATAGTTTGGGACCCGATGAAAGAGATTATTCGGGGAATCCAACCTCCTGTCTGGTACAGTGTTCTTTTCGCACTCGGATTTATCATAAGCTACCAACTCGTCACACACTTCTTTAAGTCAGAAGGAAAAAAGGTCGAAAACGTAGATACCCTAACCGTATACATGGTTTTGGCTACTATTATCGGTGCCAGGCTGGGTCATTTGGTGTTTTACGAACCACAGCGATTTCTGGAAGACCCCTTGATGTTCTTTAGAACCTGGGAGGGTGGCCTAGCCAGTCATGGCGGTGCTCTTGGTATTTTAGTTGCGCTCTTTCTTTACAGAACCTTTGAGGTAGAAGCAAGTTTGAAGCCCTTTCGATTCAAATTCAGAAAGCATAAAAGAGCAGGTCAGAGCTACCTTTGGATAGTAGACAGAATAGTAATTGCTACTGCACTTACGGTTGCATTGATAAGGGTTGGCAATTTTGTGAACTCCGAGATTATTGGAAAACCTACAGAGTCATCTTACGGTGTAGTATTCGGCCGAGTGGCAGAAGTTGCCCTGGAAGACAATAGTTTTCTCAGAATAGAGCGTGCAGAAGCCTCTGAGGGTGAGAGAACGGAAACTACCGAGCCTGGAATAGTGCCCGTTGATATTAAAATAACATTTGCAGAGACCAACCTTACCGAGGAGGAAGTTAAAAACCGTATAGAATCTAGCGTTAAAGATGTGCTTACCGGTTCATATGTTAGGGAGCACTATGCAGAACCCGCTGGTTTACCCATTAGATATGAACTTACCCCAAACGGACGAAAATGGATGGCGGTCGTGCATACTTATGGCATATCCAGGCATCCAGCACAATTATATGAAGCTGCCACATTGCTTATTCTTTTTATAATTCTACTTGGGGTTTGGTATAAATACAAAGAAAGAACCCCTGAAGGCTTGCTCTTTGGAATTTTTCTGGTTTGGAGCTTCGGGCTACGGTGGTTCCACGAAACCTTAAAGGAACCCCAAGTTGCCTTTGAAGAAACAATGACCTACAATATGGGTCAGCTCTTGAGTATTCCTATGTTCCTATTGGGTGTGTTCATTTTGATTCGCACGTTTATGGTTCACAAGAAATCGAAAAATAATACCTAAGCATTTGTGGATTTGGGACTGAGGGGGATTGTCTTATTGTTGAGTTTAATACTGCCTGTAGCCACCTTGGCCCAAAGCCCTGTACAAACATCTTCCCAAGACACCATTGTTACAATCGGTAAAATTTACATCACTGGGAATAGGAAGACCAAGATTGAAATTGTACAGCGAGAGCTTGATCTTGTAGAAGGACAGCAATTGACAAAACAGGAGCTTGCCGCAATTATTTTGCTTGACAAGCAGAAATTAATCAATACCCGACTGTTTGTATTTGCTGATATTGTGCCGCTGATGATGTCGGATACCGAGGCTGATATTTTGGTGAATCTTCAAGAGCGCTGGTACATTTTTCCGGCACCAATATTCAAAATTGCTGATAGAAACTTTACGGAATGGCTTGTGAATCAGAATGCCGATTTCTCAAGGGTAAACTACGGCTTACAGCTCTATCATTTCAATCTTACCGGGAGGAATGACCGCCTTGCAGCCATTGCTCAATTTGGATTTACCAACCGCTACCAGCTACAATATCAAATACCGTACATCAACAAAAAACAGACCCTGGGTTTTTTGCTCTCTACTGGCTTTAACAATAACAAGACGGTCAGTTACAACACCGAGAATCATAGGCTCCGGTTTGTACAGGCCGATAACTTTATAAGAAGAAGTTTTTTTGTAAGTAGTTCACTTACCCACAGGCCCTCCTTCTATAGTCGACACAGCATCAATGTAGCCTATAGTAGAGCCTCTGTGGCTGACACAATCAGAACCCTGAATCCGGATTATTTGGCCACAGGAGACAATCTCCAAAGGTACTTCCGCATCAGTTATATTTATTCCTGGGACAAACGAGACTACTTTGCCTATCCCCTATCTGGTAAAATATATCGGCTTGAGTTGAGCAAGTATGGTCTGGGGGTTTTCAATGATCTTAACATGCTCATTGCACGCGGCAGTTATGGTCAGTTCTTCGATTTGGGCAAAAACCTATATCTGGCCAATAGCATTTCAGCCCAATATAATTTCAGTGATGACATCCCCTATTTCAACAGGTCTGGCTTCGGCTATCGACCGGATTTTATTCGAGGCTATGAAAGGAATGTGGTCGAAGGCAAGTACTTTGTTTTGAATAGATCATCATTCAAATGGAAGTTCTTTTCTGGCGTAAGAGAGCTTTATAGAAACAGCAGAATCGAACAATTCCGAACAATGCCCTATGCATTCTATCTTAAGGCTTTTGTAGACCTGGGCTACGTTGGAGACCCCATTAGTTCTGTTCAGGGAGAGTTTTTTAACAACCGATTGCTTGCGAGTGCTGGCATAGGGCTTGATATTCAAACCTATTATGACTTCGTAGTTCGTTTTGAGTTTTCCGTTAATAGAGAAGGCCAATCTGGCTTCTTTATCAACTTTAGATCTGCCTTATAAATAATTCTTTCCTAAAAGGCACCTTAGAATTTTCGTTTTCTATAAATTGAAGCTGTGAGGTCAGTCGCTCTTATTTTACTATGCTCTTTATTCACCCTGAACCTACAGGCCCAACTGGCCAGCACTCCGCCATTGGGGCCGCGAGGGTTAGGAATGGGAAGTATCACGGTAACACAACAAGACCAATGGTCTGTCTTCAATAATCCAGCCGGACTTACCGACCTCAAAGAAACTTCTGCGCTTTTCGGCTACCGGAGCATATTGGATTTCGCTCCATTCAATACAGTATCTGCGGGTGTTGTCTTGCCAGCACAATTCGGCACAGCTGGGGTTTCGGTCTATCGCTTTGGTGATGAACTTTTCAATAGTCAGATGCTCAGCGGGGTCATCAGTAAAAAATTAGGTATCGTTGGACTTGGAATAAAGGCCAGTTATCTCCAATTTAATGTAGAGGGATTTGGAAGAAGAGCAGTTTTCATCGCAGATATTGGTGCAGTTGCTCAGCTGAGTCCGGAAATTACTTTCGGAGCTCACATTTCCAATTTCACGCAGTCATCCATTTCAAATGAAACGAATGAGCGTGTTCCTACAACAATAAGATTAGGGCTTAAATATAGCCCCATAAGTAGCCTGTCCCTTCTTGTGGAAGGGGAAAAAGATGTAGACCTCACCACTGATTTAAAATTTGGTATAGAATATCAAATCATAGAAAAAGTGAAAATGAGAACAGGCTTTACAACAGAAACCAACACCCATTCATTTGGCGCGGGAATCAAACTCAATCGATTTGAGATTGATTACGGTATCCGTATCAATCGATTCTTAGGCAACAATCATAACCTCGGACTAGTTTACACATTCCCTCCGAAGTGAGAAGGCATGCCGTCTTAGTGCTGCTAGCCATGACAATGGCTATGCAGAAGCCCTGCATTGCGCAGGCCGATGATGACTTTGATTTAGAGCGTTTTGTCGAAGACCTCTTCAGTCTGCAAGAGGCGGACATTAATTATGCGGACTTCTATGAATCGCTATTGCTCTTATATCAAAATCCACTAAATATCAATGCTGCCTCTTCTATCGAACTCAAGAATACTTATGTGCTATCCGATCAGCAAATTAATAATTTACAGACCTATATTGAAGAAAGGGGAAAGTTGGTTACCCTCTACGAACTTCAGGTGATCGATGGGTTCAACTTCGAGACAATTCAAAAATTGTTGCCATTCATAATGGTTGATTCCAGAGAAGCTACGACTGACACCAGGCCATTAATTCAACGCGTGCTCTCGGAAAGAAATAACTATTTCATCAGCCGTTTTGAAAGTATTTTAGAACAGAAGCGCGGTTTTTCTGCTCCACGAGAACCGGATGACACGCGTTACGCTGGCTCACCTTCAAAGCTCTATTTCAGATACCGGGTGTCAAAATCGAATGATTTCAGCTTCGGATTCACTGCCGAAAAAGACCCAGGTGAGGCCCTTGTTTGGGACGGAAAAAGCAAGCGGTACGGAATGGATTTTTGGTCAGCCCATGCCCTTGTTGAAAATCAAGGAAAATTCAGAAAACTCATGCTTGGTGATTATCAAATGCAATTCGGTCAGGGATTGCTCTTTGGTGCAGGGTTTAGCGTGGGCAAGGGATCGGAGACTGTAAACACCACCCAGCGCATTTCCTTGGGCATAAGGCCCTATACCTCCGTGCTTGAATCCGGGTTTTTGAGGGGAATAGCTGCTACCTATGGGCTTTCTCCGAAAATAGACCTTACCGCCTTCTTAAGTGGCCTGAAGCAAGATGCGACCATTCGAGAATCCGAAGGTGATGAAGGCCCGGAGACATTCTTTTCAACAGTCCGAACCTCCGGTTTCCATCGTACAGCAGCAGAACTTAGTAATCGAAGAAATATAACTGAGAGAGTATATGGTCTGAATATCACTGCCAACCCACACCGCCAGATCTCCTTCGGAACAACGGTCGTTTGGAGTCAATTTGACGTACCCGTGCAGCCAAGCCAACAGCTTTACCGGAATTTTGAGTTTAGGGGCAAATCAAATCTTAATGCTAGCATATATTTGAGTTATTACTGGCAAGGCTTTTCATTATTCACAGAAGGAGCTATTTCCAAAAGTGGGGGATTCGGGGGAGTTGCGGGTTTTACAAAAAACCTGACCTCAAGGTTGGCGCTCTCTATGGTGCTTAGAAATTACGGCATCAACTTTCACACTTTCAGAGGAACAGCCTTTGGTGAAAACAGCAGAAACATTAATGAGAAAGGAGTCTATTGGGGAATAAAGTACGTGCTAAGCGACAAGTTATGGCTGTCTGCCTACTATGATACTTTTTCATTCCCTTTTTTGAAATTTAGAGTAAATGCACCCTCCACCGGCTACGACTATCTTATAAGAATCAATTATAACCCGAGAAGGCAGGCAAGAATTTATGCACAACTCAGAAGTGAAACAAAGGAAACCAACGCCATCAATCCCGACACTGGAAAGACTATCGTCTTACCGGGCACAAAGAATCAGTATATAATTAATGTCGAATTTAATGCAGGGTTCGATGTTCGGCTGAAGTCAAGGGTGCAATGGAGTAATTATATGCTGAACAATGAAACAACACAGGGTGCTGCATTTATTCAGGATGCCAGTTATAAATTCAAGAGCTGGAGCTTCAGTGGACGCATGGCTTTCTTTGACACCAAAGGAAGTCAAAACAGGCAATACGCCTACGAAAGAGATGTGCTATATGCTTTCTCCATTCCCGCTTATAGCGGAAGAGGTGTCCGCAACTACCTGCTCATCCAATATAAGGCAGCTCGAAAACTGGAGCTTTGGGCGCGCATTGCAAGAACCACCTTCTACGATCGTCAGGAAATTGGCACGGGATTGGAGAGGATTGAGGGAGATAAACGGACTGAAGTTAAATTTCAAGTACGGTACAAACTGAAATAAACATGGTTAACCTGGGTTTGACCATTCGAAAATAAGCGGTTGCAGCCCCCATTTATCTTTGATATTTTAAGCGAATAATTGAAAAGCACATATCCAACATGAGAAAATTAAGCATAATTCTAACCGCCCTTCTTGTTTGTGGTTTAGGCTCAAACGTCTTTGGCCAGGGAAAAGCCAGCAGGCAAGACAATGAGCGCTGGCAACAACGTGTTAATTACACTATGGAGATTGACATGGATGTCAATACTAATAAATATCAGGGCAAACAAAAGCTTGAATACACCAACAATTCTCCTGACGTATTAGACAGGGTCTATTATCACCTTTACTTCAATGCTTTCCAGCCAGGTTCTATGATGGATGTGCGTTCCAGAACAATTACTGATCCCGATGGACGAGTCAAGGATAGAATATCCAAATTAAACGAGGATGAAATAGGCTACCAAAAAATCCAATCTCTCAAACAAAATGGACGAGATGTAAAATTCTCTACCGAGGGAACCATTCTAGAAGTAATGCTCAATATACCAATCAAATCAGGTGAAACTACCACTTTTGACATGGTATGGGAGGCACAGGTGCCTGTGCAGATCAGAAGAACCGGAAGAGATAATGCTGAAGGAATTAGATATTCCATGGCCCAATGGTTCCCAAAACTCAGCGAGTATGATTATCAAGGCTGGCATGCCAATCCGTACATCGGAAGAGAATTTTATGGGGTTTGGGGAGACTTTGATGTCAAAATCTCGATTGATAAAGACTATGTCTTAGGTGGCACAGGCTATTTGCAAAATCCGCAAGAAATCGGCCATGGTTACGAAAGGCCTGGACAACAGTTGAATCAAAAAGTTCAGAATGGAAAACTAACATGGCACTTCAAAGCACCTAATGTGCATGACTTTATGTGGGCAGCGGACCCGGATTATGTACATGAAACAAGAACCATGGCAAATGGTACTGTCTTGCATTTCTTTCATCAGGATGGACAAAATGATGAAAACTGGAAAATGTTACCAGACCTTACCGTAAGAGCCTTCGAATATGCCAATGCTAATTTCGGTCAGTATCCCTATGATCAGTTTACTGTGATTCAGGGAGGTGACGGAGGTATGGAATACCCCATGTCGACTTTGATTAACGGATCAAGGGGTAATCCATTAGGTGTAACCATTCATGAATTTATGCATGACTGGTACCATGGTGTCCTCGGAAGCAATGAAAGCTTACACCCTTGGATGGATGAAGGTTTTACTTCTTACGCTTCAGGGAGAATCGGAGCCCACCTAAGAGGAACTATTCCTGACCAAACCGATTTATCAAAACTGGGTTCACCTTTCAGTCAGGGAAGTTACTTAAGGTCAGCTCAAAGTGGTTTCGAAGAAGCACTAAGCACGCACTCCGATCATTACGATCGGAACGGAATTTACGGTGCTGCTGCATATGGTAAAGGAGCCGTGTGGATGTCCCAGATGGGCTACGTAATGGGCGAAGAGAACCGTGATAAAGCTTTATTACAATACTTCGAAGACTGGAAATTCAAACATCCAAATCCTAATGACCTGATCAGATCATTCGAAAAAGTATCTAATCTGGAGCTTGATTGGTACAATGAGTACTTTGTGTTTACCACTAAACAAATTGACTACGGAGTAAAGAATGTCACGAAAGAAGGCGATAAAACTAAGGTCTCACTTGAGAAAGTTAAGCAGATGCCTATGCCAGTGGACATGGTGGTGACATATAAAGATGGAACCAAGGAAGTCCATTATATGGCCTTAAGAATTATGCGTGGTGAAAAACCTGCAGAAACAACAGATAAGAGAATTGTGCACCCTGATTGGCCTTGGACTAACCCAACCTATGAATTGACTATAGATAGACCTATAGAAGACATCGTCTCTATTGAAATTGACCCTTCTGGAAGAATGGCAGATGTCAATAGAGAAAACAACAAATGGGAAGCTCCTGAGGTGAAAATTAAGAAATAGCAGCTTGTCTTTTCCACAAACATTCATAAAAAAGAGCTCGATTACCGGGCTCTTTTTCTTTTTGCTCTTTCCTGTTCTATGCTTCTCGCAAAACAGTGAATTCATCCTTACCAGCAGTAATGGAGATAGTCGACATCCTTATTGGTCTCCTAATGGTGAACAGATTGTTTTTGAATCCAACCGGGATGGTGATTGGGAGCTCTATGTGATCAATTCTGATGGCACAAATGAACAACAGCTAACCGATAACAGCTTTGACGACAGAAACCCAAGTTGGCATCCCACCCGAAGTCAGATCCTATTCGAATCAAATCGGTCCGGAAAGTTTGAATTGTTCACCATAAACGTGAATTCCAAAAAAGTAAAAAAAATATCACTCCACAATTTTGAATTTGAACCCACTACTGCTCGGTTTTCTCCTAATGGTCGATTCATCATTTTTTCAGCTCAGATGAAAAAAGACGAACCCAATTTAAACCTGTTTCTGATCTCTAATAAGGGTGGCAGGGTAAAACAACTCACCTATGATAAGACCCGATCATTTTATGCGTCCTGGGCTCCTGATAGCAGGCAAGTTGTTTTCTTTTCTCGGAGAGATACAAACGGAGAAAATGACGAGCTGTATAGGATGTCCATTTTCAATCCAAATGCAGCCGTAAGATTAACCTACTTTGAGATGAATGACTTCTGCCCCAATTGGTCTCCAAATGGCAAACGTATAGTTTTTTCCAGGTCAGTAAAAGATGCCCGTCCGGAGTTGCAAATGATCAATTCAGATGGTAGTGGATTAACGCAGCTCACCTTCACTTTGAATGAGGGAGAAACACAGGCAGCTTGGTCTCCTGATAATAAGAGGATAGCCTATGCAGGGTACCGAAACGGGAGCTATCAGATCTGCATTTTGAAGGTTGACCAATGAAAGCTTCGCAGCTGACTTAATTAATCCCATGTCAGCTTTCTGAATTGATCAAGGTCATTTAAATAATCTCAGTCCTTTTTATCTCATAAAATCAGACCTTATAAGAATTAGTCTTCATGGAAAAGATTTAAAATCTGTAACTTGATTAGAAACCATTACTCCTATCATGGCAAATTACAAACTCAATATCAACAATGAGCCCTATGAGGTCGAAGCTGAGCCTCAAACTCCCCTGCTTTGGGTAATCAGAGATGAAGTAGGGCTTACGGGCACAAAGTTTGGCTGCGGCATTGCGCAATGCGGGGCTTGCACCGTCCACCTCAATGGGACAGCCGTACGATCATGCAGTATCCCAGTATCCGCGGCTTCCGGACAGCAACTTACCACGATTGAAGGCTTATCGGATGACAATAGCCATCCGGTTCAACAAGCATGGTTAGATGTACAAGCACCCCAATGTGGTTATTGCCAATCAGGTCAGATAATGTCGGCCGCAGCTTTATTGGAGAAAAATCCCAAGCCAACGGATGCTGATATAGACCAGGCCATGGCCGGCAATATTTGCCGTTGTGGCACTTACCATCGGATCAGAAAAGCAATTCACACCGCCTCAAATAACATCAGCAATGGAAGCAAGTAAAATCAATCGTAGAAAATTTATGAAACTGGCCGGTATGTCCGGAGCAGTGCTCGCCATTGGATTTGATTCCTTCGCTTTTGGCAAACCCGGAACGCTTAAGAGGTTAATGGCTGAAGACTTTGTGACAGGCACACCTCTAAACCCTTTTGTGGTAATTGCTGAGGATGGAACCATCACCATTATGGCCACAGTACCCGAGCTTGGTCAAGGCATTTTTCAAGCCATCCCGGCCATAATTGCCGAAGAGCTCGAAGTGGATATGAACCAGGTCACCATAGTCAAATCCAGTGCCTCGAGAAAATATGGTAGACAATCCATCGGAGGCAGTCGCAGTGTAAGAAGTCTTTATCAGCCTATGCGCCAATTGGGAGCAGCCACTAAGGAGGTATTATTAGAAGCAGCAGCTCAACAGTGGGGTGTTTCAAAAGATCAGTGCTATGCCAAATCTGGTTTAGTACATCGACAAGGCTCTGGAGAAACCCTGGCCTATCAAGATTTGGTGGCTAGTGCTGCAAATATTGAAGTACCCAAAAAGCCACGACTAAAGCCCAAAAAGGATTTTAAAATTATTGGCAAGGCCACCGAAAGAACAGACCTGCCGCACAAAGTGAATGGCAAAGCTGATTACGGTATTGATGCCCAACCTGATGGGCTGCTTTATGCTACTATTGAAAGATGCCCTACCCTTCAAGGCAAGATATTGAGCTTTGATAAAGAAGCAGCCATGGCTGTTAAGGGCGTTAAAGAGGTGATGACAGTCACCAGAACAGTGTATGGTAAAAAGAACACTGGAGTAGCAGTGATTGCAGAAAATTTCTATGCTGCAATGCAAGGGCGCAAAAAGCTGAACATCAAATGGGACAATGCTGAATTCAAGAAGGTTTCCAGCAAGAGTTATTTTGATGACATGAAGAAATTGGCAAAAGAAGACGGCTTGAGCCATAAAGATCAAGGCGATTTTGATGTCAGCTTCGCCAGTGCAGCGGACAAACTGGATGTTGTCTATGAGCAACCTCATCAATCGCATTCCTGTATGGAACCGATGAATGCCACCGTACACGTTCGTGAAAACAATACAGTCGAAGTTTGGGCCCCAAGCCAAAGCCCGCAAGTGCAACGTCAATTCGCAAGAAATTTGGGTATACCAGAAAACGAAGCTGAAGAAAAAATTAAGGTTCATCTACCCTTTTTGGGTGGTGGTTTTGGCAGGCGTTCAATGAATGATCCCCTGGAAGAGTGTTTTCAAATATCAAACACACTCAAAAAGCCAGTCAAACTTATCTGGTCTCGGGAGGACGATACAGCTCAGGGACCTTTCCGTCAAGGCACGGTACACGCCATGAAGGCTTCATTCGATAACAGTGGGAAAGCCACAGGAATACAGCATAAAATGGTCAGCCAGGCCATTACTACCCAATCCCGCTCATCTAACGGAAAAATCCCATTTGAGGTAATGGAGGGTATCAATACTCATTATGACTTCAAGAATTACTCCATTCAATACGGAGAATATAAAAGTCAAATTCCTATCCATTGGTGGCGTTCAGTTTTTGGCTCGACCAATGGATTTGCCCATGAAGCGTTTATTGATGAGGTGGCTGTTAAAGCCAAGGCAGACCCCTTGCAGTTCAGGAAGGAGAAATTAAAATCTGAGCCTCGTCAGGTCAAAGTTCTGGAACGACTGGAAAAGGAGTCGAATTGGAGCAAAAAACTTGGCAATAATGAGGGCAAAGGATTGGCTATTGTGGAAAGCTTTGGCAGTATAGTGGCCCATGCGGTTTTCCTCAAAAGAGAAGGTGGTGGAGTGATTATTTCCAAAGTAGTCTCAGTCGTGGATTGCGGGGTTTTCGTCAACCCAGACCAAGCGAGGGCACAAACAGAGGGCAATATCATTTATGGATTGACCGCTGCACTCAAAGGCGCCATCACCTTTAAAGATGGTGCTGCCGAGCAGTCCAACTTTGACAATTATGGCATGCTGCGAATCAATGAGGCACCTCGTGATATTCAGGTTCACTTGATGGACAATGACGAAGCACCTGGCGGTATGGGCGAGCCGGGCTTACCTCCTATCGCACCAGCGCTAGTTAATGCGGTGGCCAATTTAACCGGAAAACGGATAAGGAAATTACCATTTGATTTGCAGGAGGTTTAGCCCCCTCCATGAGGCTGCCTCAAAAGTCCGTCTCGTCATTCTCGCGAAAGCGGGAATCCCCGAATCTGAACCGTGAAGCTACATTGAGATTCCCATTTTCATGGGAATGACGGTTTTTTTGACTTTTGAGACAGCCTCTCTAATTCACCAATTGAATCAGACCTCTTAACATGAACAACTCCTCCCTCTACTTTATGGGTGGCCTTTATATCCTGGCCGGCCTTGCGCACTTTTGGAAGCCCAGCGCATATCTCAAAATCATGCCTTCTTATCTTCCCTACCATTTGGAGTTGGTCTATCTCAGCGGTGCGCTTGAAGTTCTATTTGGCATTCTCTTGCTCCTCCCCCAAACCCAACAAATTGGAGCATGGGGCATCATTGCCGTATTGCTTGGCGTATTTCCTGCTAACATTAACATGTTGGTAAAGAACAAATCCAAAAAACTGTCCTGGATTATTGGACTGTGGGCCAGATTACCGACTCAAGGCCTACTCGTGTATTGGGCATGGATGTTCACCTAATCAACGACTGTGAATCACGGGCAAGGCCATATTTTCTTTATAAAACACTACCCTTTTATGCATTTAAACTCTAACTTATTCTCTGTAAAATTTAATTAACTTTTGTGCCTTTCTATGAACAGTAATTCCAATCGTGTTTTCGACCATGTTCTTGTTATCATGTTTGAAAATCAATACCGCAGCTATGTAATGGAAAATCAATACTTCAACGGCCTCGCCCAACAGGGCATCGACATGGCCAATTATTTTGGAGTAATGCACCCCTCCCAAACCAATTACATTTCCTCAATTGCTGCAGAGCTGTGCAATATGACGGATGATAACCCTCCGCCAAGCTTGTTGCCCCAGCAGACTATTATTGACCTGATTGAGGCATCACCTTACAACCTCGACTGGCGTGCGTATATGGATAGCTATATTCCACAAAATCAGCCCTGGTCGCCTACATTGGCACCGACTAACGACTACCCCTACGATATCAAGCATAACCCCTTCTCTTCATTTGAGAACATTGTAAGGGATGAAAAGCGATGGAATAAAATTCAGAATGAAGCAACTTTATATTCAGATTTGCTCAATGGAACGCTGCCGGCCTACAGCTGGTTCACACCAAATATGTGGAATGATGGGCATTATTTAAACGGTACGACAGATAAGGATCCACAACCTGTGGAGCGTGCCCCTGTTCTGGTCGATCAGGCAGCGACATGGCTTGAAGGATTCTTTGCTTCATTGAAATTCCCAGGACCAGATTCACACCTGCCCCCCAATACTTTGGTCGTGGTTACTTTTGACGAAGCAGACTTTGAGGCACTTTATGACCCGGCCTCCAAATTCAAGTACTTCTATGATGGTCCAAACCAAATCTATACCGTGCTTCTTGGGGATATGATCCAGCCTGGCGGAGTGGCTTATGAGGGTTATAATCATTACAGCCTTATCAAAACAATTGAACAAAATTTTGGCCTTGGGTCTTTAGAAAAAAATGATAAACATGCCAATTGGTTCAGATTTCTCTGGGATGAAACCTTTGTTTGGGAAGCTCCGGAAGAAACACCTCTCAATGGACAAGCCAATGTAGCTTGTGCTACCTTCGCTGACGCGGTTTATGCCGTTTATGATTCAGAAGACGGGAATTTAACTTGCGCCACATTTGATGGTTATGATTGGAGTAGCCCTTCTGACTTGGGTATTCCCAGCCAGGGCGATTTGGCGATGGCCAGCACTAATAATAATCTCTCACTGGCCTTTGTCAATGATCAAGCTAAGCTCGCCTTGGTTAATTACAATTTAGAATCCGGATGGTCACCCACACCAAAAGTCATTGAGAAAGGAATCAGCAAAGTCAGTATGATTTCGTTCAATGACGATAGTCAGCTGATGATAGTTTACAGCACTCAGGAAGGTAAATTGATGTCATCAATAACAAACAGCGCAGGTGCGTGGCAGCCTCCAGTGAACGTTGGCTTCTCATCAACTGGTGATATTCAATTGGGTTCGTTGGGCACTTCATTGTTCCTTATCTTTCAGGATATGACAAACAATCAAATGATGGTTTGTTCTTATAACCTCGCCCCGTTCAACGTGGTTACTTTGGAAAAATCACCCTATAATGGCCCTCAGAGTAATACCACCATCAATCAATGGTCACCGAATGTCTATCCGGTAGCTCATTTTTCCACAGCAGCCTACGCTGGAACACCAAACGAAAACGAGCCCGTGACAGAACCCTATACAGGAGCCGGACCACTTGCTTGTGCTACCCTCGATGGCGTTATGCATTTGGTGCATCCCGGAGTGAGCAATTCGTTGATGCTCACTGAATCCTT
The DNA here is from genome assembly GCA_029262895.1 of Roseivirga sp. Taxonomy (GTDB): domain Bacteria; phylum Bacteroidota; class Bacteroidia; order Cytophagales; family Cyclobacteriaceae; genus Roseivirga. The sequence goes on from JAJCYM010000025.1 coordinate 42,658, forward strand.
TTCCATTCATGGTCTTATGACACCTGAAAAGCCTATCTCCTATGATCCGGGGCAAGCTTCAACTACCAACTCCGGGTATGGAACGTTGGTACAGGCCGGTTGGTCAGAACAATCAGCCATTCACGGTGCTAACGTGAAAAACACTGCAGCTATGTGCCAATTGGATGATGAGTTGATCATTCTCTTTGGCAGTTCGGGAGGTAACCTGAGCTTGATTAGAGGGGGTTATTAGGAAGAGACCTCAATTTATTTCATAAGTATCAATCTGGTTTTCAAATGATTAATCATTTGTTCTAAAAAAGTTGTGATTAATTTATCAATGTTGGAACTTCAATGTTATAACTTTAGTTATACATCCAAATTCTAAAACGAAAAGTAAAAACATAAAATCATGAGAACATTTCAAGTACCAACCAGAGACCAAGTATCACCAGAAGCCCAGGGCATCTTCGACAACTTGCAAAAGAAAATAGGCATGGTGCCTAACCTCTATGCCACTATCGGCTATTCAGCAAACGCATTGAGTTCATACCTCACCTTCCAGGGAGAACAGGCAAAAGGAACATTTAAAGCCAAAGAAAGAGAAGCAATTTTCCTTGCGATCTCTGAAGTAAATGGCTGTGAATACTGCAAGGCAGCACATACTACAATAGGAAAAATGAACGGCTTTACCGAAGAAGAGACTATTGAATTGAGACAAGGTAGAAGTACAGATATCAGGTTGAATGCCATAGTAGCACTGGCAAAAGACATTACGATTAACAAAGGCCGTGCTTCTGAACCAAATGTGGAAGCCTTCTTTGCTCAAGGGTTTGACAATGGAGCCTTGGTTGATTTGGTGGCATTGGTTGCTGACAAAACATTTATGAACTACCTGCATAACCTAACCGAAATTCCTGTTGACTTCCCTGCTGCAAAATCAATTGAGGAACCTGTGTTGGTCTAATAGAGCGTCATTCTGAAGGAAGCATGACTGAAGAATCTGTCTGTTGAGAAAGCTTTGAGCGGTCGTACCGATCCCGTCATTCTGAGTTTCGCTTTTCGCGAAACGAAGAATCTGTCTGTAAAAGATACCGGCCACTATAAAACTTCAGATGCCAAATCTGCCCATTCTTTGATTTAGTTAATTGTCGTCAACTAATAGAAGAATTATGAAAGAATCTCGATTAGATCAGATTTGGTTTGCCGGTTCATTGCTTAAGGCTCTCTAGACAGGCAGATTCTTCGCCATCGTGCCTCAGGCTCAGAATCACGTTGTGAAGTTGAGTGAGTGAGTTGTGAAACCGTCCCGAGTATTCGGGACGGTTTCTATTTTAAATAGATTGATATGGAATTTGATAAATCAGTGTTACAACACTATCTTTCATTAGGTTTTAGTAAAAACACGCCTATGCATGTCAAAGAATTAGTTGAAAAAGGGAAGTTCCAAAACGAGCACCACCGCCTGCGTGTAAACCTACTCTATAGCGCTAACTGGTTTGCGAATGGAATGGCTGACTTCCTAAAACCCTTTGGAGTTACCCAACAGCAGTTCAATGCGCTAAGAATATTACGAGGTCAATTTCCAGATCCAATCAGTACCAAAGAATTAAGAGATCGCATGATCATCAATAATTCCGATACCTCCCGCTTGGTTGATCGACTTTGTGACAAGGGTCTGGTTTGGAAAAGGCCCTGCCCTCATGACGGACGCTTGATCCAGGCGTTCATTCATGAAAACGGGCAAAAATTACTTACCGAAATCGATAAGGAAATTGCCAACTTGGATGGAATTATGAAAAACTTGACGCAAAATGAAGCTAAAACGCTGAATGATTTGTTGATCAAAATGAGAAACGAATCTTAAAGCGCAAAGCGCCTCTATTGAAGAATAACACTGCCGTAAAAATCACCCTTCTTTTCTGTAGCATGATGACTGTGATGGCAGGTGCCACCATTTCCCCCTCCCTACCGGAAATGAAAGCAGCTTTCCCAGATAACCCCTCCGCTGAAACTTTGGTAAAGCTAATTCTAACTATCCCAGGCCTATTTATTGCACTTAGTGCTCCTTTTTCAGGTTGGATCATTGATAGATTCGGAAGGATAAAGCTTCTGGTAGCTATGCTCATCTTATACGCAATAGCTGGTACATCAGGACTCTACCTCAATACCCTTCTCGAAATCATAGTTGGCCGTGCTTTCCTGGGAATAGCTGTGGGTGGAATAATGACCATTGCTGTTGCCTTAATCGGAGATTACTTTGAAGGTGCAGAACGACTAAAGACTTTAGGTCTGCAGGCCGGAGTGATGGCGCTATCAGGCACAGTGTTTATCAGTGCAGGCGGTGCTCTCGCGGATATTAGCTGGCGCTATCCATTCCTGATTTATGGCCTGGCACTTCTGGCAGTGCCGCTAGTGTTCATTTATTTGAAAGAACCCCAAAAAGCAAAACAGGAAGTTTCACTTTCAAAAAAGCAGGCGACTATTCCTAAAACTGCCTGGATCGTCTACATACTGTCCTTTCTGGGCATGGCCGTTTTTTACATGATGCCTGTACAAATTCCATTTTTTATCAAAAGTGTTGACAGTTCAGTATCCAACGGCCAAATCGGACTGTCCCTGGCACTTACCATGTTAGTAGCCGGAACTGCTTCGTTTAATTTTCAGCGCATCAAAGCACGACTCACGCATTTTCAAATCTACGGTGTATCCTTCCTCGTTATGGGTTTAGGATATTTCGCGGTTTCTTATGCTACGAGCTATCTATTGGTTTTTCCCGGTTTAATAATTGCCGGTGCTGGTGCCGGACTAATCATGCCAAACTCCAATCTTTGCCTTGTAACTTTGGCCAGCCCGGAAGCACGAGGTCGGGCGTTGGGAATGCTCACCACCTTTATCTTTCTCGGACAATTTCTATCTCCACTCATGTTCCAGCCTATTATTGATTTTACTTCTATCACCGAGGGGTTTTTCTTTCTCTCCACTGCCATGATTTTAATAGCGACTATCTCTTTGATACGCAACAGAAAACAAGGTTTGGCTAAAGTTTAGTGCTATTTCAAAATTTCATCTTCTTAATTATCAATTGCCTTGCTTAGATTAGGGCTTGAATAAAAAGGTTTTCATTTTAGGTAACCCAAAGTCAGGAAGAAAAAGACTTGCACCAATTCTTTCTGATTTAAAGTCCTATCTCGATACCCAACAAATTGGCTATTCGTTTTGCGAGACCTCGAAAGATGGTCTTGATGAAATAAAAGAACTGCTCGATAACAGCTACACACACCTTACAGTCATAGGCGGTGACGGAACCATCAATCAAGCTGTTAATGCACTGAATCTTGATATTCCCATAGGCATTATCCCTGCAGGAACAGGAAATGACTTTGTGAAAAATGTAGACCTTGGCTCAAACCGGCTAGCACAGTTTGAAACGGCTATTCACGGAGATATTAAGCCTATCGATCTTGGCATATGTAACGGACAAAAGTTTGTCAATGGAGTGGGCATTGGCTTTGACGGGCAAATTGTAGAGGACATGGCCAGCAAAAGAGTACCACTGCTCAAAGGATTCGCTGCCTATTATTATCACGTGCTTAGAATCCTTGCTAGTTATCAGGATCGTCCTTTTGATTATTCAATCGATGGTCAATCATTTCAAAAAAACCTCATTCTGCTGACTGTTGGTAATGGCACTACTTTCGGTGGTGGTTTTAAACTAACCCCATATGCCAAAATAGACGATGGTAAATTGGATGTTTGCGAAATTGGCGAGTTCTCTGCTTTCAAGAGATTTGCCAATATTCATCGGCTATCCAATGGGTCTCACGACAAACTGGAGGCAGTCAGTCTGTATCAAAGTGAGACGGTGAAGATAGATGCCAACCAAAGACTTTTTGCGCATATTGATGGAGAAAGAATGGGCCAACCTCCATTTGAAATAAAGATAATTCCAAAGGCAATGAACTTAAGGATTGCACAGATCTTATGATTGCAGAGACTGATTCAATTAGTAGACGGAGGCTTTTGAGCTTCAACTATCCGAACTTATCGTAAATTGTTACGATTTGATTTTTCAGACTTAAAAGGATCTGAAAAGACTGATCTTTGAGAAATCAACGAGCCATGAAAAAATTCTTTACTCATATTAGGTCCGAGTGGTATCGCTACATCATTGAAATCCTTGTAGTGGTCATTGGCATTATGGCTGCCTTTAGTCTTGATAATTGGCAGGAGTCAATGAAAGAACGAAAAGAACAAAATGAGCTCTACAGCGATTTTATTCAAGAACTCCAAAAGGACCTAATCGAAATCCAGGGTAACACTAAGTTTAATCGTACCTACATAGCAAGCTATGAAAGAGCAAGTCAGATTATTCTTACGGACCATGACCGAAAGCTAGCAGATAGTCTGGGCATCATCTCTATCGGGCTTATGGAATTTTCAGATTTTCAGAAAAACGGATCGGCCTATGAGTTACTCGGTGCTAGCGGAAAGCTCGATATGATTGACAACAAGAAAATTCTTTATGGACTCCAGAGCTTAGGAATGCTCTACACCTATATCAACCGATTGGAAAAGAATCAGGAGACCTTAATCTTTGAGGTAGTTCCTCAGCTTTTTGAATATCTCAGCCTCAAACCCTTTGAGGTAAAGCAAGTCGAAGCCCTTTACAGTTATCAGTTTCATAACATATTTCAAGTTTATTTGAGGCTTGGCAACGAGAAAGATGGTCTGTACCAACAGGCTGAAAGTGAGTTAAAACGACTTATCAGCGACATGGAAAATGAGTTGAAATAAAACCAGAAATGGGTCACGTCAATTGCTCTCAGGAGTAAGAGGGTTTTATCAATTTTATACTTACTTTTGCAGCTTCATTTAGCAACATCAATCAACGCATTATGAACGTTCAATTATTTGCTGGAACAGAGTCAGCTTATCTTGGAGAGAAGATTGCCGAATTCTATGGTAAGGAATTGGGTAAGATGGAAGTGAAGAAGTTCAGTGATGGAGAAATTGCCACTTACTACAATGAATCTGTCAGAGGAGCAACGGTCTTTATGATCCAATCCACCTTCCCCCCAGCAGACAATCTGATGGAACTTTGCTTAATGATAGATGCCGCTAAAAGAGCGAGTGCTTATAAATGTGTGGCTGTGCTGCCTTATTTTGGGTACGCACGTCAGGATAGAAAAGACAAACCAAGAGTAGCCATTGGTGCTAAACTGGTGGCCAACATTCTTACCGCTGCAGGTGCTGATAGGGTTATGACTTGCGACCTTCATGCTGGCCAAATTCAAGGGTTCTTTGACATCCCCGTGGATCATATGGATGGTTCAGTCATTTTTGTTCCTTATCTCAGAAGTCTGAATCTGGACAATTTACTTTTCGCTTCTCCAGACGTAGGTGGTGTGAAAAGAACAAGGCAATTTGCTCAGCACTTCAACGCTGAAATGGTGGTGATTGACAAGCATCGTGAAAAAGCCAATGAAGTAGCTTCAATGCGAATTATTGGTAATGTGGAAGGCAAAAACGTAATTCTGGTAGATGATTTGGTAGATACTGGGGGAACCTTGTGCAAGGCCGCGGGAATTATAATGGAACAAGGTGCCAAATCGGTAAGAGCTTTATGCACGCATCCCGTTCTTTCCGGTAACGCATATAATAACATTAACAGCTCAGCATTAGAGGAGTTGGTAGTCACAGACACCATTCCCCTAAAAGAGCAATCTGACAAAATTAAGGTATTGACGGTAGCTGAGTTATTCGCTCAGGCCATTACAAGCATCACGTCAAATCAATCGATAAGTAAACTATTTATTTAACAATTATATATTATGAGAAGAGTAGAGGTTATAGGGTATAAAAGAGCAAATCTCGGAAAAACAGAGTCTAAGCGCTTAAGGGCTGAAGGCAATGTGCCATGCGTATTATACGGTGGAGAAAAGCAAATGCACTTTTATGTACCAGCACTTCAGTTTAGAGAAGTTTTGTACACAGCACAGGCCTGTTTTGTTGACCTGAACATTGAAGGAGAAACTTTCCAGGCAATTGCTCAGGATGCACAGTTTCACCCGGTAAGTGAAATGATCTTGCATGTTGATTTCCTTGAATTGTTCAAAGGAAAATACATCAAAATGGAGATTCCAGTTGATTTGACTGGTACTGCTGTTGGGGTGAAAGGTGGTGGTTCTTTGGTATTGAAACGACCTAAGTTGGGAGTTTTAGCTTTGCCAAAGAATATGCCAGAAACCATCGTTGTTGATGTTTCAGATATGAACCTCGGAGACTCTGTCAAAGTGGCCAGTCTTGAAACAAAAGATTTTGAAATCCTAAATAGTCCGCTTGTTACGATTGCTTCTGTAGTTATACCTAGAGCACTCAAAGCAGCTGATTCTGAAGGACTTGAAGGTGAAGAGGGAGAAGAAGGAGAAGAAGGTGCTGAAGCATCTGCTGAAGGCGAAGGAGTAGAAGCTGCCGCTGAATAAGTGTAGAAATAAATATTCCATAAAAAAATCCTGCTCGCAAGAGCGGGATTTTTTATTATTGACCTTTGGTATAGGCATATGAAATATTTGATTGTCGGTTTAGGGAATATTGGTCCGGAGTATGAGCTTACCCGGCACAATATTGGATTTTTGACTTTAGACAGGCTGGCCGATAAAAAGGAGGTTTCTTTTGAAATGTCCAGGCTAGCCTATTACGCTGATTTTAAATTCAAAGGGCGACAGATTCACCTGATTAAACCCACCACCTACATGAACCTTAGTGGCAAGGCGGTGAATTTTTGGATGCAGGAACTCAAAATTCCAAAAGAAAACGTATTGGTTATCGTAGACGACATTGCCCTACCCTTTGGCAACTTACGCATGCGAGCCAAAGGCTCCTCTGCCGGTCATAACGGATTGAAGAACATTGAAGAAATGACAGGTGGCCAAAATTATGCCCGCTTGAAATTCGGAGTGGGGGATGATTTCCCAAAAGGCAGACAAGTTGATTATGTATTAAGCCCTTTTTCTCAAAAGGAGTTTGACGAATTACCTTTTTCCATGGACAAAGCCATAGATATGATTACTGGTTTTTGCACTATTGGCATCACAAGAACAATGACTCAGTTTAACGATTAGCCAATTCAAAACAGGCATTCAAAAGCACGTTTGCACCATTCTCCAAGTCTTCTTCTTTTGTGAATTCATTCACGTTATGACTGATGCCATTCACGCTAGGCACAAATACCATAGCTGTTGGACAAACGGATGCCATCATTTGAGCGTCATGCCCCGCACCACTTGGCATTCTCTTAACAGAAAGTCCCAATTCTCCTGCCTTGTCGGCAATCAATGAAACCACCCCATCATCAAACTGAACCGGTGAAAACCTGACCATTTCGTCTCGTTCCAGGCTTAGACCAGAATTCTGAATGATATCGTTAGCAAAATTGTCGATTGCCTCCTGTCCATCTTTGAGAGTTTCCAGGTTCACACTCCTCAAATCAAGTGTAAAAGTGGCTTTATCAGGCACAATGTTGATTGCATTCGGCTCAAAGGATATGGTGCCAACGGTGCTTAGGATTTGGGTTGGTGAATTCCTGACATAATCCCCGGCAAACTTAATGATCTCACTAGCCGCATAGCCCGCATCTTTGCGGTATTGTAGAGGGGTTGTACCCGCATGGTTGGCCTGACCCTGGATGGTGTAACGAGTCCAATAAATTCCTTGAACCATCTCCACAGCACCAATGTCCGTGCCTTCAAGTTCCAGAACAGGTCCTTGTTCAATATGCAATTCGATAAAACTGTCTAATGGAAAATCACCACATTTAAGATCACCCTTATAGCCAATTCTCTGAAGCTCAGAATCGACTGATTTGGTTGGGTCATCATAAGATTGGCTCGCTAAAATTTTTCCTAAATCACCCAACTGGGCGAAGGCGTGACTGCCCATCATATCAGGAGCATAATTTACACCCTCTTCGTTAGTGAAGTTGATCAGCGCAATGGGCTTCTCAGTTTCAATACCCTCATCATTAAGAGTTTGGATCGCTTCAAGTCCGGCCAAAACACCCAATGCACCATCATAGCGTCCACCTTGATAAACTGTGTCCAAATGGGAACCCATGGCTACAGGAGGTACATCTTGCCTACCCCTTCTGAGGCCAATCATGTTGCCAATTTCATCAACGTAGATTTCAAGGCCAGCCGCTGTCATCTGAGATTTCAATAAATCCCGCGCCTGCTTATCCTCATCAGACAGTGTAATACGTTCAACACCAATCTCACCCGTTTTGCCAATTTGGGCATAGCGTTCGATGTTTTGCATTAAGCGTTGAATGTTGATCTTCATTATTCAGTTTAATGTTGATAAGTTTCAAATTGAACCCATTAGACATGAAACATCAAACTCATTAACTTATCACGGATCCCGGTTCCACGTCTTCGTTAGGTTGAAGTAATCTCAGATTACCCGCATTATCTTCGGCCATAAGAATCATACCTTCAGATTCGGTACCCATCATTTTTCTCGGAGCCAAATTAGCGATAATGGTTACCTGCTTACCTATCATTTCTTCAGGACTATAATGCTTGGCAATCCCACTCAGGATTGTTCTTTTGTCCACACCTGTATCTACCAGAAACTGTAGAAGTTTGTTTGATTTTTCCACCTTTTTGGCCTCCAGAATAGTACCTATTCTTAAATCCAATTTCATAAAATCATCAAACTGGATAGTCTCCTTCAAAGGGGCTGCCTCCTTACTCTCTAATTCGTTTTGCATTTTTGTATTCTGTAATTTTTGCACTTGGGCTTCAATGGTCTTGTCCTCAATTTTCTCAAAAAGCAACTGTGTTTTTTCCAATGGATTTCCGCTAGTCAGCAAATCATCTCGACCAGCATCCGACCAATTCAATTGATCCATACCTAGAAATTTGCACAGCTTGGATGTGCTAAACGGAATAAACGGTTCGGCAACAATAGAAATATTTGCCGCTATTTGAAGAGCAATATTCAAGATAGTTCCTACCCTTGCCTCATCGGTCTTTATTAGCTTCCATGGTTCTGTATCAGCGAGGTATTTATTGCCCATTCTGGCAAGCTCCATCATTTCAGTCAATGCCTCCCTAAATCTGTACCTTTCAATTGACTCGCCAATTTTGGCTGGTGCCTCTCTTAGAGCTAGGATTACTTCTTCATCGAGATCAAATAGCTCCCCACGCTCTGGTACTTTACCATCAAAGTATTTGTGTGTTAGGACCACGGCTCTGTTTACAAAGTTTCCGAGGATAGCAACCAGTTCGTTATTGTTTCTGGCCTGAAAATCCTTCCAGGTGAAATCGTTGTCCTTGCTTTCGGGAGCATTGGCACATAGGGCGTATCTTAAAACGTCTTGTTTTTCAGGAAAATCTTCCAGGTACTCATGCAGCCAGACCGCCCAGTTTCTTGAGGTTGAAATTTTGTCCCCCTCCAAATTCAAAAACTCATTGGCCGGTACGTTTTCAGGCAACACATAATCACCCATAGCCTTAAGAATTGCCGGGAAAATGATGCAGTGAAACACGATATTATCCTTCCCAATAAAGTGAACCAGATTAGTGTCTTGGTCTTTCCAGTAGGGTTCCCAATCTTTTTCCTTTTCCTGAGCCCATTCCTTGGTAGCCGATACATAACCTATGGGAGCATCAAACCACACGTAAAGCACCTTGCCATCAGCACCTTCTACCGGCACCTTAATACCCCAATCAAGATCGCGAGTCATGGCACGTGGCTGTAACCCTCCATCAATCCAGGATTTACATTGACCCCAAACATTGGGCTTCCAATCTTTTTTATGACCATCAACGATCCACTCTTTGAGCCACTCCTCATAGTTCTGAAGGGGTAAATACCAATGCTTGGTTTCCCTCTTTATTGGGGGGTTACCACTTAAAGTAGATTTGGGGTTGATCAGGTCTGTTGGATTTAAGGATGATCCACAGTTTTCGCATTGATCACCATAAGCAGATTCATAGCTGCATCGTGGGCAGGTGCCCGTGATATAACGGTCAGCCAAAAACTGCTGAGCTTCTTCATCGTAATATTGTTGGCTCACCCGCTCTTCAAACAGACCTTTTTCATAAAGTTTTTTGAAGAATTCCTGCGCAGTCTCATGGTGAACCTGGTTCGAGGTTCTTGAGTAGATGTCAAAAGTAATGCCCAGGGCAGACATGGATTCTTTTATCATGCCATGATACTTGTCTACAATGGCCTTTGGCGTAGTACCCTCTTTTCGAGCCCTCATCGTAATGGCCATCCCATGCTCATCAGACGCGCAAATAAATGCTACGTCTTCACCCTTGGACCTTAAATACCTGGTATAAATGTCAGAAGGCACATAAACACCAGCCAAATGACCTATGTGGATCGGTCCATTTGCATAAGGAAGTGCAGCTGTTACCGTGTGTCTTTTAAATTGCTTTTGACTCATAGGCTGCAAAGATAAGTTTTAGATGCAAGATTTTAGAGACTAGCATCCATAACTTCACCGCGGATGTCTTTGGGTAACTTCCTTTGCGGAAAATATAAAATCCAATAAATTAGCCTCCTCAAAAAAAATCAATTTTTGTTCTGTCAATTTTAGACTCAAAAGAAATATGAAAAGGTCATTACTCCTACTAGCACTTATAGGTTATCTTGTTTTACCAAAACAAGCGCATAGTCAAATCGATGAGGACCAAACCGGTGCCTGGTACATGTATTTTTGGAACACCACTATCAAGGACGGTCCGTGGGGTTTTCAGGGAGATATTCAATACCGGAATTGGGACCTTATTGGTGACCTGGAACAATTGTTATTAAGGGGTGGGGTAACTTATCAACCTGAAAATCTCGGTGTCAAGTTTACTTTAGGGTACGGCAATATCAGCACTGGCCAATTTGGCGATAGTAAATCCAAGGTTTCAGAAAGCCGAATTTATCAGGAAGCCTTAATCCCGCATAAACTTGGAACCCGAATCTACCTCACCCATCGGTTTCGATATGAACAACGCTTTGTAGACAATCAGGATACCCGTACGCGCTTCAGGTACAACCTGTTTATCACCGTGCCCTTGAATAAGACTGATTTAAGCCCAGGTGCAATATACTTGGCACTCTATAACGAACTATTTGTCAATGGCCAACGTGGCATAGGCAACGGGAACGAAGTACAACTTTTTGATAGAAATAGAGCTTACGGAGCATTAGGATATACCCTAAGCGAGGGATTACGAATTCAACTTGGACTAATGCGGCAAACAACGAATAACTGGAAGAAGAGACAACTCCAATTAAGTCTACATCATAAATTCTAGGCCATGAACATTAATCCAGCGGTTAACGAATATTTGGATAAAAAGGCCCACCCTATGACAGATGAAATTCAGAGGGTACGTGAAATTATTTTGGCCACCGATCCAAAAATCGAAGAAACGATCAAATGGAGTAGCCCTACATTTATGTATAAAGGCAACATTGCCTCGTTTTTCATGAATGCCAAGAAATTTGTGAGCCTGATGTTTCATAAAGGTGCCACCATCAATGATGAACATGGCCTATTGAGCGGAGATGGCAAGGAAGCCAGAGTGGCGCGATTTGAAAGTCTGGATGATATTCAAGAAAAAGAAGCTGAACTTCAAGCGGTAATAAAGGAATGGATTCGAATGCAAGACAATGCTTAGCTAATCCCACAAATGTGGATATTGGTCTACTTACCTACAACCTCCTGAAAATTAAATACAGATTTGCTCCGCCAAGTTTTAATCAATGCTCTTAATTCATAATTAAACCCTACCTTTGCGGCTTGATTTAGAGGCCTCATGACGAGCATTAGAAATATCGCAATTATTGCACACGTAGACCACGGTAAAACAACCCTGGTTGACAAGATTATCCACGCATCAAAAATCTTCCGTGAAAATCAGCACACGGATGAATTAATTCTTGACAATAATGATCAGGAGCGAGAACGCGGGATTACCATTCTTTCCAAGAACGTTTCAATTCGTTATAAGGATGTTAAAATCAATATTATTGATACACCTGGTCACGCAGATTTTGGCGGTGAGGTAGAACGTGTATTGAAAATGGCCGATGGGGTTCTTTTGCTTGTTGATGCATTTGAAGGTCCAATGCCGCAAACGCGCTTTGTCCTCAGCAAAGCCTTAGGCTTAGGCTTAAAGCCTATATTGGTGGTCAACAAGGTGGACAAAGAGAATTGCAGACCGGATGAGGTTCACGAGCAGGTATTTGACCTGATGTTTAACCTTGATGCCACTGAAGACCAACTTGACTTTGAAACTGTCTACGGTTCTTCAAAACATGGCTGGATGAGTGAAGATTGGAAAGAACCAACAGATAATATCTTCCCGCTGCTCGATAAAATTTTGGCCGTAATACCAGAGTCTCCCTCTCCTGCCGGAATTGCAAGATTCCAAATTACGTCACTGGACTACTCCTCCTTTGTGGGAAGAATTGCCATTGGGAGAATGTACCAGGGAAGCCTGAAGGAAAATGCCTCTATGGGTCTGACCAAGCGTGACGGATCAGTAAAGAGAGTAAGAATAAAAGAATTGCAGGTTTTCGAAGGGCTCGGCAAACAAAAAGTGGAACAGGTAAATGCTGGTGAGCTCTGCGCCATTGTCGGGCTGGAAGATTTTGAAATTGGGGACACAATCACTGATTTCGATAATCCTCAGCCACTACCGAGGATAGCCATTGATGAGCCCACCATGAATATGCTCTTCACCATTAACAATTCCCCTGGTTTTGGAAATGATGGCAAGTTTGTGACTTCACGCCATTTGAGAGAGCGATTGTTCAAGGAAGTGGAAAAAAACCTGGCTTTGAGAGTGGAAGAGACTGATACTGAGGACAAATTCGTTGTTTTCGGCCGAGGCATTCTCCATTTGTCCGTTTTAATCGAGACCATGCGAAGGGAAGGCTACGAACTTATGGTTGGCCAGCCGCAGGTAATTATCAAAGAGATTGACGGAAGGCGCTGTGAGCCGATTGAAACCTTGGTAGTAGATGTGCCCGAAAATGTATCTGGTAAGGTGATTGAGCTGGTAACCCAAAGAAAAGGTGAGTTGAAGATAATGGAGCCCAAAGGGGACCAGCAGCATCTTGAGTTTGAGGTTCCTTCTCGTGGACTCATCGGACTAAGAAATAACGTCTTAACGGCTACAGCCGGTGAAGCAGTAATGAACCACCGCTTTAAAGCTTATGAGCCAATGAAAGGTGAAATCAAGGGCCGGCAAAATGGGTCATTGATTTCGATGGGCAACGGTCCGGGCACTCCTTTTTCTATAGATAAACTTCAGGACAGAGGTACTTTCTTTGTGCCTCCGGGTGAAGATTTGTACACAGGTCAGGTAATTGGTGAACATACTCGTGAAAACGATTTGGTGATAAACATTCAAAAAGGTAAGCAGCTCACCAACATGCGAGCTTCTGGTTCTGACAGCAACTCAAAAATTGCACCGCACAGGGGCTTTTCGCTTGAGGAAGGAATGGAGTACATTCAGAAAGATGAGTATTTGGAAATAACTCCTAAGGCCATAAGAATGCGCAAGATCCATCTCGATGAACATTCACGTTTGAGAATGGCCAAACATGAAGCTTAAACCAAGTTAAAAGCATATCCTTTGTATATTTCAGGAGTATGAGGGATGTAGTATTTCTTATTCTTCTTATTGCCGGTGGGCAGGGCATTTTCCTTTCTCTCATTTTAGGGTTAGGTAGAGGAAAAAGATCTAGTCTCTTGCTGGGCTTGATGTTCTTGTCCTTTTCGCTTCAGCTTTTCGATTTGGTGCTTTTATATTCCGGAGAGGCACTAGTTTATCCCCACCTCGCTTTTTGGAGTACTCCGTTTAATCTTGCCTTAGGACCTTTGCTCTATTTATATGTGCGCAGTTCCAAAAGCAACCCCGACACTCTCGGCAAGGTGAATTGGCTTCACTTTATCCCCTTTCTCCTTCATACTGTCTATATCAGCTACATTTTTCATTTTCAAAATGCAGGTTACAAAACAGCCTTCATTCAAGAGATATTGGCCATTCAGGTTAGCGCAGATGGAGCCAATTTGAATTTAACCAACATTCTCTTTGCCATTGCAGTCTATGGGCAACTGGCCATTTATATTGGTTTGAGTAAGGTTCAAATCAGGAATAGGCAGGACTTTAAAGGCGAGATGAGTATTTGGCTAAACAAGCTTTGGATGGCCATTGTTGTCATTGCAGCTTTTGGCTTATTGCAATTCGTATTGCTTGCCTTGAAAATCGATCAACAACCAATCACTGGTTACATTGCCGCTTTGTTGGCCGTGATCTACATCTACTATGGCGCCATGATCGTAATGAGAAAGCCCGAGGTGATCTTCAATCCTCCTAAACCTCAGAAATATCAATATTCAACCCTCAGCTCAGCTCAAAGCCAACGTCTCTTGAGCCAATTGAGGAATTTCATGACAGAACAGACACCATTTAAGAACCCGAGTCTAACATTAAAGGATTTGGCACTGGCCAGTCGAATATCGGATCGGCATATTTCTCAGGTCATCAATGAGCAATTGAACCAAAATTTTCATGACTTTCTGAATGAGTATCGGGTTAATGAATTTAAAACTCAGCTCACCGATCCGGACAATGGTCACCTAAGCATGCTGGGCATTGCAATGGAGTGCGGCTTCAATTCCAAATCAACGTTCAATACTACTTTTAAACGGTTCACAGGCTTAACCCCTTCCGAATTCAAGAAAAAACAATCCTCATATTTTTAGGTTCGAATACATGTTTTAGGGCGTTCCCCAGCTTGAATTGCTGGTGATTTGAGGAAAAAACATGAAACGAATATTCTTGCTTTTCTTATTTATGTCTACACAGGCGCTGTTCAGTCAGCAATTGAGTATCAATGGTCCATGGAAAGGTTTTATGGAAGCTGCCGGCCGAAAAATGGACATTATCGTCCTTTTTGAAAAAAGCGAGGGTGAATGGAAAGGTAAGCTCAGTAGTGAAACACAACAACTGAAAGATATTGCTATCAGCAACATAGTAGTAGAAAATCTAACGGTAACCTTTGACGTTCCATTGGCTGGTGGGCAATGGGCAGGACAGCTTTCAAAAGAGGGTGATAAGCTTGCAGGCGATTGGATTCAAGGAGCTTTTAAAGCCACGTTGAACTTTGCAAAGCAAAAAGAGGCGCCTGAATTCAAAATAAAAGTAAGGGAGCAAACGCCTGTGGGGCCCTTTCCCTATAAGGTACAAGAAGTCAGTTATAAAAACGAACGGGATGGAACGACCCTTGCCGCTACCCTGACCACTCCCAATGGCGAGGGCCCTTTCCCGGCAGCCATCTTATTGACAGTAGCCGGAGAAAATGACAGAGATCAAAGCCACGGTGCTCCGCAACATAAGCCTTATCTCGTTCTTGCAGATTATCTAACCAGACAGGGGGTTGCAGTACTACGTGCAGACGATCGTGGCGTTGGGGGTTCCTCAGGGAACATTTTTGATTCAACCATAGAGGATTTTGCTTATGATGCTCTGGCGGGTTTCAATTTTCTTAAAGGCCTTTCACAAATTGACAACAGCAAAATTGGTTTTATTGGAAATAGTGAGGGCACCCTGGTTGGGCCTTTGGCAGCAAGTATCAACAACGAAACGGCCTTTATCATTACACTTGGGGGTATCGGGATTACCGGAGCCGAGGTTATACTAGATCAGGTTGATGCCATGGGCCAACTAAGTCAATTAAATGAAACCACCATAGCTCAAATGAAGGACAGAACGCAGAAGATGTTTGATATTCTCCTTTCGGAGCCAGACAGGGCAAAAGCTGCTGCAAAACTCAGGGCATTTTTAGAAGACAGTAAAGTGCCAGGTGCAGACTCCAGTCTTTTTCTGATTCCGGCATCAATAGACGCGCAAGCCAAAATGTTCTCCTCCCCTTGGTATCGGTATCAAACAGAACTTGACCCAGCACCTGTACTTCAGAAAATTAAATGCCCTTTTTTGGCACTCCATGGAAATGTCGATCCCTTTGTGTCGCCAGATAAGAACCTGGCAGCCATTGCAGAAAATCTGAGGATTGGAGGCAATCAGCACTATGGTGTAATTAAACTCAAGGGCATAAACCATGTCTTTCAAGATGCTCAAACCGGTTCGCCTGCCGACTATACAAAGAATGAAGTTTCATTCTCTCCAAGAGCACTTGAGCTAATCGGAAGCTGGCTCAAAAGCACACTAATGTTTTAACATGAATAAGCCCTTATAGGCTGATTCTGCAAAAGGTTAACGCAAGTTAAATGCGTAATCACTTACGATTCATTCCAAACTTTCGATTAATTTTGTACCCATTCAATTAATGAATAAGGGAATTATGAAGAAGATTTGGACAGGTTTATTAATTTTTGTCATTGCTTTGATTAGTTGTTCTTCGGGCAGTGAAGAAGATGTTATGAAGGCAAAAGTCGCTGCCTATTTTAACGCCTGGAACAATCAGGAATTTACCAGCGAGGCCTTCCGAGGTTTTACACTAGATACAAGCTATACCTGGCATTCCGAGAAAATAGGTGAAGGAAGTCGATCTATTTTCAATCCAAATTCGGGTTGGAAACAATGGGACAAGGCCTATAATGGTACTTACACCTTTGACTCCGTTGTAGTAAACACCAAAGAAAGAACGATCACCGGGAAATTTACTGAGACCACAGATTT
Organism: Roseivirga sp.; assembly: GCA_029262895.1. GTDB lineage: Bacteria > Bacteroidota > Bacteroidia > Cytophagales > Cyclobacteriaceae > Roseivirga. The sequence continues at coordinate 59,358 of JAJCYM010000025.1, forward strand.
CTTGAAGGATATTGGAATGCCAGAGGGCTTTGCGGCCATAATTACCTATTGGTATAATGAAGACCTAAAAGTAACCGGAAAGCTCTATGGTTGGAATCCAAATAACAGAAGCATGCATGATATGGTTAAGCCAATCGTAGAATGGGCCAAAACCTATGATTCAGCTGCTATTGCACAGGTCTATCTCACGAATGGTTTTAAACCAAGCACTGAAAATGCTGCAATTTGGAAAAGACTAATCACTGCATACAAGGAGAAATAGACTACTCCTGATCAGCCTTTCTGTTTTTCATATAAACGTTGAGCAACAAGAACAAGACGATTAAAATGGCTGGTAGAATTGCCATGTTCTCCAACGTCTTTGAGGGCCCGGAATTTTCTATTGAACTCCCCATAATAGGTAAAATCAGGGAAGTGGCCACCATGCCTGCCCCGCCTAGAATAGACAATCCCAGAGCTCCACTTTTCGGCACATACTCAGCCACGAAACCCAACATTGTTGGCCAGAAATAACAAACCCCGATGGCAAATACAATGGCAGCTGCCAAGGTCATAGCCGCGCCATCGGCTAGGCTAAGCCAATAAATACCCGCGGTAGCCATAACTGCAGATCCGAGCAATACACCTGCCGGATTCCAGCGATGTACCAGAGGCCCGGCAAAAAAGCGTCCCACCGCCATAATACCAGTGACAAGTACTAAAATCAAAATAGGATTCACACCATTATCCGTAAGCAAAGCATTAATCCATTGGGTAGTGCCCAATTCGGAGGTGGAAGTGAGAAACATACACAGCAGAATAAAAGGGAAAAGCAAACTCACCTTATTGACTCCCTTGGCCTCCGCTATCATAATCGCAACTACGACAACCAAGCCTATATAGGTAGTGGTTGACGTGAAATCAATCGTAATAGAAGACATAGATGCCGCGAGAATCATAAAGAAGACCAGAGCAATGATGGTATAAGGCGCACCTACATTTTTCAGCATATCTTTGTATGAAACTCCGCTGGTCACTCGCTCTGACTCTGGGATTTTTTGTCCTAAGAATAAATAGCCATATATAATCAAAGGGATAAAAAGAAGCCCTGCCAATATTTGCCAACTAAGTCCCATCGTATCCATTAGAAGATAGGCCAGCAAGCCTCCTATCACAATGCCACCAGGAAACCAAACGTGAAAACGGTTAAGCATTTTCGTCTTTTGCTCAGGATAAATTGAAGCTATTAAGGGGTTGCAAGCGGCCTCTACGCTACCATTGCCAAAACCAATAAAGACATTGGCTACAAAGAGCATGGTCATGTCTTTGGCCATCAATAACACAATTATCCCTATGGCGTGCATCAGAAAGGCAGTCCAAACCACAGTCTTGGTTTTTACTATATCAACGACAAGACCGCCTGCAAACATAGCGATAGTAAAGCCCCAAAAAGCAGGACCAAATGCCCAGCCAATTTCCTCCTTGGTCAAACCATATTCTACATCAAAAACTCCTTCAATTTTAGCTCGAATGGCAAAAGTGAGTGAGGTAACAAGAAGGGCCAGACAGCTGCCTATAAAAAGTCTGTTGCGATTGACGTTTTCCATTTTGAGGTCTTAAGGTTGATTTAAAGTTTCTGAAGATATCTGTAATCTTTTAATTATTCAAAAGTACTTGTTCCGGAAACACAATACATAGGAATTGGGCTTCAGTTGAAGTATCTTAAACGCGCAATCCATTGATGTCAACCAGCCATGAAAAATCACCTGCTCTTCCTCTTATCAATCATAATATTCTCCTGTTCAGGGCCAGCAGATACTTCTCAAAAAGACCTTGAAGCGAGAATAACTCGAATTGAAAATGGATTATTGCCCTCTCTTCAAATTGAAGGAGAACCTGTTGAAACTTATAATATCAATGAAAGGCTCCAAGAGTTGGGGATTCCGGGCATAAGCATCGCCTTAGTGAGTAATGGAGAAATAGAATGGGCACGTGCCTATGGCATGGCAGATAGCAGTCAAAACAGACCTATGACCACCCAAACCATGTTATTGGCGGGTTCAATTAGTAAACCAGTTGCCGCACTTCGAGCACATCAATTGGTAGAAGGTGGAAAACTGAGTTTAAATGAAAATGTAAATGACTACCTCACTTCATGGAAGTTGCCGGATAATGAATTCACTAAAAATGAAAAAGTGACCCTGAGAAGAATTCTAAATCACACCGCGGGGCTCACAGTTTGGGGTTTCCCAGGCTATGACAAGGGTGATGAGATTCCCAGTGTTCCAGATGTGCTTGATGGAAAAGGAAATACCGGAGAAGTAAGAGTTTATAAGGAACCCGGTGAGAGTTGGCAGTACTCAGGAGGTGGATATACAATCATGCAGCTAATGGTCACAGATATTGAAGGAACTTCCTTTCCTGAAACTATGCAACAAAACGTATTGAACCCGTTGGGCATGGAAAAAAGCACCTTTGAAAACCCTTTGCCACCAAAATATCACCCCCTTGCAGCAACAGGATATCGCGGCAACGGAACTGAAGTAGAAGGCAAATGGCCTGTTTACCCGGAAATGGCTGCTGCAGGGCTCTGGACCACCCCTTCTCAATTAATTCAATACGCCATAGAGGTTCAGAAAATATACCAAACCAAAGAAGATGGTTTGCTCAAATCTGCCACAGTACAGGAAATGCTTGTGGCTGGCATGAATGGTCATGGCCTTGGGCCAGCCATTCAGGATAATACTTTTGGCCATGGTGGTGCTGATGAAGGTTTTCGGGCACAACTCACCGCTTGGAAAGATCAACCCCACGCGGTGGTCATCATGGTAAACTCTGATAATGGCAGAATTATTCAAGAAGTAATGCGGGCCATAGCCAATGAATATGATTTACCAGGGATTCAGGCTAACCTAAAAAAGGTAATCAGCATATCCACAGACCAGCTACAGAAATACACCGGGAAATTTCAAGTGGGTGATATGGGTGTTTTAGAAATAAAGCTGGTGGATGATCATCTAACTTTTGAGGCAGGGTTTATTCAAGAGACCATACATTTAGCAGCTGAGAGTGAAACTCAATTTTTTGATAGAAATGATGGCACACCTGTCAACTTCCAAATTCAAAATGGTCAGGTAAACAGTTTCCTCGTTCAAGGAATCACGGCCACCAGAGTGAATTAATTTGTATTAAGTGTCCTGGGCAAAGACCATCAAGTAACCGTGTCCTCCTTCAAGAAAACCAAAGCAATTACCACGAACCCAACTCCGGTAATGGCTGGAGGTAAGCCTCCTATTTGATAGGCAAGATAAAACATTACAAGGGCCAGAAGAATAAGTATGATAGAGGCAATCTTTTTCATAATTCAATTTAATTAACTTAAGGTCTTAGAATATTGGCTAGTCAAAATTAATTCAGTTTAAACATGGAAGTGACGCATAAGGTGGACAATCACGGAAGTCAAAATTCTCATTTCAGGATGGGGCTTTTCATTCTTCTGACAATTTCCTTTTCAATACTCACCGGTTTTGATCTTCAGGCTCAGGAGAGTGGTCTACAACTAAGATATTTTGGCACAGCTGGTTGGGAAATCACTGATGGAAAGGTGACCGTCCTTGTTGATCCGTATATCTCCAGATTGAAGCTTGGTACAGGCCCTTCAACTTCAAGTGAGGACACTCGTAGAAGCTTTGCTAGAAATGATTTCTTTGAATCAGACACGGCCCTAATTGACCAATTAATTACAAAAGCGGACTTTATCCTTGTACATCATTCCCACTTCGACCATTTATCGGATGTGCCCTATATCGCTAAAAAGACTGGTGCCAAGGTGATTGGTACGGAGAGTACAATGAATGTGTTACGCGCCTATGGCATTCCGAGAGATCAATTGTATACCGTAAAGGGTGGAGAGGATTATCAGTTTGAGAACTTCTCTGTGCGCATAATTCCTTCTGTACACTCCGCATTGAACAAAAAACACTACTTCGATTCCCGTACCATTCCAGCAGATGTGAAAGCACCGATGAAAATTTCTGAATTTGTTGAAGGTGGTTCCCTGATGTTCCTGGCACGATTTGAAAACCATAAGGTGGCTACCATGGGTTCAATGAATTTCGTTGAGCGCGAATTGCTAGGAGTTACGGCTGATGTTCTTCTTCCTGGGGTAAACTTTTCGAGGCTCGAAATATATAAATACACGGAACGACTAATGAAGCTGACGGGCTATCCGAAAACTGTAATTCCGAGTCACTGGGATAATTTCAGAGTACCTTATGGCCTCTCTCAGGAAAAAGCTATTAACGAAAAGATCAAGCCCTTTATTCAGGAAGTGAAAGCCGCCTCACCGAGTTCCAAAGTCATAGTGCCGGTGCATTTGAAGACAATCGTTGTCAAATAGCTCAATGGGCTAATTTGAATGAACTAGCTAAAGTCTATGTTTTTAATTTCTCGTTTGGCTTTCCAATAGCCCCAAAGTAGCTTGGGGCTTAGGCTTTTTTTGACCTTGAAGCCTCTAGCATATCCCACATTTCTTGAGGTATCTTCTCCAAATGACTGAATTCACCTGCGCCCTGAAGCCATTCTCCACCATCAATTGTCATTACCTCACCATTCACATAGGCTGAATAGTCAGACATAAGATAGGCCGCTAAATTGGCCAATTCCTGATGCTCTCCCACTCTACCAACAGGCACTTGTTTGGCTGGGTCAAACTTCTTCACTAAATCACCTGGCAGCAATCTACTCCAAGCCCCTTCGGTTGGAAATGGCCCTGGAGCAATGGCGTTCAATCTTATTTTGTATTTGGCCCATTCAACAGCCAAAGAACGAGTCATCGCCAAAACTCCTGCTTTGGCACAAGCCGAAGGCACTACATACCCAGAGCCGGTCCAGGCATAAGTGGTAGTAATATTAAGAACCGTACCTGGTTGTCCCGATGCTATCCACTTCTTACCCAATGCTAAGGTGCAGTTGGTTGTTCCTTTAAGGACAATATCAATAACCACATCAAAAGCCCTGTGAGATAAGCGTTCAGTAGGGCTTATAAAATTGCCCGCAGCATTATTTAATAGGCCATGTATCTGACCAAACTTCTCTTCGGTTTGAGCCAATACATTTTCCACTTGTTCATAGTTTCTAACATCACATTGAACAGGTAAAACTTTACCTCCGGTCTCTTCTTCAAGCTCCTTTGCGGCTTTTTCCAGTACCTCCATTCTTCGACTGGTAATTACCAAATTGGCGCCCAGTTCCAAAAAATATTTACCCATGGAGCGACCAAGACCTGTGCCTCCACCGGTGACAATTATGGTTTGTCCCTTTAGAGCTCCGTCCTTAAGCATGCCGTCTGTATTCATATAAGTTTAATTCAAATAGGAAGATAGAAAATGTTATCCATTCGGTGCATCCTGTATTATGCACCACACATAAATAAATACTGGATAATTGATCTGTAATTGAGATATTTGCGTAAAACCTGATTATGTCAAGAAAACTCGCTACTCACCTCCTGATCATCACCGTTTTAGTTCTTTCCTCCTGCGTTACACAAAAGGTGTATGACGAATTACTTGTTCAAAAGTCATCTCTCGAAGGGGAAAACCTTAAACTGGGAGAAGAGCTTGAAATTGCTACAGAAAAAATTGGTCGCTTGGAGCTTCAAGTTCAAAATCTTAAGCAAGATAAGGAAGTTCTTCAAAACGACTTCAATACTGTCGATAAGGAGTTAAAAGAGTTGAAATCAGAGCACAATCGCATCAAGCAACTCTATGACAATCTACTTACCAATAGCGGCCAGCTAAACCGAGATCTTGCACAACAGCAACAACGGCTATTAGCCATTGAGGATGATTTGAATATCGAGAAAAAGAAAAACGAGGAGTTGGCCAAAGACCTGGCCATCCGGGAACAGCGCGTAGCAGATTTGGAAAAGATAATCGCTGATAAGGACAGGGCTGTCCAGGAATTGAAGAAGAAGGTGACAGATGCCCTTTTAAACTTTAAAGAAAGTGACCTGTCTGTTGAGGTGAAGAACGGGAAAGTCTATGTTTCCCTGGCAGAACAGTTGCTTTTCGCCTCGGCCAGCATCACTGTTGATTCCAAGGGTGTTCAAGCTTTGAAGCAGTTGGCAGGAGTGCTCAGCGGAAATCCAGATATCAATATCATGGTAGAAGGTCACACTGACGATGTACCCATTTCCCGGAAATCTCAATACATGAACGACAACTGGGATTTGAGTGTAATGAGGGCTACTTCAATCGTGAAGATACTTGTAGATAATGGTGTTGACTCACAGGCAATCACTGCGTCAGGTAAGGGGGAACATTCTCCAGTGGCAGAAAATGACACTGCTGAGAACAAGGCTAAAAACAGGAGAACAGAAATTATCTTAACGCCAAAACTGGACGAGCTTTTCCAGATTCTTGAATCCTACTAGTTCATCTCTCAGGCCCATATTTAACCATGAAAAACGAATTCGCAGACTATACTATTGAAGAACTGGAAATCAAAAAGTCACGACACAAAAAGCGTCAATGGTTCATCATGGCCGTTTGTGGCCTGGCAATACTCGTTTTGGCAATTGCCTCAATTGTGAAAAAGAATAATCAGGTTTTTCAGTTGGTCCCATTTCTTATTCTTAGTGGAGTGGCAATGCCATACTTCATATTTACGCCAATGCTTAAAAAAATCCAGAGCGAAATAGATGCAAGAAAAAGGGTCTCCTAATAGAGGTTTAGTGGTCTGACTGTATCGACTCTTGAAAGGGTCAAGTCCTAAGTTTCAAGTTTCAAGTTTCAAGTTTCAAAAAACAAAACCTGATACTAATTTTCGAATCTTCAGATTCTTCGTTCCTGGACCAGCGCTGAGTCCTTCGCCAAAGGCTTCGGCCACCGGAGAAAGCTATTGGGCGCAGGAGTTCAGAATAAGAAACCAGCATTGTGCATTACTCTTTCTTTCGCTGAGGCACGAAGCGCCTCCAACCGCACAGTGTAAATCACAAACCAGAAGCGCAAATTCCAAAACTGCTGCTCTGGCGTTCTACCTTACCCTTTTCTATCCTGAGGCATGAAGGATCTAATTCAACCTAAAATTAAAACCATCCAAGGTTTGGTACTGGATTATTTTGATGTGGGGCATTTTGTTGATTTTTCAGTGATACAGGTTTGCCAACCAATTACGTGTTCGTCAACTTTTAAAAAGTTGGCGAACATCTGTGGTCTGACACAAGTCATTTAGCCACCATAGACATAAGCTGAGCACAAACGATGGCACCATAGGTGCCTAAAGCGTAACCCAGCACAGCCATCAAGGCCCCTACCGCTGTCAGAGAGGGACTAAAAGCTGCAGCAACTACAGGAGCGGAAGCAGCCCCTCCCACGTTTGCCTGACTTCCCACCGCTACAAAGAACAAGGGTGCCTTAATAATTTTGGCCACCAGAAGCAGCAACCCAACGTGGATCGCAATCCAAGTGATACCAATAGCAAAAAGACCAAGATTGTTTACAATATCTGCGATATTCATCTGCATCCCTATAGTGGCTACAAGAATATAAATAAAGATGGTCCCCAAACGGGATGCGCCATAGCCCTCCATTTTCTTAAGTTTTGTAAAGGATACACCAAGCCCTATTGTAGTTGAGACTACGACCAACCAGAAGAACCCTGAGGTCAAGGAGGTCAAATTATACCGCTCAAGCCATTCTGATTTGGCTTGCATAAATGGGGCGATTTGATCCGACAAAAAATGTGATATAGCAACAGCCCCAAAGGTCACCGCCAATAATGTCATAAACTCTGCCGTAGAAGGAATTTTGGCCACACTAGATTGATAAGTTGAAACTCTCTTCTCTAAGTCTGTTATGGCTGATGTATCTGATTTCAGCCATTTATCCACCTTCTTTGCATTATTGGCGCCATAGAGTAAAATGGCAAGCCAAATATTGGCGCAGATAACATCCACTACAATCATGGAAGCGAATATCTTGTCGCCCACCTCATAGATTTCCTTCATAGCTGTTTGATTGGCCCCGCCACCAATCCAACTACCCGCGACAGTAGAAAGACCTCTCCAAATCTCGTCTGGGGTAGCACCTCCAACAATATCAGGAGACACCGCAGAAACTAACATCAAAGCAATTGGCCCGCCAATAATAATTCCCAATGTGGCTGTAAAAAACATGATCAATGCCTTTGGTCCGAGATTGATGATGCCCTTAAAATCTATGCTTAAACACAATAGGACCAAACTTGCCGGTAGCAGGTACCGGGAGGCCATAAAATAAAGATTTGATTTCCCTTTATAGGAATCGATTACCTCCTGTGCAAAACCATTCTCTTTCAGAAACTCCTCGATCACAGAAAAAGACTCACCTGTTGGCAACACTAAACCAGATTCAGCCACAAATGCAATCAAAGAATTGTCAAACCACTCTAATGCGATAAGATTTAACGGCCAGTTTAGTAGAGCCGGAAAAAAGTAACAAGCTAAAACAGATGGAAAAAAGATGTAGAATTTCTTCCAACCTTTTTTCCCCGAAGAGGAGGTGATAAATACAAAGGCTAGCAAAGCCAATAGCAATCCCAGCACTACGGCATCATTGGTAAAGAGAGGTTCCATGAATTAGGGTTGGTTAATGATGGTCACAACCTATAAATCTAATACTTCTGTGCAAGAATCACAGAAAATGGTTGTGATAAGATGTATCCGATTGGCCATAAGTCGTTCCGAATCACTTTTTCTGATAAATGGGAGGTTCAGAATCAGATAATGCCATATATTCGGGTTTCAAATAAAAATATATGGCTACTAGAGGAGGCTTTTCAAGTCGAATAGGTTTTATCGCTGCTGCCGCTGGCTCTGCAGTTGGATTAGGTAATATTTGGGGATTCCCCTATGAAGTAGGTTCCGGTGGTGGTGCCGCTTTTGTGGTTCTCTACCTGGCATTTTGTTTCATACTCTGCTTTCCGGTAATGGCCACAGAGATTGCCATTGGAAGAAAAACAGAGAGAAATCCGGTTGGAGCTTTCGCAGCCCTTGGTTACAAGAAATGGAAATGGATAGGGAAAATGGGAATCATAGCCGGAATCTTAATCCTCTCCTTCTACAATGTCATTGCAGGATGGGCGTTCGGATACATTTTTGAAATGGCCGCAGGAAACTTTGGCGTGGCAGAGACATTTGGTGATTACACTTCTCAGGTTTTCAAGGTAGGTGGATATGGTCTGGTGTTCATGGCTACCACGGCATTTGTAGTCTCCAAAGGAATATCTGGGGGTATTGAAAAAATGGCGAAACTTCTGATGCCGACATTAATCATTATGATTATTGGCTTAGTTGTTTATGGGCTGACGCTTCCTAATTCTATGGATGGCATTAAGTTCTACTTGGTGCCAGATTTCACCAAAATCAACGGAAATACTATCTATAACGCAATGGGTCAGGCCTTCTTCTCATTGTCATTGGGAATGGGTGCTTTAATTACCTATGGAAGTTATGTAAGTAAAAAAGAAAATATAGTAACAGCAGCGGCCTGGGTTACAGTGGTTGATGTGTCTATTGCCTTCCTTGCCGGGTTAATGATCTTCCCTCTCATCGGTTTTATGAGTGGTGGTACCATGGAAGGTGCCGGTGGCGGACCAGCATTAATCTTCGTTACTCTAGCACAAATATTTGGTGAATTGGGTGGTTCATTAGGAGCTATTGTCGGCACGGGATTTTTCTTGCTTTTGTGTTTCGCGGCACTTACCTCAACTGTCTCTTTGCTTGAGGTACCAGTGTCTTATGTAGTTGATGAAATGAATATCAGAAGAAAGAAAGCCGTTTGGCTTGTGGCTGGTGTGATCTTTCTAATAGGAATTCCTTCCTTGTTAGGAAATGGTTATTCTGATTTCTTCAATAACTTCATTACATATATTGGAGCGGAAAACCCCACTGATTTCATGAGCATGGTGATTTCTATCGCCAATGAGAGCATGCTTCCATTAGGAGGTTGCATGATTGCTTTTTTTGCAGCTCACGTATGGAAACGCAATAATTTGGATGACGAATTGGCCATAGGAGCCCCTAATTACAAAGGATCCTTTGTACAGAAATATTTAAACTTCGCCATTGCCTACCTGGCACCTATCGTATTGGGGGTAATGTTCATTTTGACGGTATTAAGTACCTTCTTTGGAATCGATCTTATATAAAAAATTGACCATGGGCATTTTAAAATCCCCTGAAAAGGGGGTTTTTTGTTTAGATTCAGTCGTGAGATTTCATTGGACCTCCATAGTCTTGATTCTATTGACCATTGGACAAACTTGCTTTGGCCAATCAGGTTTCAGAATGCCCAATCATTATACTTCTCATAGAACATTAGGAGAAATTATAGTCGATGGAAAAGGAGACGATGAATCATGGCAAAAAACGCAGTGGACAAATTACTTTACAGATATAGAAGGTGCTAAAAAACCGAGCCCCTATCTGGCTACTAGAATCAAAATGCTCTGGGATGAAGAGTATTTCTATTTCTACGCTTCTATGCAGGAGCCTCATATTTGGGCCAAGTTAACACAAAGAGATGCCGTCATCTTTCATGATAATGACTTTGAAATATTCATAGACCCCGATGGTGACACTCATAATTACTTGGAATTCGAGGTCAATGCTTTTAATACAGTTTGGGATTTACTTTTAACCCGACCCTATAGGGATGGAGGGAATGCCATTAATGCCTGGGACATCAAAGGCTTGAAGTCGGCCGTTCATGTTGATGGCACAATCAATGACCCCTCAGACACAGACAAAGGCTGGTCAGTAGAAGTCGCCATCCCCTGGAAAGTAATCAAGGAAGTAACAAGGACCACGGTACCTCCAAAAAACGGGCACCAATGGCGGCTGAATTTTTCGAGAGTGCAGTGGGAAACAGAAGTAATTGATGGAAAATACGTCAAGAAAAAAAGCGCAGAGACAGGCAAAAACCTAAGTGAAAACAACTGGGTTTGGTCACCTCAGCGAGCCATAGCCATGCATGAGCCTGAATTTTGGGGAATGGTTAGTTTTTCTACTCAACCAGTCGGTGGACCAAGAACGAGCATAGGTCGAAATCAAGAGGCTGAAGAAATCAGGCAAATATTGTATCAGGTTCATCGGGCCCAGGTTAATTATCGAAGACGAAACCGATCATATAGCATGAATTTGAGTGACTTGAATCTTGAAGCACCCAAAAAAACGAATGGCTTAGAAGTCAGAGTAGAAATTAATACCTTTTCACAAAGTGAGAAATACGAGGCATCCGTATTCTTGTTGAACAAAGGCTGGTGGCGAATTGACGACACCGGCAGAATTTGGTTCCAGAAATCTCAAAATTAAATGAAGAAAAGAACTTTTATCAAGCACATGGGACTAGCCGCGGGAGCCACTTTGGTTGCCCCTTCCCTACTTACTTCTTGTAACAGTCAAGAAACTTCAGATGATTTCAGATTTTGGATTTGGATCAATGGAAACAATGAAAAAAGTTCTGCCGATTGGAAGAAAGAGCTTTCCGAATTAAGAGAAGCCGGCATCACGGGTTTACTCGTGGGTGGTGGACGCAATATGCTCGAAAAGCTAATTCCTATAGCCAAAGAACTAGGGCAAGAAGTACACGCCTGGTTGTGGACACTCAATCGACCTGGAGACAAGGAAGCGATGACGCACCCAGAATGGTATACGATCAGCCGAAATGGAGAATCAAGTCTCGATGTCAATCCATATGTGGGTTATTACCAATGGCTTTGCCCCTCAAAGCCTGAAGTGCAGGAATTTGTGAAAAATTCCATGGTATCACATTGTGATATTGATGGCTTGGCAGGCATTCATCTCGACTATGTTCGTTATTGTGATGTTATTCTTCCCAAAGGACTTTGGGCAAAATATGACTTGGTTCAGGACCATGAAATGCCGGAATTCGACTTCTGCTATTGCGATACCTGTCGAACCAATTTTCAAGTCGAACATGGTTATGATCCAAAGGAACAGGAAGACCCATCGCAGGATGAAAAATGGCGTAAATACCGATGGGATAGTGTCACTAATCTTGTTAATCAGGTTTCCGATGCTGTTCATGCTGAAGGCAAGCTTATTTCGGCTGCCGTATTCCCCTACCCTGATCTGGCAAGAAAACTGGTTCGTCAATCCTGGAATGAATGGAATTTAGATCTGGTCTTCCCCATGATCTACAATAACTTCTATGAAGAGGACATTCAATGGATTGAATATGCCACCAGTCAGGGTGTAGGCGACCTTAATGGTAAATTCCCCTTGCATACCGGTATCTATCTACCACCTACAGAGCCCCAACAGATTGCAGGGGCTATAGAAGCCGCCAAAGCAGGAGGGGCAAAAGGACTTTCATTTTTCTCCAACGGTTCATTACAGGGAGAAAAGCTTACCGCCTTTATGGAAACTCAAAAAAGAGAGTGAAATGGTCTTAAATTCGGCCGAAAAGCGACTATTTCTAAGCACTCAAATTTATTTTTTAAGACATAAAAAAGGGCCTATTCAGAAATCTGAACAGGCCTTTTTTGTGCTCCCTCAATTGTAATCACCTAATTACCTTAATTACGAACCAAGACCCACAAGGCCAGTACCACAATCCAACCTGAAACAAAATCTCTCAACGTGGAGAGGTCTGAGCGATGTATAAAAAAATGTATGCCGCAAATTAAGGAGGTATTTCAAGTGGTCGAAATAGAAGTCTTTATCTACTTAAGCGAATAATATGCACCCAAGCATCTTTATACTCAGTGGTATCCCTTAAGTTGTTCATGCGTTCCAAAGCAGTGTTGTAATCATTATATCCACCTACATAGACATAATCTAATCCACGTTTTCTGGAGGCGAATATTTTTGCGTCCGGATAGACGTCCTGAATAGAGTTCAAATAGACTCTGCTCCATTTGCTGTCTATTCTGTAAGAGGCTATCACGATTACAAACTCGAAGTCAACTGTGGCCAGTTCATTCGGATTTTCCGGATCTATCAATTCACGCAAGTCTTCCGGCTCAACAAGTTCATTTATTTGCTCAACACGTGCTCTTTCTTCAGGGGATAGTTTTGCCAACGCTGCGGCTGTGGCCCTTGCTTCTCTTCCTTCTTCCGGTTCCGCAGCTTTTGCTGCTTCCTCGGCCGCTTTGACTCTCGCTGCATCTTCTCGTGCAATTCTTTCACGCTCTGCCTGGGCTCTTGCCTGTGACGCAATTCTCTCACGTTCTGCCTCTTCCGAAGCTTTGGCCGCTGCTTCTTGTCGTTGTTTCTCAAGTGCTTCGGCTTCTAATCGCTGGAACTCTTCATCTTTGATTTCATCCAAAATGTCTTGAAAACGCTTTTTGGCTGCTGCTCGCTTTTCCCTTTTGCTTCCTTCTGTCTCCAACGAGTACAGATAATCCTCAACCAATTGCTGATCTTTTTCTTCTATAAGGTTTCGATCGTAGATTTTCTCTCTTCGGATGAGTTCTAATATAGATGCCGCCTCGGTGTATTTGCCCTGAAGTCGGTCTGCCTTCTTCTTAAAATTGAAGTTCAATCCAATCTCGTTAAAGCCATCTGAAAGAAACGGAATATCTGACTTTCCAAAGTCATAGTGATAGGTAAACAGGATTGTCGGGTTGATCTTAAATCCAGCTCCAACTGTAGCCCCATAGTTACCACGGTATCCTCCGGAAAAAAGGAATTTATCTTTATACTCAACCTGAGCCAACACATCAAATTCACTACCAATTACTTCCCTGAACCTCCAACTAAACTGAGGAGTAACATAAATCTCGTTCACGGGGTCGAGGGTAAATCGATAGGCAAATGCTGCCAGATAATCCGGTATATTATCTTCATTGATTTGAACATATGCATCGTCAGAAATGCTGTTATTTACAACATTCGGAACTGCGAAGTTTACGCTTAAGGCCTTGTACCTATAGCTTAATGACAAATCTAAACTCAAGGCACTTCCGTTATTTCCAAGTAGATTTTGAAGCACCTGATCGTTGAAGGATTCCGGGCTTACATTGGCTTCATTAATACTGAAAAGAGAATATCCCAAAAACCCGCCTGCAGATAAACTATGGTCTTGTCCCTTTAACAAGGAATAAGAGAATCCTGCACCTATTTTTGTTTGCTGAACTAAACCTACTTCGTAATGAGTCACATTAATACCGTATCCTATTTTTCCTGTTAGCGGATTTGCATAGGATATTCCTAAACCTTTTGGAGCCCCTTCCAACCCCGACCATTGTCCTCTGTAAATAAGGCTGAGGTTCGGATTTTCTGCAAAGGCTATTGCAGATGGATAAGCAAGAAACGGGCTTGTGAAATATTGATTGAATAGTGGTACTTGTTGTGCCTTCAGGGCATTCGCAAAGACCAAGACCAAGACTACGATAACTGCTTTTCTTATGTTCATTACTATTGATCTCATCTTTATTAATTTCTAATGATTGTAAGGAAGCCTCTAATTATACTCTCACCATTATAGATGTTTATCTCATAATAGTAAGTACCTGGAGGAATTGGTTCTCCATCGAAGGTTCCGTCCCAGTCATTTTCATAGTTTCGCTGGCTGAATATCAGTTTACCCGCTTGCGAATACACCTTAACCTCATTGATCGGGTTGTCAAGAATATCTTCTACAATCCACAGGTCATTAGTTCCGTCTCCATTTGGAGTAAAGAAGTTCTTAACTCGGGCATCCGCCTCATCCTTATCAAAATCCCTGAGTGGTTCTACCGAAATATCGTTGACGGTAATACTGAATATTTCCTCATAGAACAACCCTCCTGAATCTGTCACTCTTATTCTGATGGATAGGCTCGTATTGTCCTCAAAATTCGTTGCACCGGCTGTTCTAAGCTCATTGCCATTGGCAATTGTAAATAAGAGGTTATTGTCATCCCCATCTCCAATATTCAAGGTATAAGTAAAGGTCTCAGAGTCATCAACATCAATTGAACTTAGTGTCCCAACCAAAAGACCCGTTTCATCCGACTCATCGATATCATTGTTGGAAAGCTCAATATCAGTAGGGGTTTCATTCACATCATTTATAGATATGGTGAAAGCCTTCTGGAAGGTACCTCCCTTCCCATCGTCCGTTTCCACTCGAATGGTATAGCTGGTTTTATTTTCGAAATTGAAGACTTCCGCAGCAAACAGCCCGCCCGTTGAAGTAACCATAAACGAGCCATTGTTATCATCTCCGGTTCCGGCTGCAAGGGCATAGGTGTGTGTATCTCCACCATCCGCGTCAGTGGTGCTTAAATTACCTATCGCCTCACTCAATGCATTATTCTCATCGATACTATTTACATCAAGACCAATATCTGTTGGCGAACTGTTGGTACTATAAACCTCTCCGGTGAAATCTCCATTCCCTAATCCAGTATCCCCAAGATGATTGCTTGCATTATCCGTGATGCTGTCATCGTCCTTCAAATTCAGACCAAAGGTGCCTTCTCCACTTCCCCTATTCACAGTCACCGTATAGGTAGAAGGGGAAACAGGTAGGATGTTGGTAATTGACTCCCCGGTAATTGTTCCGGTGGTTGCAATCTCAAAGTCGGTCGCATCTACGTTATTGACCTCTTCACTAAAGACAACACTAAAATCAACCTCAGCCAGCTGAGTCGGGTTAGCATCTACCCTGGTGATAGAAGTTACTGTAGGTGCTGTACCGTCAAAGGTCAATGCCAAAGTGTTTGATTCGTTATTGCCATTGCCAGCATCATCATTTGCTGTTGCAACAGGAATCTTTACGGTCACCTGACCATCAGCAGTTGGTGTAATATCCAAGGTCCAGGACTGTCCTGCGACTACCGGAGTAAAGTTGGAACCAGCACCATTACCAATAGACACATCACTCTGCGCCACATTATTCACTTGTTCATTGTACGTAATGGTTACCGAGAAAGCACCATTCACCAATGATCCTGCTGAAGTAGTGACAGATACATCAGGTACACCAGTATCTACCAGCACCGTAAGAGCTGCTCCTTGCTGCCCAGCATTGCCAAAGGTATCAGTGGCCTTTGCAGTTACGGCATAACTACCATCAGCCAGCGTGGTAGCTGTATGATCGAAGGTCCAGTCTCCAACATCGGTGGCAGTGGTGGTACCAATACTCGTGCCTTCAATAAATATCTCTACCAACGACCCTACCTCTGCCAGTCCAGCAAAGGTTAGGGTATTGTCACTGGTTACTTCATCGTCATTGGCCTCTCCTGTATCTGTATCTATGGTCTCCACCGTAGTACCTGTAGGTGCTGCAGTGTCTAAATCAGCCAGGTCAGTCTGTGGACTACTCTCATTTGAAGAGGCGTCCGTCAGAGTTACCGATAGCGTAAGAGACCCATCGGACAGGGTTGATACATCTATGGTACTGATCATATCAGTAGGGGTCACAATAGTCCCTGTACCTGTAACCGGAGAACCTCCGCCTGAAGAGCTGATTGAGTAATTGTAGGTAGTGCCTACTTCTGCCCCAGCAAAAGTGAAACTTGCTGATCCTGCTTCCGCTGCACCAATCTCAACATCATCCCAGGTTACCGTAAAGCCAGTCGGAGCTGTGTTGTCGTCTTCATCGTTTATGGTAACCGTAGCGCCATCACTGACATCTATTACTAAGGTCGTTCCTGATAGATTGCCTTGTGAAACACTCAATGCCTCGGTGCTTTCTTCTATGGCATCATCAGTAGGCGTAACAGTAAAGGTTTGGGTCTCTCCTGCTGTGCCTGCAAAGTTCAGTGTTTGACTACTTACTACGGTATAATCACTTGCTGAAAGTGCTGTGCCATCTGCAGTAGAAACGTCTACTGAAAAACCTCCCTGAACGGCATTGTCTAGGGTAGCGGTTAAGGTGATGGCCCCACCGGCTTCTGCTCCACTGACGTCTTCTATGGTTACAGCAGCTACATCATCATTGTTGATGGTCACTGTAGCTCCATCACTGATGTCTACACTCAGGCTGGTGGCTGCAAGATTGCCCTGACTCACCGTCAGTGTTTCGTTATCCTCCAGCTTGGTATCTGCTGTTGGAGTGATCGTAAAGGTTTGCGTCTCTCCTGCATTACCTGCAAAGGTCAGTGTCTGGCTCGTTACTGCTGTGTAATCACTGTCGGCTGTGGTAGCTGTACCATCAGCGGTACTCACGTCCACTGTAAAGCCGCCTTCTACTGCATTGTCCAAAGTAGCGGTTACTGTGATGTCTCCGCCATTCTCTGCTCCTGCTATATCGGCTATCGTTACTGCCGCTGCATCATTGTCATTGATCGTGTAGGTATGCATCTGGTTGGTACCTGCATTGGCATTGCTCAGGTTGGACAACGTAATGATTACTGTCTCATTGGCTTCCAGTATCGCATCATCTATGATGCCTGCAATCGTGATCGTCTCCTGTACATCACCTGGGTTAAAGGTGAGCGTACCAGCAGCAAGGGTATAATCCGTGCCTTCTGTTGCAGTTCCGGTCAAAACATAGTCGGCTGTTACCGTCAATCCACTGGCAAGACTCAGGTCTACAGTAATACCAGCACTGCTCACACTCTCTGCTCCATTGCTGGAGGCGGTGGTGAAGGTCAGGTTTGGCGTATCATCATCTACTATCGTAATCGTCTGGGTCTGAGTCCCGTTCTCTGTGCCATTATTAACGTTCGTGATCTCGGCTATGATTGTCTCGTTTGCCTCAGGATCTCCATCATTAACCGGGGTAATAATCACCGCTGCATCTGCTGACAAACTGCCCGCATTGATCACAATGGTAGTACTCGCACTGCTGTTGTAATCTGTGCCATTTACAGCCGTACCACTGTAGCCTATCGTCACGGTCACATCCTTACCTGATACTGCTGAAAGCGTAGCGGTAAGCGTTGCTGTACCACTGGCCTCATTAATGCTGCTATTGTCTACCGACAGGCTTACAGTCGGTGCTGCATCATTATCGGTGATCGTATAAGTATGAGTCGTCTGCGCTCCCAGTGTTGCATTGCTTGGGCTCGAAAGCGTCAGAATAATAGTCTCATTCTCTTCATCAAGCAGATCATCTACTATCCCTACGATCTGCTGCTGAAAATCCTGATCTCCTGGGTTGAAGGTGATCGTACCACCAACTGTGGTATGGTCTGTGCCTCCTGCTGTGGCTGTTCCTGTTACCGCATAGTTTACCGTAACGGTCTTGCCACTCACCGCACTTAAAGACACCTGGATGTCCTGGCTTGGTTCGCTCTCTGACTGGCCGTCTGTAGCCAAAGCAAAGGCTACTGTTGGCTCAGCATCATTATCGGTGATAGTATAGGTATGTTGGGTATTGGTACCTAAAGTCGCATTCGTTGGGCTGCTTAGGGTCACAATAACCGTCTCATCCAATTCATCCAGGGCATCTTCTATGATGCTGGCGATCGTGATATTATTGCTTGAGTTGCTCGCTGTGATCGTGAGCGTGCCATCGGCAAGGGTATAATCTGTGCCTGAGCCAGTAGCTGTACCCGTTACGGTATAGCTTACATTCACATCTCTGCCTGATACAGCGCTCAAAGCCACCTGTAGGTTGGCACTACTTACACTCTCTGCACCACTGCTCGTGGTGCTTGTAAAGGCAATCGTTGGTGTGGCATCATCATCCAGTATCGTATAGGTATGCTGCGTATTAGTACCAAGGCTTGCATTCGTTGGAGATGACAGGGTTACAATCACCGTCTCATCATCTTCATCCAATGCATCGCCTACAATACTGGCTATCGTGATGAGTTCTGAACTATTGCCCGCTGTAATCGTCACCGAGCCATTGGCCAGGGTATAATCGGTGCCACTGCCCGAGGCAGTACCGGCAACCGTATAGTTGACCATCACATCCTGACCACTTACTGCACTCAAGGCTACCTGTAGAATGCCATTGCTGGCAGACTCGCCTGCACTGCTGGTGGTGCCGCTAAAAGCCACCGTTGGCGTAGCATCATTGTCATTGATCGTATAGGTATGGACTGTATTGGTACCTAAGGTCGCATTATTTGGACTGCTTAAGGTGACAATCACTGTCTCATCTGTCTCATCCAGGGCATCCTCTACTATACTGGCTATTGTGATGTTATCATTAGCACTGCCTGCGGTGATCGTCAGGGTACCATTGGCCAAGGTATAATCTGTACCTGAGCCTGCCGCTGTGCCGGTTACTGTAAAGTCCACGGTTACATTCTGGCCACTGGTTGCACTCAGGTCTACCTGTAGGTTGGCTGAGGCAGTAGATTCTGCTCCATTGGAAGCTGTGCTGTTAAAAGATACTGTTGGGGTAGGGTCGTCATCATTGATGGTATAGGTATGCACCTGATTGGTGCCCAATCCGGCATTGGTCGGGTTACTTAAGGTTACAATCACCGTTTCATCCACCTCGTCCAGGGCATCGTCAATAATACTGGCAATGGTGATATTATTTGTCAGATCACCTGCATTAATTGTCAAAGTACCGTTGGCCAGTGTATAATCGGTACCTGAGCCTGTCGCTGTTCCTGTCACTGCATAATCAACAGTTACATTAACACCACTAATCGCATTCAAGGTCACTTCCAGATTGGCACTAGCCGTGCTCTCTGCTCCATTGGAAGTGGTGCTGCTAAAGGCAACTGAAGTATTGATCGTGGTGAAATTGAAAGTGGTATTGTCAGTAATTCCTGCAAAACTGTTGCCTGCCGAATCATCTATAGCCGAGGCCGCTATCTGAACCGCATAGTTGTTGTTCAGTTCCAGCGCAGCTGTAGGACTGATCGTGAGTACTGCTCCACTGATCGAGGCTTGCGAACCAGGACTGGCCGCATCAATGACAATTGTATTGGTGCCAGCACCGGTAATATCGACTAATGTGATATTACCCGTTCCAAATGCAATGTCTTCATTAAAGGTGATCGTAATGTCTCCTGCAATACCTACATCTGTGGCATTATCCACAGGCGAAGTCGAATTTATGGTAGGTAAGCTCGCATCAATCGCATCTGCCGCCTGACTGATCGCGGTGGTAAAGGTCGCTGAATTATTGCCTGCTGCATCTTCAAAGATGAAGTTTACCGGTACATCGTCTCCGGCAGCTCTATTTGTATTGCCTGCTACTACGGTGTAAGTGGCAGAGTAACTACCTCCTCCATCATCGCTGAAGCCAGTCACATTTACTCCATTCACCTGGCCCGTGTTCAGGCTCAAACCTGCCTCACCAGCGGTAATGGTCACTGTAACAGCATCACCTACCTTCGCTGTTGCGTTGGGGATGCTTACATTGGTTATGGTAGGAGCATTCGCATCAATCGCATCACTGGCCTGACTGATCGCTGTGGTAAAGGTCGCTGAATTATTACCGGCAGCATCGGCCATGATAAAGTTCACTGGCACATCATCACCAGCTGCCCGGTCAGTATTGCCAGATGCTACGGTATAAGTAGCCGTGTAGGCACCTCCGCCATTATCAGTGAAGCCGGTAACATTTACCCCATTCACCGTACCCGTGTTCAGGCTCAGGCCTCCTTCGCTGGCAGCAATCGATACGGTAATCGCATCTCCCACCTTCGCAGCAGCGTTGGTCATGCTTACATTGGCTACGGTCGGTGAGTTAGCATCTATCGCATCACTCGCCTGGCTGATCGCGGTGGTAAAGGTGGCTGAGGTGTTGCTTGCAGCATCTTGTAAAATAAAGTTCACCGGTACATCATCTCCTGCGGCTCTGTCGGTATTGCCTTCGGCTACCGTGTAGGTAGCCGTGTAGGCACCTCCGCCATTATCAGTGAAGCCGGTAACATTTACCCCATTCACCGTACCCGTGTTCAGGCTCAAACCTGCCTCGCCGGCAGTAATACTTATGGCTATCGCATCGCCCACCTTAGCAGCAGCGTTGGTCATGCCTACAGAAGTTACTGAGGGTGAGTTCGCATCAATTGCATCACTCGCCTGACTGATGGCTGTTGTAAAGGTCGCTGAATTATTACCAGCAGCATCTTGAAGGATGAAGCTCACTGGCACATCAGCACCGGCAGCTCTATCTGTATTGCCTTCAACTACGGTATAAGTAGCTGAGTAGCTACCTCCTCCATCATCTGAAAAGCCGGTCACATTTACGCCATTCACCTGGCCTGCGTTAAGGCTCAGGCCTGCCTCACTCGCGGTAATCGATACGGTGATCGCATCGCCTACTTTAGCCGCAGCGTTGGGAATTGTTACATTGGTTATGGTCGGAGCATTCGCATCAATCGCATCACTGGCCTGGCTGATCGCAGTGGTAAAGGTCGCTGAATTATTACCAGCAGCATCGGCCATAATAAAGTTCACCGGCACATCATCTCCTGCGGCTCGGTCAGTATTACCTGATGCTACGGTATAAGTAGCCGTGTAGGCACCTCCGCCATTATCAGTGAAACCGGTAACATTTACTCCATTCACCTGGCCCGTGTTCAGGCTCAGGCCTCCTTCGCTGGCAGCAATCGATACGGTAATCGCATCTCCTACCTTCGCAGCAGCGTTGGTCATGCTTACATTGGCTACGGTCGGTGAGTTAGCATCAATCGCATCTGACGCCTGACTGATGGCTGTCGTAAAGGTGGCTGAAGTGTTGCTTGCGGCATCTTGCAAAATAAAGTTCACCGGCACATCATCTCCTGCAGCTCTGTCGGTATTGCCTTCGGCTACCGTGTAGGTAGCTGAATAGCTACCGCCTCCATTATCGGTGAAACCTGTTACGTTCACGCCATTCACTGTACCGGTGTTCAGGCTCAAACCTGCCTCGCTGGCAGTAATCGATACGGCAATCGCATCGCCTACCTTAGCAGCAGCATTGGTCATGCCTACAGAAGTTACTGAGGGTGAGTTCGCATCGATCGCATCTGCCGCCTGACTGATGGCTGTTGTAAAGGTCGCTGAATTATTACCAGCAGCATCTTGCAAGATAAAGCTCACTGGCACATCGGCTCCTGCAGCTCTGTCTGTATTACCTTCCACTACCGTGTAGGTAGCAGAGTAGCTACCTCCTCCATCATCTGAAAAGCCGGTTACATTTACGCCATTCACCTGGCCTGCGTTAAGGCTCAGGCCTGCCTCACTCGCGGTAATCGATACGGTGATCGCATCGCCCACCTTAGCAGCAGCGTTGGGGATGCTCACATCCGTTACCGTTGGGGCTACACCATCAATCACTAAGGCTTTGTTATCTCCCAATGAGTTGGTCGCTCCCGGAGTGGCTAATGTTAATGTGGCATTATTGCCGGCAGCATCCTGAATACTCGTACCTGCCGTTAATGAGTTAGTCGCTACATAGTCCAGATCAGCACTGTTGTCTCCTGCTTGTACTGTATAGCCAAATTCCAAAGTAGTAGTTCCACTGCCTGTGCCATTGTAGTTGATCGTACGGTCTGTCGTTCCCGTTTCTAAGGTAAGTTGAGGGGTGCCGGTTACAGTCACTGCTTCTGAGAAAGTAACGGTTACTACTACTGCGTCACCTACTTTAAAACTACCATTGGCGGTGGTTGAGGTGACACTGGTCACCGTTGGGACTACCCCATCAATAACTAAAGCTTTGTTCGCGCCTAAAGAGTTTGCGGCTCCGGGAGATGCAAGGGTCAGCGTGGCATCATTGCCAGTTGCATCCTGAATGCTCGTACCTGCCGTCAGTGAAGTAGTGGCTACATAATCCAGATCAGCACTGTTGTCTCCTGCTTGTACTGTATAACCAAACTCTAATGTCGTTGTACCACTACCTGTGCCATTGTAGTTGATCGTACGGTCTGTTGTCCCTGTTTCCAGGGTCAATTGAGGGGTGCCAGTTACAGTCACTGCTTCTGAGAAAGTAACAGTTATCACTGCTGCGTCACCTACTTTAAGCGTGCCATTGGCCGTGGTGGAGGTCACACTGGTTACCGTTGGGACTACACCATCAATCACTAAAGCCTTATTATTGCCTAAAGAGTTGGCTGCACCTGGACTGGCAAGTGTCAGCGTGGCATTATTGCCTGCTGCATCCTGAATGCTCGTACCTGCCGTCAGTGAATTAGTGGCTACATAATCCAGGTCAGCACTTACGTCACCTGCCTGGACCGTATAGCCAAATTCCAAGGTGGTAGTTCCACTGCCTGTACCATTGTAGTTGATCGTGCGGTCTGTTGTTCCGGTTTCCAGGGTCAGTTGAGGGGTGCCGGTTACTGTCACTGCTTCTGAGAAAGTAACGGTGATTACTGCTGCGTCACCTACTTTAAGCGTGCCATTGGCTGTGGTCGAGGTCACACTGGTCACCGTTGGGACTACACCATCAATCACTAAAGCCTTATTATTGCCTAAAGAGTTGGCTGCTCCTGGACTGGCAAGTGTCAAGGTGGCATTATTGCCTGCTGCATCCTGAATGCTCGTACCCGCGGTCAATGAGTTAGTCGCTACATAGTCCAGATCAGCACTCACGTCTCCGGCTTGTACCGTGTAACTAAATTCCAAGGTTGTAGTTCCACTGCCTGTACCATTGTAGTTGATCGTGCGGTCTGTTGTTCCTGTTTCCAGGGTCAATTGAGGAGTACCTGTTACAGTCACTGCTTCTGAGAAAGTAACCGTAATCACTGCTGCATCACCCACCTTAAGCGCACCATCAGCAGTTGAACTTGATACACTTGTTACGGTAGGATCTGCTTTATCATTCAAAGTAGCAGTATTGTTGGAAGTCTGATCGGCTGCTGCCGCATTACCTGCTTCAGCGAATATGGAAGAACCATCGGTAATGTCTACCTCAAGGGTCTCTGCACCATCAGGAGTGCCTGTCATACTAAAGTTAACGCGAATAGTCGTTTCACCTCCCGACAGACCAGCTCCGCCCGTGGTCGTTACACTGGTTACCGATGGACTGGTGGCCGTTCCACCTGTGATTGAAAGAGCAAAGTCACTTGTTTGCAAAGCACCACTACCTCCATTGGTATTATATACCCCATTATCAAAGGTGACATCAATAAAACCATTATTGCCATCAAGACTCACTGAAGAAATAGAGGGGGCTGTACCATCATAGGTCAGACTTAGTGTATTAGAAACTGTATTGCCATTACCTGCCCGGTCAAATGCCTGGCCCGCTCCAACAGATACCTGTACAGTACCATTACCCGAAGGGGTAACATTTACCGTAAAGGTGGTACTGTCTGCACTGGCAAAATCACCAGTTGTACCATTTACCACCGTAAGGTCACCTTCCTTCATATTCTCAGCTTCAGAATTAAAGGTGATGGTAACCGGAATAGGATTATCATTAGTAGGGTCACTGGAAGTGGTAGACACCGAAACAGTAGGCTGAGTTACATCAATATTAATGCTTAATCCTGAGGAAGATCCACTGGCATTGGTGGCCGCATCAGTGGCTGTAGCGGTAATGGTATGAGCGCCTGCAGTGAGTGTACTGACAGTGATAGAATAGTTACCACCAGTAGCTGTGCCAGAGCCTACTTGCCCATCAACATTTGAGAATATTTTAACGGTAGAACCCGACTCAGCAGTACCTTCAAAGGTTGGTGTCAGATCATTAGTCAGGTTATCTGAAGAGGCTCCTGCGGTATGTTCTTCATTACCTGAATCAGTAGCCGTGGTCATATTAGGTGTACTGGGGGCTGAAGGGGCTGTATCGTCCGAGCCAGTACCTTGAATAGCAAAGTCGTAGGTCCCTTCATCTGCATCATCATTGGTTATGGTTACTGTTGCTGTTCTTAAACCCTCCGCACTGGGGTTAAAAGTCACCTGAAAGGTGGTAGTATTGCCGGCCGATACCGGGTCTGACCCAGGCTGACTATTTACTGTAAAATCGGCAGCATTAGTGCCGCTTATAGTCACATTTGGCGAACCTGTCAGATCCAAAGCTCCTGTACCCGTATTTTCGATGGTGAAGGTTCTTACAATATTGGCACCAGCACTGGATCCTGTAGACCCAAAATCGGTATGATCGCCAGAGGCAGGGCTGACATCACCATCGACAATGCTTACATTATTACCTTTAAGATTTATTTCAGGGGTGGCAGATCCTACATTAGCCACCTTAAACAAAGAGAAGTGCGCATAAAAACTAGCGCTTCCCGTGATGTCTACATGAGTGATTCCGGTATTATTCGCAGAGAGGCTCACATAGGCACCGGTACCACCGTTTATGCTACCCGATGTCGCCATAACACCACTGCTACTGGTAAAGGTAAATGTCCTGGCACTCTGCCCGACAGCATTCCATACATAAATGGAGCTAGTTCCCGTGACATCAAAGGTTTCTCCAAGAGAAAAGGAGAGCCTCAAGTTTGTTTCTCCACTTAAATGAGTATATACTCCGTCCTCATTGGCAGCGGCCTGATAGTATGACCCGGTTCCAAAAGATGTACCATCAGCCACCAAAATATGTTCTTTACTCGCTGAAGTATAAAACTCAGCATTATTAGTATTATCACCTGTATAACTACCAGCAGTCTTGACTTGGTCGAATTGAATCGTTCCGGTAAAGGCAAAATCAAGTGCATTTAGGGCAATGGAACCGGGGTTAGGTTTGGCATTAATATCTCCCTTGTTCAATGACAGTTCCAGGTCTTCAGCGAAGATGGAGTGATCAGTATCTACTGACCTCACTTTAGCATCGACATTTCCTTTAATGATTTCAAGAAAATCATTTTCATGGTTGTGGTTTTCCAGCTTACAGTTGTAAACAAGAAGTTCTCCTCCCTCTACAATGGATTGGTTGAACGTATTAATCGATTCAACTGTATTCTGAACAGTCTCCGTGTCAATAATCTGGTTGCCTAATAGAAGTTGTCCGGCATGATTATGAGAGAAAAGGTGTACCGCTTCTAGTCCTTCATAACCCTGAAGGGTTGTCATCAGTTCGTCAAAGCCTCGGCTATTGGCTGGTATAGAAACCACTTCCACTCCGGGTTTGGCCAGCCTGGAGAAAAGTTTGGCATTCCTCACATTGCTATCAACAATCACGAGCTCACGTATGGCTGCTCTTTTGTTCAGTACCAGCTCATCAACATCAATTTCCGTCACAGCATCAGCGCCTGAGCTGACTGCCTTAGATTTTCGCTTAGACCATTCGGCTGAACTTAAGGCGCGAAGCCCTTCATCCACGAGGTAGGCATTGTTTCTTGCATAGCTTGCCCGTCTACTGGCATAGTAGGCACTAGAAGCACCTCCTGCCGATAAGGGGCTGGCCATAAGTGCCAAGTTCACCAGCGCAGAACCGAAGTTCTTCATGGTGCTCTTGTTGATAGGATTAACGTTCATAGTATTTTGGTTGTGGGCTACCGCCCTATTTTCTTTCTTTCGGACCAATCACACTGGCAGCGCTACCAGCGGTATCTTTCCAAAAGGCCATTTCACTGTATTTCTCAAACAAATCGGGAGGTAAAATGGACCTCCTCTCTTTAAATTCAACTTTTCTATTTACTGTATGAAGTCCTTTTACACCAAGGGTATAATCGAACTCATCACTAGAAAACTCTACGTTGTCAAAATCATGATCAAAATAGTTTTCACCAATAAAGTCATAAATGAGTCGTAGCGTTTTTTCCGGATATTTTGTTAGCAGGTCATAGTCTACTAGCAAGAGCTTTTCTGAATACTCACCATAAAAAGCTTCCTTCAAAGCCGTAAGGGACATTCCTACCACTCCACCAAGGAGACTTTCACATCTTGAATACACGGTGGCCCTATTGGCAGCGGAAAACATTTTACTGTAATCAAATGGGTTTTTGCGATATATCTTCTCGAAGCTGTCCATGATCCAGGCGGGGTTTCGGACAAGGCAGACCACCTTAAAGTCATCATAGATTTCTACCAATTGATGAAGTCGGGCAGTCCAAATTCTATTGGTATCAAAAATTACCTCCTTATCATTATCCTCGTAGTAGGCGTTGACTAAAGCCCTGAAAATGGTCTTGCGTTTAGATTCATCAAAGAAGGAGTAAAATTCACTGCCAGCTCCCATCTGCTCAAGGCATCCATTAATCAAAGAGGCCACCGGACTGGACATGCCAGCATGAAAACCAGAATTTTGAGTCAAAATTCCCGATAACAAGGTAGAGCCCGATCGGGGTAGTCCCGATATAAAATGAATCCGTTTCAAATCAAATTTGAATAAAATTTAAGGGGTACTAATAATAAGCACCCACCAAAAAGGGCTGAGGGAATAAATGACTGGTGACGTCTCAGCATATACTAGGTGAATATATCCTAAAATCTAAATTAAACAGACTTTTCATCAGTCGTAACCAATATTACAAAAGAAAATCAAACCGAAAAATTAATTGAAGCAATTACTCTTCAGTTAATTGAAATAATTATAATATTTGTCCAATATTCTCTCGATTTGTATCAGACCAAGTCTCCATACCTTTCTTCCAAAAGTCTTCTTGCCCAACAATCAATCCAGCCATCGGGTTTAAGGTATTGCTTAAACTCTTCCCGCATTGCTCGCATTTCCGGCAAAAACTTCTTATGGGTAAGGTTCCATATATCAAGCCAAATAACATCATAGAGCCGTTGAGGCCTCCACTCCCTGGCGTCAGCAATAATTACTTTGGTCTTGGGATAGGTCTTGCATAATTCTACTACTCCCGGATATAGTTCAACAATATCCATGGAGGTAATTTTATCATAGTCAGTAAGGTCATTGATTACACCCATTCCGAGCCCCATGATTAAGACATCGCCACGGTAATTCTCAAAGTATGGCTCATAATTATACAGCTCTTCGGGGATATCCGACATGTGGAGCTCGTCATTGATCATTAGCTCTCTATAGCCCGCTTTGTTCCTGACTATTTCTACTTTATCCATAAATAAATAAAGCTACTCCCAAATGAGGAGTAGCTTCAGTTTTAAGTTTCACCAATTTAGCTCCTAGATGGGAATATACCTTGAAGGCAGATAATCCAATGAATTGCTAAATAAGGCTGCATATTATTATGAGATTGAGATCCTCCGGTAGGGCTAACC
>JAJCYM010000026.1 GCA_029262895.1 Roseivirga sp.
CCTGGTTCTGCCTCCTACATTGTTTGGCCCTATATTACTCCAGCTCAACTCTTCTGTTTCTTCTTGAGATTGACTACCCTGAATACGCGGTAACCTTTCCAAATTTTGATTCAGTGTCTTGGCAAACTCCCTTTCTTTGAATTTGATGTTTGCCGGCAGTTCTCCTGTTTTAGGATCTACAAGCATCAAAGTTTCGTAAGCGACTCTATCATGAGGGTTTTCGGAAGGAGCTAATTCGGACTCTGCCTGGGGTATCTGTAGTGGTTCAACAGGCTCTTCTACAAAACTCCCTACCAAGGAAAAAAGAACCCAAACCGAAATAATAAGAATGCCAATGGGCCGAACAGGAGGATTATTCATATGAGGAGTTAAATATAAAAGTTGAATCTTATGTATTTACCATACAGGTGACACTTTACCCTTAATGTGTGAGGTTTTTTCTGCCATCCTAATAATAGAACGGTTGTTGCCTGTGAGTTCGTCCAATTTAATCAGGGGAATCCATGAAATTTCCTTGGACTCTTCATTTATGTGCACCGATTCGCTCTTATCTGCTAAAAAGAGATATCGAATATCAAAGTGCTCGTGCTCAGGCTCGGACTTTCTGGCAGGGATAGTGTGAATATCGAGGTCAAAAATTTTATCTTCATGAATACGGACAGACGTCAGCCCCGACTCTTCCTGAGCTTCTCTCAGCGCTACTTGTCTAATGTCGGATTGTCCATCTGCGTGCCCCCCAAGTTGAAGCCACTTGTCTAGCTTGGCATGATGGGTCATTAACGCAAAGTTCATCGATTCATCCAGAATCCATGCGGAACCGGTAACATGGGCATGCTTCAGTTCACGATTGAAACAATTGTCAAAGTTTTTTATTAGACCTATGAACCGCTCTTTGAACAGCATTTCTTCATCATGGACAGAGAAATAGTCATTCAATGCTGAGAGTAAGTTCGCTCGGCCCAAGTCAGAGGCCATCGGTAATCACAATATTGGCCTTGTTCATCTTTCGATCAGATAAGGCAGAGATTCGTTCTCCCCCACCAAAATTGTCCAGGTCTCCCTTCCTCACAATAATGTAGTAGGAAATTGCCTCCAGGTTTTTGAAGGTCACTCGACCTTTACCGTCCGTCATTTGGTAAGCTTGAACAGGATTGGTTTCCTTGTCATAGTCCACTTTGGTCTTATACAATGTCACCTTGGCATCGGCAACCACATTGCCAAGCTTATCTACAACGGTCACCCGAAGTTTAGTCTTAAAAATCTGCGCCTGAGATTGATGCTGAAATGAAATCAGGAAGAATAGAACAAGGGTTGATAGAATGTATTTTTTCATGTCTATAATTTATCGGCATTAATTGGGGAAAAGTTCGTTAATAAAATCATCAAATGACAGGGCTTTTGTATACAGACGGTCTTGATAAATGTTCACCAACAATTTAATGTAGCTGGGCTTCCTATCAATCTCTACATGCTCTATTAAAACGTTTCCGTAGAGCTGATCGAACCGACCATTTTCATTGCCCGAGCCTCTTTTCGGTTTCAAATACCATTTTTCAATGGACTCTTCAAAACTCTCTTTGTACAAAACCCTTCGGTCTTTTTGAGCCAAACGATAATTCAGGGTAAGGGTTTGATCTTTCAAATAATCGAATAGAAATTTAAAGTGTTGATCTGAAATGTCCTCGTGATAGGTAACCGCAAAGCCGTTGGCATAATTGGTGTTAAAAAGGTGAACGCTCAAGGCAGACTCAATACCGGACTTCTTCAAATAATAAGCACTCTGAATATCTCTGATTAAATCAGTTGCTTCCTCCGTCTCTAACCATGTTTTATAGGCCTGCTCTTCCTTTGGTGAGCGTACAAGGACTTCATTAATGAATTCCTTAGGGGCTGGGGCTTTGTTTGAAAAAAGCCGGTCAAAAACATCATCAAAAAAAGCCATTAACAAATTGGTTCAGGAAACAATACTACAATCATTTACTCTTCTTGGAAGGTTTTAGTTTGCCAAAATCATTATAGTACAGGATTCCATGATCAAGCATTTCAGCCACCAAGTCCGAGAAAGCAGTTTTCTTTTCTGGGTCTAAAATTTCTGTCAATTGTTGCAAATCAAGTTCTACTTCCTGTTTGAGTAAAGCTTCGATTTGCTTTTTATAGTGCACTTTCAATTCATCATCAACAGACCTTTTCTTTTTCTCAACACAGTTATCACAAATGCCACAATCGTCATAGGAAACTTCTCCGAAATACTCCAAAAGTTGCTGAGTTCTACAGCGATCCTCATTATGTAAATATGAAATCACCGCCTCCATTTTCTCTAGCGTAAGCTTCCTTTTTGCCTTTAGGCGAGCATTGTCAATGGGCATTTCCGTGGCATCCATTCTTGGCACTATAAAACTAAGTTGTGGCTTGTCCTTTTGTTGAAAATACTCCAGTACCTCGCGCTCATCAAGCTGTTTCAGAAGCGATTGGCAATCGGCCCCGGTGATGCCCAACAAAGCAGATAGACTCGCCTCCTTGATTTGTATAGGGTAGTTATAAAGTTCTCCACCATGCAGACGGAGCAATCCTTTTAATATGGGATCATAATTCGAATGGGCAATCTGAAACTCGTAAAGCGCTTTATGATCAAGTTTGAAGAGCACTTTGGAAGGTTGATAAAATGCTTCCGAAAGGGAAATAAACCCTTGCGACTCCAGTGCTTTTAGTCCATTGAATATTTCGATTGGCCTTCGGTCAAAATGTTTGCTGAATTCCTGGAAATCGAAATTAAAACTCTCTTGTGGATAGCTGCCGGTGGCCAATTGAAAATGGTTACCTAACATTTGGTATACCTCTCGCAACAGCGGCTCCTCAGGCAGAGATTGCTCGGTTCTGAGCCTTAAGTCTTCAATATCCTTCTGATTGCAAATGAGCAAAGCAAAGGCTTTTCTCTCATCCCGTCCTGCTCTGCCAGCTTCCTGATAGTAAGATTCCAAATTGGCCGGGATATCCATGTGCACTACCAGACGCACATCAGGCTTGTCGATACCCATTCCAAAGGCATTGGTGGAAACAATTACGCGTGTTCGGTTATGTATCCAATTCTCCTGTTTCTGACTGCGCTCCTCAAAGCTCAATCCGGCATGATAAAAGTCTGCAGAAATTTGATGTCTGAGCAGCAGTGCAGCCAACTCTTTTGTTCTTCTTCTGGTGTTCACATAAACCACAGCAGAAGCATTCACCTTTTGCATCACTTCCACAAGCTTCCTGTCCTTGTGTTCCTCAAACCTGACAGAATAAGATAGATTAGCTCTGGAGAAGCTCTTCACAAAAACATTGGGCTCCGAAAAGCTCAACTTCTCCTGAATATCGACCTTCACCTGAGGGGTTGCCGTGGCGGTCAAGGCAATCATAGGAGTCTCTGGTAACAACTCTCTAATGGCCGCAATCTCCAAATAGGCCGGCCTGAAATCATAACCCCACTGGGAGATGCAATGCGCCTCATCCACTGCGATTAGCCCCACTCCCCTTCTCTCTTTAATAATTTTTATGCGCTCAATAAATAACTCTGTTTTCAAGCGTTCAGGAGAAAGGTATAGGAATTTGACTTCGCTGTTTACACAATTGTCTAGCGTAATGTCAATTTCCCTTTTAGACATACCTGCATGCAAGGCCTCAGCCGCAATTTCTTTGCTGTGCAATTGCGATACCTGATCCTTCATTAATGCAATCAGCGGTGAGATGACAATTGTTAGGCCATCAAGCATCAAACCAGGCACCTGAAAGCAAATAGATTTGCCCCCGCCAGTTGGCATTAGTGCAAGAGTATCATGACCATCAAGAACAGATTGAATAATCTCTTCTTGCAATGGCCGGAATTGGTCAAAGCCCCAATAAGATTTTAAGAATTCCTGAGGGGAGTTCATCAATCACAAACTACGAAATTTCGTCTACCGAAACCCAGCCTTTATCAATTCGGTTTCTCCTTGTTTAAAAAAGAAGCGATTCCCTTTTTACAATCTTCAGTAGCCCGTGCCTTGGCGTTAGTTTCAGCGGCATGATTAAGGCCCTGCTCAAGTCCCATCTCCTGGACTGACGCGATCATCTGTTTTGTTAAGGTCATGGACTGTCCCGAGTTCTTTTTGATCAGTTTTTTGGAAAATTCTTCTACGGCCCGATCTAAATCATCTGCCTGAACAGACCAATTGATCAAGCCCATTTCGACCGCCTTTTGTGCAGAGATCAGTTCTCCAGAGAGTAGTAGTTCTTTCGCCTTGCCTTCACCCAATTTTCGAAGTAAAAAAACTTTAACCAGGGCCGGAACAAAGCCGATACGCACTTCAGTATAACCAAACATCGCTTCGGGAACGGTGAACGAAAAATCGCAAACTGTGGCAAGTCCGCAGCCTCCTGCAATGGCATGGCCCTGGATTTTTGCGATCACCACTTTT
This sequence comes from Roseivirga sp., assembly GCA_029262895.1. GTDB lineage: Bacteria > Bacteroidota > Bacteroidia > Cytophagales > Cyclobacteriaceae > Roseivirga. The sequence continues at coordinate 4,434 of JAJCYM010000026.1, forward strand.
GGGTGGGTATAGATCTGAAGAAAGAGCTCCTTTAAGTGGTTGGAATCTGCCAGATTTTCCTCATAGGAATTTTGTTGAAGTTGCTCCAAATAGGCCAAATCGGCTCCCGCACAAAAAGCTGGGCCATTAGCCTGCAACACAATAACTTTGACAGTATCATCTTCTTCGGCTCGCTGAAAAGCAGCCTTCAATTCTGTGACAACCTCCCCATTTAAGGCATTGCGCTTCTCGGGTTTGTTTAATGTAATGAAGCCAATTCGGTCACTCGCTTCATATTCTACATAACTCATTCGTTTGCATTTAACTCCAAAAATCCTTCTTCATAAATGGAGTGGACTTCTAAATTTAAGATTTCCGCCTGACTTAGGAGTCTATCAGCCAAATACTTTCTATTCGATTTGTCAATAATAAGCCTGTCAAATTCAAACAGATCGGTTAACTGCTTCAAGTTTGAAACAGCATGGTCACTCACTATAATCGTGTTAACATGAATCTTTGATTTCATCCGTACATCACCAATCGCCTTTCCCTTCAAAAACAAATAGGTGTTTCCTTGAAAACTTATCAATTCACCTACCCCAAGCACTTGTGAGGCCAACTCCAAATCATCGTTTTTAATATGAATGTCCTGGAAAGAAACCAACCTTTTGGGTTGTATGCTAAATCTCAGTTTCTCCGAGTCATTGATAAAGGCGGAATCTCCCAATAACCTGGCCTGCGCACCCACCTTAAAGTCTACAACTGAAGCATTTCTAACATTAAAGAAGCTCAGGCTTGATTGTTGATTGTACCTTGAGCGATCCACAACCTGACTCAGTCCAAAAAACAGAGCTATGGTCACTGCTGCGATCAGGTAATTGAATCGCTTTTTCGCGAAAAAGTAAATGGTAAATATGATGCTTAAATAAACCATCCAAGTCTCATAAGTCTTGACTTGTATGCCTTCAATCACACTGCCTGGAATTTTCTCTACTTGAAAAACCATCCAATTAACGAGCAAAACAAATTGGGTCAGAATCCAGGCAATAGCTGTCCCCACCAGAGGCAACCATCCAAGGGATAAAAGTCCCAACCCCACAACCAGAATTGCCAGTGCTGCAGGAATAATAAATAAGTTCGATATGAAGAAATAGGCCGGAAACTGATGAAAATAGAGCATACTCAAAGGCCCGGTGGCAATTTGGGCGGCTACAGAAACACAGGTGATCCCCCAGGCCCAATTCAGCATACCGTTTTTGAAAGTCAGCAACTCATAGAACCTGGGTTGTAGATAGACAATGCCAAACACCGCTAAATATGAGAGTTGGAAACCAACGCTCATAATTAAATAAGGGTTGTACCAAAGTAGTACAAATGCCGAAGCAGCCAGGGTATTGTAGATATTGGTGTTTCTCTTAGTTGCTTTTCCGATGGCGATAAAGGAGAACATGCACACCGCTCTCAATACAGAGGGTGATAGCCCAGTAACAAAGGCATAAGTCCATAGAATAAGGAGGCTAACTACCGCCAGGTACCATCTGGCCTTGTTGCCGGTCAATCTTAGTCGTTTGAAGATAAGCAACACCAGCCCATAAATAATCCCCACATGGAGCCCGGAAACAGCCAAAACATGGGTGGCACCAGCAGCCGAATATGCTTTCAGCACCTCTGAATCAAGATCATCTTTAACACCGATCACTAGTGCCAATACCACTCCCCGCACTTCATCATTAGGCAACAGGTCGGTAATAAGGTCTGTGCATTGTTTTCTAAGCTTTAAAGAAAGGTCAATGATTTTTGATATTGGCTGGTGTCCAATAACCGCAAATGCATCTCCGGCAAAGTGCTGATGAAAAATATTATTATAAACCAGATAATTTCGATAATCAAACTCTCCCGGATTTTGCGGCCCCTGCATCCTTTCCGGTTCACCATGGACTAAGAGAACATCCCCATAATTAAGGTCGGCCCCTTTCTCCTTATCCAGATAAAGATTGATTTTGGCTGTTCTTTGGAAAGGATCTGTCAGGTTGTTATGAACTTTCGTCAATTGTACAACCACCTTAATGCTATTGCTTTTCAAGTCGGGGCCATCAACAACAATGGCCTCGTAAGCTTCGATGGTATCTTGATGATTAATCAAATGATCTGCTCTTAGATCATCTTTAAAAAACTGCAACCTGAAATAGCCGAACAGGAAAATTATGCAAACTCCTAGCAGTCCTATGATGGCCTTGAACTTCATGGAGTTGGCAAGGCTTAATAAACCATATACAACAATCAGTGCAAAAGGAACAACCAGAGTTATGTTCAGGTACTCTGACAAATAATGGAATACCACAATACCCAGAATAAACACTGGGCTGAGTCGTAAAAATGGGTAAGGGGCAAAGTTATTCAACTGGAATTGTGCGCGTTAGCTTAAACTTCTATTCAATATTTCTTCTGTCCAAACAATTTATTCTCGGTATGATACAAATGCATCAAATAATTCTAATTAACTTGATAAGGTTGGAACACATTTGTTCCGCTCAACCTCAACCAAAGCATTAAAAGAATGGCTAAGAAAAACAGAAACTCCTCCCCAACTCAAAAGAATCAATTATCCGAGTCTGAAAATGAATCAGGCAATAAAACCCAAAGCGGGTCAGCTTTATCTGGTGTAAGCAGAAGAAGCTTTTTAGGTCTAGGTCTGATGGGAGCAGCAGCCCCCCTGGTGGCAGGTCCACTGTCCCTTTCACCTTCTGACAAGGAAGCAGCACCAGAGAGTGAAGTTCAGCAAAAAAACGCTAAACAAAAATCCACACTACCAGTGGATGCAGCCACTGCAACAGAAACCTGGGATGAGCCTTGGGTTTGGAAACCCCATCAATGGCCTGGAGAAGCACTCCATATGAATGTAGTGGAACACCAAACACCAAGCTCTATAGTAGGACTTGGCAATCCTGGTGCAGCACTGTTTTCGTACAATGGAGCCACTCCCGGTCCCACCATTCGTATGAAAGGAGATGAAACCCTCCTGGTAAAACTTTTTAACCACCTGGGCCTCAACCAGGGATCAACTCCTATAGGCCTTGATACTGACCCCGCTTATTATCCCACTGACAATAACAATAATCCCGTAAGCTACGATGCGAGTAAATACAATTTCAAACCTGATTGGGAGCTGGGTGAACATGCAAATGGTATACATGCTATTCATACCACCAACATGCATACACATGGTCTGCATGTAAGACCGGGGTTGAATACAGACGGCACTCATTCAGATAATATTTATCTGAGGGTGATTCCAAAGGAAGATTTGGAAAAACGCGAGACTGACCCGGATTACAATGGTGATTTCCTGCTTGAAGGCGAACAGGCTGGAGA